>CAZRLY010000207.1:0-11222 GCA_964601015.1 uncultured bacterium
TGCCGGACTCACTGCTGAAGAAAGACTTACCGGGCTCACTGCCGAAGAAAGACTTGCCGGACTCACTGCTGAAGAAAGACTTACCGGACTCACTGCTGAAGAAATACTTGCCGGGCTCGCTGCCGAAGAACTCAGGAAAAGACTGGAAGAATTGGAAGAACAGAAAGAAAATTGACGATGTTGCCGAGAGTCAAGTTTGCGTATTGTGTCAACCATCAATAATTAACGGAGGTAACAAAACATGAAGACTAAACAGAATAATGAAGATACCCTTGTTTACGTTGGTACCTACACTCATGGCGAGAGTGAAGGGATTTACGTCTATCGTATTGACCTATTTTCCGGTGCCATGGAACTCGTCAGTAAAGCTACGGGAGTGGACAATCCCTCCTTTTTGGCCATCCATCCCCAACAACGCTATCTCTACGCGGTCAACGAAATTGGGGAGTTTGCTGGTAAGCCAAGCGGGGCTGTGAGCGCTTTCTCCATTGAGGAGAAAACAGGGGAATTGACCTATTTAAATCAGCAACCCTCGCATGGAACCGGGCCATGTTATTTAAGTGTTGATAAGACGGGTCAATTTGTTCTTGTGGCGAATTATGGAGGAGGTAGTGTGTCCGTCCTTCCCATACAGGACGACGGGCAGTTGGGGGAAGCGACCGATTTTGTTCAGCATCAAGGTAAAAGTGTCAACCCTCAGCGGCAGGAAGGCCCTCATGCTCATTCCGTCATACTGGGCCCAACCAATCGCTACGCTTTCGTAGCTGATTTGGGGCTTGATAAAATCATGGTTTACCAGCTTGATTTGACCAAGGGAAAGTTAATACCCAACGACGAGCCATTTTGTCAGGTTAAAGCCGGGGCTGGGCCACGACATTTCGCTTTCCACCCTAACGGCAGATACGCCTATCTAATCAATGAACTCGACAACACGTTCGTTGCATTTACTTATGATGAAATAAATGGTACGCTCAAAGAGGTACAAACCGTCCCTACGCTTCTTGGGGACTTTGAAGACACAAGTTACTGTGCGGATGTGCATGTTTCCCCGTCGGGAAAGTTCGTCTATGGTTCCAATCGCGGGCATGACAGCATCGTGATTTTCGCAATCGACGAGGACACTGGTAAACTCACTTATGTCGGCCATGAGCTAACACAGGGCAAAACCCCGCGAGGCTTTGCAATTGACCCAACGGGAACCTTCCTATTGGCAGCCAATCAGAGTACCGACACCATCGTAACATTTCGCATCGAACAGCAGACGGGCAAGCTCACGCCAACTGGTTGCGTGGCCAAAGTGCCGGCACCGGTATGTTTGAAGGTAGTCAATTGAAGCGTAGAGCGGAAAGCGTGGAGCGTGGAGCGTAGAGCGGAAAGATGACGTCGAAACCAACATCCTTTTATCGTAGGGCGTATCGCTCTCCGCTTTCCGCTTCACGTTTTTTCACGCTCCCAGAGGAAATAAAAATGTTTAATCGTATTTTGGCATTTATAATGCTCATACTATTCGCCGTAAATTTTGCTTACGGTTCAGATTACGAAAAAGTACAACGCCAATTGGACAAACTTTCAAAAGGCGAAAGTAAACTCAATGAAACTATTGACTACGCGCTGGATACCTACACCCTTAGTTACAACAAAACTGCTACGACAAACATCTCTCCTGAGAGGCTTGCGCTAATGAAGGAAACCTTCAAACGTGTAGCGAGAGCTTATGCCCAAATCAGAAGCGGTCAGATGAGTCAGGAACAGATTCTCCGACGCATCGTTGGCATATTGCAAAACAGGAGTTTGTTGGTTGCCCTGATGCTGGGCAAAGACAAGCGCGAGTCGCTCATGATAAAGTTGTTTATCTATGCTGACATGCAGAATAACCCCGAACTCATGTACGATGAAGTGACAATTGATAGGCAGCTAAAAGTCAAAAACAGCGTCAATGCAATTCGGATGGACAAAGTTACAATGGTTTTCGACCGCGGAATATCGGGACATCAAAATCAAGCAATAGACGCTGGTGAAGATATCAGCCTGCGGATTTCCGTCAAAAATACGGGCAAAACTGATTGTTCAAATGCTTCTGGATTGCTCGACACAGAGGACGAATTTGTAACCATTGGCGTATACGAGGCCTTTTACGGTAAAATTCCAACTGGTCAAACAGCCTTGCCCCAGAATCCATATCTGTTGAGCATCAGTCCAGCGTGTCCCGATGGTTACAAAATTCCCTTCAGACTGTCTATTCACGGTGATGGTGTCGGTGAATTCCACGAATCTTTTTTTATTACCGTCTACAATGTTGGGCCGATTAAGTTCAGCAATGTCTCCGTCAGCAACTACATACCCAGCGAAAAAGATGCAGACGGATTGCTCAAACCTTCTGAGAAAATCAAATTCCATCTGGACATCACAAACGCAGGAATTTCACCTATCTTTGACATCAACGCCACATTGAATTGCGACGCCAGTTTCGTAAACATCCCACAGAATACGCTCAAATACGCACACATTGATGGCAGCAACCTCCAAACCAGCGTTGTCAAAATCCCCCCTTCCCCCCTTTTCCAAAGGGGGGTTAGGGGGGATTTTGATGTCCACATCAATAAAACGGAAATGAATGCCAATCGAATCCCACTTATCCTTTTGATAAACGGTATGTGCCATGATGTAAAATATTTGTGGGTGGAACCATTTGTCATTGATGTATCACAGCATATAGTCGAGGGGCAAATCGCACACAAAATAACACCAGGCGAGGTTATCAACGTTGACGAGATGGTGCTGATTCCCACTGGCGAATTTCTCATGGGGAACAATGAAAAATACTACCACGAACGCCCCGTCCATCCTATACATCTGGACGCTTTCATGATAGACAAATACGAGGTTACGATGGGGCAATACAAAAGGTTTGCGCAAGCGACCGGCCGTCCTCTGCCCGACTGGGTAAAAAAATTAGCGCTGATGGATTTACACCCCGCCGTTGGCGTTTCCTGGGAAGATGCCAATGCTTACGCGAAGTGGGTTGGCAAGAGGCTGCCAACAGAAGCTGAGTGGGAGAAAGCCGTTAGGGGGGGATTGGTTGGAAAGACGTATCCCTGGGGAAATGAGCAACCGGATGAAAGATGCAACTACGGGAATAAACACAATGGGCTCCTACCTGTGGGCAGTTACCCTTCGAATGGCTACGGTTTATACGATATGGCGGGCAACGCATGGGAATGGTGTGCAGATTGGCACAGCAATGACTATTACAAAGTAAGCTCAAGGCACAACCCAAAAGGGCCTGAATCGGGCATGAACCGCGTACTTCGCGGAGGTTCGTGGTCAAGCGACGAGGATAAACTTAGGTGTTCAGCCCGCAGTGAGGAGATTCCGACGTTCAGAAATCACAACTTCGGTTTTCGATGCGCAAAAGATGTAAGCGAAGAGAAAAAACAGGATGGCGATTAATATTACTTTGGAGCGCAATGACTTAGTTATTGCAGATGGCTCAGGAGTGCAATGACTAAGTCATTGCAAAAGGCTTTGGAGTGCAATGACTCAGTCATTGCTTGTTCAACGATTGAATCGTTGAACTCCAAAGTGGTTGTCCGGTTTCAAAACTGCCGAAAGCTCGGTTTAATGTCCTGTGTTCGCAGCCTTGAAGCGACATCGCCTTTTTCCAGCGCATCCTTTATGATAGCCAAAACCTCGCCGCATACCTCCAACGTAAATTGAATATCTTCCTCTTTGTGCGAAAAGCTGATGAAATTCAAGCCTCCCCGCCTGAACAACACACCGCGCAGTGCCGCTTCCTGAAGGAACAACGTCCAGACGTGCTGCTTCAATTTAGCGTCATCGAAGCGAAAATCGAATGCGCCGATGGGAGAAAAACCACTCACCGTCAGGGGTAATTTCAATTCATCTCCAAGTTTGAGCCAACTGTCCATCAACTTTTGTCCCATCTTCCATGTGTGTTCAAAGACGTTTTGTTCTCTCAGTTCACGGATTGTAGCTATGCCCGCGGCAAGCGATAACGCCTCGTTGCCGTAAGTGGTGGAGATGAGCAAATCTTCGGCGATGTGCATGATGTCCTTTTTGCCAACGAACGCGCCCAGCGGCAAACCGTTTGACATGCCCTTCGCGAATGCCGCTAAATCGGGCGTTACGCCGTGGTATTCCTGCGCGCCTCCTAACGCCAAACGAAATCCCGTAACTATCTCATCGAAAATCAGCACGATGTTGTATTTGTCAGCTAATTTTCGGACGCCCTCCAAAAATCCCTTAACCGGCGGCGTGCGCGCTTCCATGATGATACAGGCGATGTTGCCTCCCTCCTCCTTCAAGATGTCAGAGAGCCTTTCGAGATTGTTGTAGGGGAAGGAACGGATAAAGCCGCGCAAAGCCTGCGGCACACCCTTTGTATTGGACGAACCTGCTGTAAAGGTATCGTGCCAGCCGTGATAGCCGCAGTGCAATACTTTTTCCCTTTCCGTATATGCGCGAGCGACACGAACACACGCGGAAGTCACTTCAGCACCGCTTTTCATAAACCGTACCATCTCCGCACACGGCACGGCCTTAATAATCTCTTCGGCGAGTTCTACCTCTAAAGGATTTAGTAAACTCACGATGGTAGCCTTCTCCAACTGTTCCTGGACGGCTTCGTTCACCCTTGGGTAAGCATAGCCGAGATTAATCGGGCCCAGCGCCATAATGTAGTCAATGTATTCATTATCGTCCACATCCCAAACTCGACAACCTTTGCCGCGGTCCAAATAGATTGGAAAAGCGCCGGGTGCGTAGCCCTGCGGGCGTTTGCTGTTCGTCTGAGATGCGCCCGGAATAATCTGGACGGCGCGCTCATACAATTTTAGTGATTCGTTTAGTTGCAATTTATCTTTTTTGTTCAATTTGTTACCATCCTTCACTGGCTGAAAAAACTCAATTGCTCTTATAAAAAGCCCCAATACCAGAAGCATTGGGGCTTTGTGGAGACTACTTCTTTATTTCTGCCCAGGTTGTGGCTAATTTGCCTGAAGGGGAAACGGCAGCAAAACCAGTAGCTACCTCTAAACCATTTTCTATAACGTCCTTAATATCACTCTCAGTTAGAGCAACATTGAATATAGCAACTTCATCAAGGACACCTGTTAATCCATCACTTTTTGCATATGTAGATACCCCAATGTGAACTGGAATGCCTGTCTTTTTTATAGCACCAGATGCACTTCCTTCTCCCTTTAATTCGCCATCTATATATGCTTTTACTTTTGAACCATCATAAGTGCCAGCATAATGATACCAGATGTCCACATCGGGTTTAAAACTAAAACTTGCGACACCACGAGCTCCAGTTCCTACATCAAAAAAACTACTGCCGCCTGAATTATCATACTCAAGTTGGAAGCCAGTCAAAGATACATCTGTGTGTTCATTTGAAACTACTCTTGGACGAACTGGTGAATTTTGGTCTTTGAACCAAACCATGACTGTAATTTCATCATAATCAATGAGCATATCCACCTTTACAACATCTTGGTCATCTGCATTATCAAAATATAGCCCTCCATTGAACTTCCCTTTGTCAACCCACTCAAGCGTACCTTCAACGTTGCCATCATTACCATTGTCCGAGGTATCTATGGCAACATTATTTTCTTGGTCAAAGAGCCACATCCCCATAACGGATTTTTGGTCTATTTTGGCATCAGTTACGCCCACAAACATCAAACTAACAACGATAAAACTGATGCAAAGCACTGTTAATCGTGTCATTCTTCTAACCTCCAGAGGTTTTAGATTTTACCTAAAATGTTACCATAACCTCCGTCTCACGTCAATAGGAAAAATCATTTTATGCCATGCTGCAATTGTTTGCCCCGGCTATCGGCTTTCCTTTTGGGGCAGTTACTCGTCCAAAAACGCTAATAGTTTCGTATTCTTCAAGCAGAAGTTCCACTTCAGCACCCGGTTGCGCTTCTATGTCCACGCTCCCCCTCAAGTGTAATTCTTCTTGTTTGGCTTTCAATGACAGTTTTTGCCCTGGGTTGAGTCCGCTAATCGTAAATTTGCCGTGCTTATCCGACATAGCGTATTTCTTGAACCCAGTCCTGTTTGTCCGTTCTCTGAGCGTCGATAGTTTTTGGTATGCCCGCAGAAACGCTTCCTGTGTGATGTCCTCCGCTTCGTGATAATCCCCCAACTTGCGATACGCCAAAGCATGAACAGCGCCCTTGTACTTATCGACCAAAAAGCCAAACGCTGTCTCATCTCCTACCCTTGCGCGTTCAATTAATTCCTCATCGGTCAATTCCATTTTCGTTACCTCCGAGTTCTCTCGTACCTTGACCAACAAAAACGGTCAAGTATCAGTGCCTTCATAAGCAAAGATGCGCAAAAAGAAAAAAAGGTCAGAAAAAATGTTGACACGTTCTAAAATATTTGATATATTTATTTTGGAGCGCTATCCAGAGGTGATTCAAATGAACAATAAAAACAAAACATCCGGTGAAAAACGCTATCTATGTAATGGAGAATATCTGACACGAAAAGAACTGGAAGAAAGAATTAGTAAACCTCTAAGCGATGGACATGAGCATGCTGTCGATAATTTCTTGAAAGAACATTACAAAAATGCAAAAAGGGAAACCGAAAAAACGTAGAAAACAGCGTCTCTTTTTTGTAGATGCTTCAGGTTGGATAGCGAACTTTATGGCAAAACATGGGCTGGTAGGATGCGGGGAAATCCTCAAAGGCAATTTGCCTTCGAGCAGATACAAAAAAGCGTTGAAGTTATCGACTCTTCAACGCTTTTTTTGATTTTTAGTAAAGGGATTTAATACTTCCCCAGGCGGTAATAATTTCATCAGATGTTGTTTCAACTTTTTGACTCCTTTGGGTTGAGCTTTTTAAAGCTAACGCGTTTGTATCCTGATTGTTACCAAGTGATAAATTTTTTGAACATTCTTTCGCAGTATTCATCGGCACGTTTATCAACATTAACAGTATTAAAGTAGCTATCAAGGTAAGTAACAGCTTTTGCATTTTTAAAACCTCCTTATTTGTGCAATTTCTGATACGATAATTAGCAATAATCATGCCAACACTTGGGATTTCCGTATTTTGCATCATCCCTTTCTTGGGGAACAGACTTTCCCCCACGCTTCTCTGCTCTTTTCAACTCCGGCGTTCCTGCAACCAGGTAAATATTCACCGCAGTGGAAAAATTTTCTTTGTGACATTATCTTGACGAATTACCACATCCATGCTATGCTATAAAATGGAGGTATTTGTAATGTATACCGCTTATGAAAAATTGTTACATGAATTGAAAAATGGACATAAAAAAATACCACAGGGAAGATTTCGTGGACAACTTGCTTGGGCGTTTTCAGTGGTAGATAGGCAGATGAAAAGTGGTAAGTTACGTCCCGCAGAAGAACTTCTTCAAAAGCTAAAGAACTTCAGCAACGGCACCACCTCTCAACTGCCATTGCCTTTTTTTGCGTTAGAAAACGGCAGAATCGGCGTCGGCATTGAGGTTTCGGAAAATGGCATCCGATTGCAGAGTTTTTTTAACCTGATAGCAGAACGAGAACTGTTATCGGAAAAGGGGACACTCTGGACAGCGCAACTGCGCGGACAAAATAAAGAAACCTATTCGCTTTCAAACCTTGATGGATGGAAACGATGTAGGGCAGACTGGAATCAGGATGAGGATGGCAATGTGACGAGTGCGGAACTGGTTTGGGAACAGCCCGAAGAACCTGCTCTGAAGGGATTTTCCGCAAAATGCAGTGTAACTTTGGAGGACGCTGAATCAAATTGGACGTTGCAGTTGAAGAATCAGAGCGAAACGGTTGGCATCAGCCGGGTCAACTTTCCGGACATCGCTGCTGGGCAAATCGGCGAGTCGGCTGAAGATGATGTTGTGATTTTCCCCCGCGGCCCGGGAGAATACGCCGAAGCGCCACTCAAAAAAAAGGTCAATTATCGCTCAAATTACCCGAATGGTTGGTGTAGCATGCAATTTCTGGCACACTATGATGCGGAAAGCGGGTTGTACGTTGGCATGCACGACAAATTCGCAAGCACGAAGGACATCGTGGTGGAAAGCAACGAAGACTGTGTGCGTCTTGCCTTCGATTTCCCCGCCCCAGACATGCACCGCCCAAAGAATACCTTTGAATCGCCTGGCAATGCAGTCTTATCAGCTTTTACAGGGAGTTGGTTTGACGCATCGCAAATATACAAAAAGTGGGTGAAGGCGGAAGCGCCCTGGTGGAAAGAGCGAATTAGCAGACAAACGCCCGACTGGATGGACGAAATTGCAATGTGGGCGCTCGGTGGGGGTAGTGCTGATTATATCCAGCAAGTCGTAGCGTTTGCCGAATATATGGATGTGCCGACTGCCTTCCACTGGTACAACTGGCATCAAATCCCATTCGACCACAGCTATCCGCACTATTTCCCGCCAAAAGACCATTTTGCTGAGGGCGTTCTGGCGTTGCAAAAGGCGGGCGTGTGGGTGATGCCGTATATCAACGGACGTCTTTGGGATACGGGGACAGAGGATTTCAGAGAAAAGGCCTTTCCGTATGCTACCAAAAACGAGGATGGGGAAACTTATACCGAAGAATACGGTTCAGGACGTAAACTTGCCCCGATGTGTCCTACGACCAAATTTTGGCAGTCTACCGTCCAAGAGATCGTCCTCACGCTTCAGGAAAAATACAACGTGGACGGCGTCTATATTGACCAGATAGCCGCCGCCGGTCCGAGACTGTGTTTTGACGATAAACACGCACACCCCCTCGCAGGCGGACACTGGTGGGTCAACGGCTATTGGCAGATGCTCACCGAACTGCGTTCCAAAATGGGCGCGGATAAATTCTTGACCACTGAATGTAACGCCGAACCTTACATCCACCTTTTGGACGGCTATCTAACCTGGCACTGGCAGTATAACAATCAGATTCCGATATTCTCTGCCGTCTATGGCGGAAAGATTCACCTCTTCGGACGAGCATACCGCGGCGGCGCAACAAAAGATTTGGCATTGCGAATGAAAGCGGCGCAACAATTAGTATTTGGCGAACAACTCGGCTGGATAGACGCACCCATCGTCAATGAAAAAGAGAATGCTGACTACCTCAAGCGTCTTGCAAAGATTCGTTACGCTTTTCGCAACGTCTTCTCGCACGGAGAGATGGAACGCCCGCCGCAACTGAACGGTGACATCCCAACTGTCACAGCCGATTGGCAATGGGCGGGTGAATGGAATGTCACAGAATCCGCCATCCAGCGAGGCGCATGGCGCGCACAAGATGGACGTCTGGTACTTTTTTTCCTGAATACAAGCGACTTTGAAATCTCAACAACCTTGGAATTTGATGGGACGCGCTACGGCTTTGACGCAACTGACCGAGTGGGGCTTGTTCGATGGAATGAAAATGGGCAGGGCGTACCGGAAATTCTCCCCGCTGTCTTCAGCAAATCTCTTAGTTTTCCGATGCGCACAGAGCAGGTTTATATCGTGGATGGATTGAAGTATAACGATTGAAGATTGTCTGGATTGAAAAATGACCGGGAGTGCATATTTTGCGCTCCCGTTTGAAGTTCGGAAAGACAAAGGTTTTTAGCTCATGTTAAGAAATCGTGCAAATAAACCGAGTTTCTCCGAGAAACTCGGTTTATGGTGGCTACCTTGCACTTATTTTTGACATGAGCCAGGTTTTTACAATCTTCAATCTTCAATAGTCAATCTTCAATCCATTCATTTCTCAAACAGCGATTCATCCACATCTGCATTAATCGTTAATTCGTTGAGTTTGACCTCGGCATATTGTTCGCCATTGCGGAGAATCACAGTGTGAAAGCCGAGCTTCACGCCGGATACATTTCGATAGTCATCAATGAATTCCTCTGTGTCCGCTGGGCCCTCTTCCGTTATCGCCCGGTATTCTTTTTTGACGATGTATTTTGTACTCTCATCAATAAATACTTTCAAGGAATCTCCAGAGGTATTGCTGACCAATATGACATCTGCCATCTTTTCTTTCACATCTTTTGTACCGAGATATTGAACGGATATGTCATCGCTGGAAAGATGCGTTAGCAACTGGATAGTGTCTCGAAAAACTCCCTTCCTGAATTCTTCAACCATAGATTTAGGGAGCGGTTGAACGCCTTGAGGGGTTATCATCCAGGCAGATTCACCGTCGAAAACCTGACTCATCTCCATCCCCATCGCCTGGAAAACCATGTCAGTGCGCATTTTATCAGGGAATACGCGGTATCGTTCTATCTCCATCTGCATCTCCCCACGGGGTGTGTTCACGGAGAACAGCCCTTTGGAAACTATATTTTTTACCGCTTTCAAATTTTCAAGTCCGCCGTGTCTACTGATAACATCGGCAAGAATCGCCTTAGCCTCTATAACATTAGCTTCCTCCGCTTCGGGGATAGGTTCAGCGGGGGGCGGCGGAATGGTAATGTCAACTTCCATAACATCGCCGAACGTATTCAACGGCTTATCGAAGTCGCCTGCCTTGCCAACCGCTATGAGCGCAAATTTATCAGGATGCAAATACTCATTGGCGACACGTTTGACATCCGCTTTTGTGACTTTCCGAATTCCTGCCATGAGTTGCTCAACGAAGTCTTGAGGGTAGTCGTAGTATGCGTATCTGAGCGCTCGTGACAGAATTTCCCCTTTGGTATCATAGTCAAAAACAGACGAGTTCATGAAGCCATCAATCGCCTGTTTCAACTCCTCATCCCTTACCTCCTCCGCACGCATCTTTTCGACTTCTGTTAGAATTGCTTCGATTGCCGTCACGGTACTTTCCGACTTTGTCCCACATGCAATGAGGAATACCCCCGGAACATCGTAACCGGCACCATAGTTGTTCCAAACAGAATATGCCAATCCTTTTTCAACCCGGATGCTATTCATAAGGCGACTACTAAACCCAATCCCCAGAATTTGGCACATCACAACAAGGGCGGGATAGTCTTCGTTCTTGCGTAACCATCCAATATGTCCCATGCGTATATTCGTTTGATTGACGTCGTCCTTTGTCACCAAAGCGACTTTTTTCGTATATTCTTCAGGGATTTTAGGTTTTTGCGGGAAGTCAATTTCTGCGGGCACCCATTCCTTGAAGACATCCTTAATTTTCGCAAGCATCTCTTCGGAGTCAAAGTCCCCAAGGACACCTAAAATAACATTAATTGGC
>CAZRLY010000208.1:0-6561 GCA_964601015.1 uncultured bacterium
ATTCATCCCCTCCTGATTGAAGCAATCAGAAGGGGACTTCTGCGGGAACAGTTAAAACCTGTATTCGCCCAAGAAATGGCTCGACTACATAGATTCTTCCTGCTCTATCAGCGGAGATATACTTGGGAAAGTAGAACCGTCCTGTGCTATTTCCAAAGCCTCCGAGAGCGAACAGAAATTTGCCTTTCTTATCATAACCCAACATGCCGTGCCCTGTCGTATCCACAACTAACACCCTGCCTCGACTATCTACAGTTACGCCATTGGGAAGACTCAAGGTGTTGAAAGCTGCTCCCGGTTCGCCTATAGAACGCAAATATTTGCCCTTGCCGTTAAAGACAAACACATACGATGCCATAGGTTCGACGAGGTAAATCAGTCCATCGTCATCAACGCAAATATCGCTGATGCCCCACGATTTCACCATTGGCTCTTCTTTTCCATGAAAAGCCAAAGGTGTAGGTGTCATCTTTTTTTTGACTCCGGGCAGGCCATCCTTATCAATAGCAAATTTAAAGTTCCAGTCGCTATCAAAGGCTAAAACTCGCTGTTTGCCAGCGTCAAGGACATAGTAATTATTTTTCCTATCTATCCTTAGTCGAGTTACTTTGACTTTTTCTGCGTCGGGGAATCCATCGAACTCTACGTGTTCCAGCAAACTGCCGCGAAAGTCACAGCAAGCTACCTTGCCATCAATCACCACCAAAATTTCATCCCGGTTGTTCACCACCAAACTGCTGGGCACACCATACTTACCGGGTATAGCGAACTGATATTGATAAAAGCCATCCATATCGAATACTACTACTCGCCTGTTTCCCGAATCAACGACATAGAACTCGTTGTGTTTCTCGTCAATGAACACATCGCTGGGCTGATTAAACTTTTGGTCCATATCAGCGCCGGTAACGCTAAAAAGCGGCACAAGCCGAACTCTCTGCGCTATTGATGTCTTAGGTATGAAGGCTAAAAATGTCACAGCCACCAGGATGGTCAAAACACTATTACCCCATTGCTCAAGATAATGGGATAATTGCGTCAAAACAACTGATACTGCTGATGTCTTCTGCATGCACATTAAAATTTCACCCATTGACGAGTATTGAGTTGCTGCGGGAAGGCAAGGCCTATCCTACGGAGTGGACTATCCACCCACATCTTATACAATTTTGAGGATTGAAATCGTATCAACGAGAAGCGGGCATTGGAGCGTTGGAGCTTTTGCCCCAGCGCCCTATTACAAGGCCAAAATGTCTATACGCTTTAAATCCTCAAATATGTGCAAAAGGTTCGTGGATAGTCCACTACGGAGGTAAACCTGACGCGGTTATTCAGGGACTGTAATATTATACCATAAAAATCGGAAACTGCCAATCAAAAAATTGATGGATTTTTCGCTTGGCACTTTCTCATTTTTATGGTATAATATTAAACAAGAGTTCTCATTGACAATCGACTTTTCAGTTGCAAAGTCATGGATGTCTCGCTTCAACGAGGAATCAAGACTTAGGATTGGCTCTTAGAGCGTGTGTGGCCTCTTGAATGCCCATGTAGGTTGGGTTGAACGATAGTGAAACCCAACAGGTGAATAACTGGTGTCTGTTGGGTTTCGTACCTCAACCCAACCTACTTTTCACACAGCCTCTTAGCGGTATGGAAATTGCTATTGATAACTCAGTTAGGAATATATCAATTCAATGGTAAAACGGAAACCAAACAATAACAGAACAAAATTTGTCTTATGGATAGTATTTTTCGTATGTTTTGTCTCCTTTGGCATATCGGACGCTGAGAATGAACAGGTTACGGGGCGTCTCAGGGGGACGGTAAAAAATGTCACCAGTAATAAAATTGTTCCGCAGCAGAAGGTAACCCTATATGCTTATCGAAATGACGCTGAAATTGACAATCGGAGCGCGATAAGCGATTCCACTGGTGCCTTTGAATTTTCGCAATTAGAGATAGCGCCATCCTTGTCATACAGACTCACAACTCGGTTTCACAACGTGGATTACTCTGTGCCGTTCATTCGTCTTACATCCGAACGTCCTGAACAAACCGTTGATGTGAAAGTCTATTTCTCTTCAGACGATGAGTCCAACATCCAGATTACCGCTCATCATATCGTCCTCCATCCAATTGAGAGCGGTTGTCAGATAACAGAATACATTATTCTGGAAAATACAGGAAACACCAGCTATTTAACTACGTCTTCAGAGGGTAATGAAATTGGTTTAAGACTGGAGTTGCCCCACGGATTTGAACATTTAAAGCCAATGCAAGGGTTAATGGAATGTTGCATTTCCCTTGATGGCAACACCCTCCTATATAGTCATGCTATTCTCCCTGGCGTGAAGAAGACAATCGTATTTACCTATCATATGTCATCCCCATCCAAGCGCAATAAATCGTCTTTGAACATCAATCTTTCACGCAGTCTATCCCTCAACACAAATAAATTGTTAGTGCTGGTGGCTGAAGAAGCTTACCATCTGACATCAAGCATATTAAACGTTTCTGATAAAGTCCAGATGTCCGGAGGCGAATCTGGATTGCAGGGCAAAACATATAAAACGTACATAGCAAATGACCTAACTAAGGGACAAAAAGTGGATATGCGATTGGAACTGCCCCATAAACGGCGATTTAATCCTATATGGTTATCGGGAATAGTGTTAGTAGTAGGACTTGTCAGTATATTGGTTATAAGGAGATTATCAACTACAAGACGCATTGACAACGCAGAAGACAGTACATCCTCGGTATCGCCAGTCAGGACTGAGCTTGAGGATTTGAAGAGTGGGTATTTGGAATTAATCAGTAAACTCGACGAAATGTATGAATCCGGAGAAATCTCTGAAACTGCTTACAAGAAAATCAGAGAGGAGCAGAAAGTAAAGCTCGGCGAGCTTATAACAAAAGAAAGGAGGAACCAGAGTTAATGAAACGCAAAATAGCGCTGGCATCCATCATCGTGGTTGGCACCGCACTATTGGTGGTTGGCATCTTTGCGGGCCCATCTGAGAATGCAACTTATGTGGGAAGTTCAAAATGTAAGAAGTGTCACATCAAGCTGTATAAAAGTTGGCAGGCGACAGCACATGCAACAAACTTTGAAGTCCTGAAACTGATGGGACGGGAAAAGGATGCTGAATGCGTAAAATGCCATACCACCGGTTATGGAAAGAAAGGCGGCTTCGTGGACTTAGCAACCACGCCTAAGTTGGTAGGAACTGGCTGCGAAGATTGCCACGGCCCCGGCAGCGAACACCTCACCGGCAGTATCAAGGACAAAGAACAAAAAAGGGCTACCATAAATAAATTGCCAGGTAATACCTGCCTCAAGTGCCACAAGTCTCATAAGAAACACGAAGACTTTGGCAAGGCGGTTCTCCCTGTTTTGGAAAAGAAGCTTGAAGAACTGCAAAAAGCGATATCAGCCATAAAATAAAATGTGTATTATCACATGTTTTATTTTAGATTAAAACGCTTGTTTAAGAGTAATGAGTAAAATATTACTTTTTACTCATTACTCTTTATCAAATAGGCAAAGCCTACGCTTTCAAAAGACTAAAAACATGATAGTTTTTTTCTTTTGCTGGTTGTTAAGGAGGTAGTGAAAGATGAGAAAATTTTCGCTTGCTATTGGAATTCTCGCAATTCTGGTGATTGTCAGTGTCGTAAAATCACAAACGCAACCGGAACCACCACTTAAGATTGTATTCCCAAAAGATAAAACGTATGTGACACAGAAGACGATAAAGGTAATTGGAACCGTAAGTGATGTTTCCATCCAGCAGGTCAACATTAGCATGGTTGGTGATGGTGCGATTTCAGTTACTAAGGGGGCTTTTGAAGCTACTGTCGAACTACAGGCGGGTTTGAATGAAATTTCTGTGTTTCCAGCGGGCAAAGAGGAAGCTGGCGCAAAGATTACGCTTTTTCTTAAAACCGGAGATGCCAAAGGACTGCCCAGAGGTTTCAAAGAATATTTTCTACACGCCCCCACAGATAGGGAGACAAATTGTCAGGATTGCCACAAATTGGATTCTACACCCGCCGATTATCGGCAGATGAACATCATGGAAGCAACCTGTCAAACTGAGGGGTGTCATGAGGATATCGGCAAGGAGAAATATGTCCACGGGCCGGCTGCTGGAGGAACGTGCATCGCCTGTCACAATCCACATGGTTCTGTAAATGAGTATGCGGTATCCAGGCCGGCATTGCCTCTCTGTCTAATTTGTCATGAAGAGAAGGAAGATGAGCTTAAACAACAGTATGTTCATAACGTTATTACAACGTCTGGTTGTATAGATTGTCACGACTCGCACGAGTCGCCAATTAAATTCCAACTCAAAGCTAACACAACCAGTGAGCTATGTTTCACCTGTCATGACGATTCAAAGTCGAAACTACGGTATGTCCATGGACCGGTTGCTGCCGACGATTGCAACGCCTGTCATAATCCGCACGCTTCGCCGAACGAATACCTGATGCCGGAAGCCGGAAATAACTTGTGTTTTTTGTGCCATGAAACCATCCAAGAGGAACTAACCAAACAGAACACCCATAAACCTGTAGAGGACGACTGCACAAGTTGCCATGACGCACACGGTGCTTCACATGCGAAACTTCTGAATAAAGCGGAGGATATGCTATGTTTCGACTGCCACGAGGATACTCAACAGGAAATACAGGCAGTTACCGTAAAACACAAGCCCGTAGCAGAAGCAAAATGTGCGCAATGCCATACACCTCATGGCTCAGACTACACGAACCTCCTTCCGACTGCGGCCAAGGATATATGCTTCACCTGTCATAAGAAGTTGGGGAAATTTATATCCGAAAGCAAACAACGCCACGGGCCGGTTGAGGAAAGTGACTGTAATGCCTGCCATACTCCGCACGGTTCGGCGAATCCGAAGATTTTGAATAAGTTTTTTCCCGCGGGATTCTACAACCCCTACAGCGTAGAAAAATATGCGTTGTGTTTTGAGTGTCACAATGAGGACATCGCTCTTGATGAATTAACCACCACGCTGACAAATTTCCGAAATGGCGACTGGAATCTCCACTACTTGCATATCCATAAGGTTCGGAGGGGGCGGAGTTGCAAGGCCTGTCACGAAGCACATGCCTCTAATCAGGACATGCATATCCGCGCAGAAGTACCTTACGGCAAAATGTGGAGTTATCCCATCACTTACACGAAGATGGAACAAGGCGGTAACTGCGTCGTAGGATGCCACAAACCCAAGGAATATAATCGTGTTGAGCCGGTTTCGTATGAGTAAAGTAAAACGTAGAGCGGAGAGCAATAAAAAACGTAAAGCGTGAAAAAACGGGAAGCGGAAAGCGTTAAACGATGTCTTTTCGGCAACTGCTGATTTTTATGGAAATAATGATTCCGAGAATACCCAAACGCTCTACGCTCTACGTTTTAAACCGTGTTCAACTGGGAGATTGATAGCAATGGTAAAAAGGAAAGCGAGAATTCAGAGAGCTAAAGTTTTTAGTCTTTCTCTGATATTCCTGTTAGTTTTTGTCGGGTTAATGTCGTCCAGTGTGCTAAGAAACGTTAATGTCGGGGACGAAGCTCCGAATTTCGTCTTGCAAGATACCAGCGGCAGTGAATTCTCCTTGACAAACTTGAGGGGTAAAATAGTTATCCTTGTATTTTGGAAAGCGGCGCAAAAGCGTTGCATTGAAGTGCTAACGACATTGCAGTCTATATATACGCAATTCAAAGGGCAAGGCGTAGAAGTGTTAGCTCTCTCCAACGACAAAGGCGGATTGGAGCTAATTAACAAAATAAAGCAGGAGAAACAACTAACCTTTCCGATGTTGCATGACAGGGAAGGAAAAGCATACGGCGATTACGGGATTATTGTCACGCCGGGCACAATAATCATCGACAAAGAGGGGCTTCTTAGTTACTATTATCCCAGCTATCGGGGTGATTTTTCGCTCCAAATCTCCGGGCGAGTGGAAGTCCTACTGGGTTTTCGTACGCTTGAAGAACTGCAAGCCGAATTACAGACTGCCCAAAACCCTAAACTATCTGAAGCAGAAAAAAGGGCTAAAAGATGTCTAAATGCAGGTAACCGCCTTCTGAAAAAGGGAATGACACAAAGTGCTATGCTCCAATACCAAAAAGCTGTCCAGGAAGAACCTGAACTGTTTGAAGCTCATCTTTGCCTCGGTGATATTTACCTTGAACTGAAGCAGCCGCAAGAAGCTGCAACGGCGTTCACGCAGGCAATCAAACTGCAAGCAAGAGCTTCTGAAGCTCGCGCGGGACTGGGTGACGCACTTTTCCTGCAAGGACAACTACAAAAATCTAAGGAAATGTTGCAAACTGCTCTTAAACTAAACCCCCACCTTGCAAGGGCGCATTATAGGTTGGGGAGAATATATGAAGAGCAAAAACAGACTGAGGATGCTCTCAAGGAATACAAGATAGCTTTGAAAATTTTGTTGAAAATAAAGGATTAAAGAGTAATGAGTAATTCATGCGCATCAAGTTAAGACAAATAGTACAGGCGTGTGTAAGTTTTT
>CAZRLY010000208.1:6661-11174 GCA_964601015.1 uncultured bacterium
GAGTAATTCATGCGCATCAAGTTAAGACAAATAGTACAGGCGTGTGTAAGTTTTTAACCCTCCCGTAGAACGTGTAGCCTTACTCGTTCTACCCCTTTTTCGTAGAGCGAGGAGCATAACCGTTTGTTACACAAAATGATTTGCTTGACGCGTCCCGTTTACTTATTACTCTTTACTTCTCAGGGATGTAAAAAACTAAGGGAGCGTGCGATTTACCAGACAATATGTCATAACACATAATGGAGTAATAGTGTTACAATTTCGGCGATTTACAATTTTGGCAATTTCTTTTGTGTTGGTCGCCCTGATATGGCTGCTACAAGGATGTGCTCTCAAGGGGAAGGGACGCCAAAAGCGGGCAAAAGTGGGGGATTGTCTCCTGTGTCATCGTCAGAGGGCGCAGGAGTTTCAACAGCAGAAATTCCGCCACGCATCAGGGGAGTGCCGAGATTGTCATTTGTCGCATGGGGTAGCTAACAAACTGGTTTTAGTGAAGGAAAAAGCGGAATTGTGTTATTCCTGCCATCCTGAGAAAAAAACGGCATTTAAGAGAGCTTACGTTCATTATCCCGTTGAGAAAGGTGACTGTACGAAATGCCATCTACCACACGCCTCGCCAAACAAAAATTTCCTCTCAAAAACAGGACAAGTGCTGTGTTATGTTTGCCATATAGAAAAGGAAGATGTATTCGCTTTACCTTTTGTTCACGCTCCAGCCAAGGGGGGAAACTGTGGTGTCTGCCACGAATCCCACGCTTCAGAAAATCCAAACTTGTTAAAATTCACAGGCGATACTGCTTTGGGGGGGATATGTGCCAATTGTCATAACTATCAGGAACCGCAATTTCAAACGAGCCACAAACAATATGCTATAGAAAAGACAGCGTGTTTAGATTGTCACAACCCACATGCGTCAAAGGAAAAGGGACTCTTTCAGCAGAATATACATCCGCCAATGGCAGCAGGCGAATGCGGTTCCTGCCATGAGCCTCCGGAACCTACTAAACCCATTGTTGTAATCGCAGAAGAAGCAACGTTATGTTATTCCTGTCACGACGAGAAGGAATTCAAAAAACGCCATTCTCACCGCCCTGTTCGGAGGGGAAAATGCCTTTCCTGCCATCAACCTCACGCTTCAAAACACACCTACCTATTAGTAGAAAGCGGCAAAACGCTGTGCTTCCAATGCCATCAGAACGAGGAATTCAAGAAGAGATATGTTCATTCTCCGATACGCGAAGGGGAGTGTATTAGGTGCCATGAGCCGCATTCGACGGATAAGGACTCCCTATTGACAAAGTTAGATGCGGATTTGTGTTTCTCCTGTCATGAAGATGAAGCCAAAAAATACAGTGGTAGTGAACGTTCTCCGTCCCGTTCATTCACGATACATGCTCCCATAAATATGGGGCAGTGTCTTATCTGTCACGCTCCACACGCTTCCGACACGAAAGGACAGACAGTTGCCAAAGGAAGCGAATTGTGCTACGGTTGTCACAGCGGGGAAAAGGGGCAGTTGGAGAAAAAAAATGTTCACCAACCCTTTTTAAGTGGTAATTGTTTACAATGTCATGAGTCGCATGCAACTGGGCAGAAACACCTGCTGGTGGATACAGAAGCGAACGTCTGTTACTCCTGTCATGAAAATGAAATTCGGAGGCTCAACGAACCATTTGTTCATGGCCCGATAAGCGATGGACAATGCAATGTCTGTCACTCCGGGCATGCGTCAAATCTGGAGCATTTACTGACAAAATCGGAGAACGAACTGTGTTTCCGGTGTCACGAAGATGTGCAGAGGAGTTTGAACAACCCCTCCATCCACGCTCCCTTCAAAGCAGGGCGATGCAGCCAATGCCACGAGCCGCATGCGGAACGCGTCAAGTTTTTCGCAAGAGCGGATGGCGCTCAGTTGTGTTACAATTGCCACGTCAATGAAGAATTACAATTCAAACAAGGACAAGTACACTCCCCCGTAGCGCAAGGTACTTGCAAAAGTTGCCACGCTTCCCACGCTTCGGAGAACAACAAAATGCTACTGAAACCCGAAAGCGATTTGTGTTCTTCTTGCCACGACTATCAACAGATAGCTTTTCAAAAAGCGCATATTCGCAGTTTGACGGAAAACACGAAATGTTCAGGGTGTCATGCTCCCCACGCATCCCAACAGAAAGGGTTATTCCACCAATACGGACATTCGCCGTATAAACGGGGAGTATGCGGTGACTGCCATGAGCTTTAGCCGATTTTCAGGGCTGTGCGGTCAGTCCAATAGCCCCGTAGGTCGATTTTCATAAATCGACAGTCGAGATATGAATCTCGACCTACATATTATACTTGCCCGAATCTGAGGAGGTACAACATGGAAAAAAAGGGTGTGAAAATAGAACCTATTACGAGACGAAGTTTTCTAAAGCGGACGTTAACCGGCATTGGAGGGATTATGCTGGCTGGACCGTTCAGTTCCAATATAAACATGGCTCAACCACAACCCTCCGCCGATAAAACTGTGACCAAACAGAGGGATAACGAGGTACTCCTTTACATTGGAACCTACACTCGCGGCGAGAGTGAAGGAATTTACGTCTATCGCATGGACACATCCTCCGGCACCTTAGAGTTCTCCAGCAAGACTACGGCAGTGAACAATCCCTCCTTTTTGGCAATTGAGCCGCAACAACACTATCTCTACGCGGTCAATGAAGTTGGGCAGTTTGCCGGTAAGCCAGGCGGAGCTGTGAGCGCTTTTTCCATTGACCCGGAAACGGGGGAATTGACCTTCTTAAATCAGCAACCCTCCCATGGAACTGCTCCATGTCATTTGAGTGTTGATAAAACGGGTCAATTTGTCTTGGTGGCGAATTACGGGGGAGGCAGTGTGTGCGTTCTTCCCATACAGGATGACGGACGGTTGGGAGAAGCGACCGATTTCATTCAGCATCAGGGTAAAAGTGTCAATCCTCGACGGCAGAAAGCTCCTCACGCTCATTCTGTCATCATAGCTCCAACAAATCGCTACGCTTTTGCAACTGATTTGGGACTCGATAAGATAATGATTTATCAGCTTGATTTAACTCAAGGAAAGTTAAAACCTAACGATAAGCCCTGGGTTGCGGTTAAAGCCGGTGCTGGGCCGCGACATTTTACCTTCCATCCTAATGGAGGATACGCTTATGTAATCAATGAGCTCGACAACACAATAACCGCCTTTACTTATGATGAAACGAAAGGGACGCTTAGTGAGACGCAAACAGTTTCAACGCTTCCCGAGGATTTCACCGGCACAAGCTACTGTGCTGATGTACACGTTTCACCATCTGGGAAATTTCTCTATGGTTCCAATCGCGGTCACGACAGCATTGTGATGTTCGTCATTGACGAAGCTACGGGCAAACTCACCTTTGTCGGCCACGAACCGACGCAAGGGCAATTCCCGCGCAACTTTGCCATTGACCCAACGGGAACCTTCCTGTTGGCTGCCAATCAGAAGACTGACAATATCATCACGTTCCAAATCAACCAGCAGACAGGCAGGCTTACTCCAACAGGTAGCGTGGCCGAAGTGCCGACTCCCGTATGTTTGAAATTTAAGTAAGGTGCGGGAAAAGAGTTAAAAATTGACTAAATTGACCGATTTTGGAAGGCAAAGAGTGTTGCATGGGTGAGTGGGTAAGTGAGTAAGTGGGTGTTTGCAATCCATCACTCACTCACTTATTCCGTTCTCTTTCCCCCCTACCAAAATCGAATTGGTAAAGAAAAAAAATTGCCACTCTTTAGCTTGTCATCACAAACAGAAAAGGTCAAATCTGTCATGGGAGGTTGAAGCAGCTTCCAAATTAGTTTAGTTTTTCTATTCCTTGTTTTTTTGTGTTGGAGGATACAAAATGTATCGAATCATGCCAAAATCAAAAAGCACACTGAAGAGGACTATAGTAGGCGAATGGATTATAGATGAAAAAGATAGAAAAGATGTGGATGATGAAATACGGCTTTTTCAGTGTGCTTTCCGTACAGCCTTCAACCGTTTGCTTGACGGGATTTCTATTGGCGATGTGGAAAAGCACGTTTATGGTATGTTCAACCTAAATTATAGGTATGCTAAAGACGCGGTAATGCAGGCGATGAGCAAAATCCGTTCGCAAAAGGAATTAGTTAAGCGGCATCTTATGGAAAAAGAGCGTTCCCTAAAAGGGTTGAGAAAAAGACTAAAGAATATCAAAGACGAAGAGAAACGAAAAAATCTTGAAGTTAAAATAGAGCGTTTTCAATCTCAAGTTGATGTTCTAAAAGAGCATCAAGCTAATAAAACAATTCCCAAGGTTATCTTCGGTGGGAGGAAAAACTTTGATAAAAGACGAAGTGGTCAATTATCAAATGAGGCATGGAAAAATCTCCGTAACAATAAACTTTACTCAAGAGGCGATAAAAGTAAAGCAGGTGGCAACCTCAACACGAGAATAGAGATAACGAAGGAAGGTTTCGATACGACTTCGTCTACTCAACCTAAAGGTTT
>CAZRLY010000209.1:0-11174 GCA_964601015.1 uncultured bacterium
TTTTCGGAAAAACTCGGTTTTTTAGCCGCAAAATATTCTGTGGAAAGGTATACAATTACATACTCAACCCAAAAACCATGATAGAGCATTAGTCTGAAAGAGGTATAACAGATGAAAGAAGTCATTCAACTTTCTCAACAACATCATGACGCCGTGAATCGCCGCCGCAGGATAGTCGTTCAATACGACGCCTTTTCGCAACTCGGCGCGGACTTCAATCAATGGCTTGATTACCGTTTCAGCTATGTCGATGAACCGGGCAATCAGATAGATAGCATCTGGTGGGATATTGGCGCAGGGAGTTGGTCGTCCTATCCAAGCAAGGTGCTGGAGCGTTTCGAGCACCCTGGGCTGCGGAAGTGGTGGAACCAGGGAATTGATTGGGTACAGGCTCTTGTGGACGAATCACGTAAGCGAAATCTGGAAGTGTTCTGGCATCACCGGGTGAGCGAAGTGGACATCACCCCAACCGCTGAACTTGAACCGGGACATACCTTGATGACTGAAGAAGCATCTCCCGTCAAGAAGGCGCATCCTGACTGGATTATCAATACCTGGTGGTGGCAAGGGCTATGGAATTATGTGGTGCCGGAAGTACGCCGGTATCAGTTGGAGATATTGCGGGAGTTGGCAGAAAACTATGAGTTTGACGGTATACAAATTGATTTTGCTCGCCATGTGCCGTGTCTACCTCCGGGACGGCAATGGGAACTACGTGGGCATGTTACGGAATTTGTGCGAATGGTACGGCTGATGTCGCTTGATATTGAGAATAAGCGCGGACGCCCTTTTCTGCTCGCCGTGAAGGTTCCGAGAAATCTGGAAGGCTGCCGGGCAGACGGTTTCGATGTCGGAACGTGGGCGCGGCAGAACCTCGTTGATATCTTCACGCTGGGTACGCGCTCCGTGGATGTAGACATCGCCGCTTTCCGCCACATCACAGCGGGAAGAAACATCAAGCTACAACCCTGTTTCGATGACCACCATGCCACAGATGGATACCAGTATGCGCCTATTGAGTTTTTGCGCGGCGTATTCGGAAACTGGTGGCAGCAAGGGGCGGATAGCGTGTTGACCTTCAACTGGTCAAACGCGCCACCAGAGGTTTGCAAGAAGATTGGAGCGCGTCCCGGTCCGCTTTCACACCGTCAAGCGTACCACGAAGTGGGCAGCCCACAGACGCTCGCCTACAAAGACAAAATTTTCGTTGTAGAGCGACGAGGAGGATATCCTTGGGCAGAAGGTTACTTCGGCCGCAATGACACCGCCCCGCTTCCAACCCCCCTTGCCGATGATTGCGCGTCCACCACTTTGACTGCGAGAATCTGCGACAATGTCAGGGCATGTTCCGATAAGATTAAGCAAATTACTCTGCGTATAGTGCTATTCGGGGCGCAGGAGGGGGATGAGTTCAAGGCGCTACTCAACGGTGTTGCGTTTCCCCTTGTCATCCGGGACAACCAGTGGAAGGATAAAAACGTATTCTCTCCAGCAGCCCAACCGCCCTCGGGCGGAGCCGATTCGTACCAGGTCAATCCAGAGCAGAAACTCCTGCGTTTAGATTTCACCGTTCCGCCGAGATTGTTCCATCTTGGTGAGAATCAAGTTAGTGTCCGCATTGTCGAACGTGCGCACGGCAAGTCAGACGATGATATCGTAATAGAGAAGCTCGAAGTCCATGTAGACTACGATTAGAACTCCATCTGCCTTATCAGTTTTTATACCAAATCTGGCAAAATATTCTTTTTTACACCGCCACTTAAACGAAAAAAAAAATGAGTTTTCTGGAAATCTTAAATATTCCTTGCTGTGTGGAATTGATTATGATATACTTTTGCATCCATAGAAACCAGGTTTTATCTGCCTGATTTCTTACACATAAATTAAGGAGGTTGCTTGCAATGAAAGTATACCCAAAAGTCTTCACACTTATTTGGACGCTAATCCTGATTGGTGTTTTTGTCTCGAATGTTCCTGCTAAAGAAGAAGGACTGGTTCTGTATTTTAAGTTTGACAAAGTAACGCAGAACCAGGTGACTGACCATTCGGGTAATGAACATCATGGGAAGGTAGCCGGAAAATTTGACCTTGTTGAGGGGAAAATCGGCAAGGGAGTTATGATAGACGGAGGTCAGTCTGATTATGTAGAGGTTGCGGATGTAGATAGTTTGGACCTCACCGAAGTCTATTCTATGCTCGTCTGGGCTAATTTTGCTGAAATTACAGGCACCCGGCATCAATTTTTCTTCGATAAGGGAGCAGACGATAAGGCTCCTGGAGGATGGCGTGTGGGAAAGGTGATGGGAGGAGGCTTAATTCTGCAGGTTTTCAAAGACGGTGGTTGGAAACCCCCTCTTTCTGTCGATGCGCCTGGGTTTAAGGCCAAACAATGGTATCATGTGGCGGTTACACGAGATGGTAATGGTGAGACCAAAATCTATCTCGATGGGGAAGAGATGGTATCTTCAAAAGCCGGGGATTATGTACTCCCTGTCAATACTAACGCCTTAATAGTTTGGGGGAGCAGCGTTTGGGGAACAAATAACATGTTCATCGGTATACTGGACGAACTGGCAATTTTCAAGGACCGCGCTCTCTCCGCTAATGACATTCAAAACTTTATGGCGGGTGGAGGAACTGATGTATCCCCGGCGGGGAAACTCGCAACAATCTGGGGAAGTGTTAAAAAAGCCAATTAAAGTTGTCAACGAATTTTAAAATATTCTTGCCAGTGTCCATATCAAAAAAACAAAAAGAGTCAAATCAAAAAGCCCTTGGCAGTAGAGTTTTGAAGGGCAAGCCAAAGAGCGCAACGACAGCATGACCCAGGCTTCTGAGACCAGTATTTTGGTCTCGTTGAATCAAGACGCCATTGATGTGAATCCCCTCGCATAAAGAATAGGTATCATCGGGGACAAGCCTTTCCCTCCGAAAAAGCCCGCCCGTAGCGAAGCAGGCGACTTCGTCTTACGGCGACTTCGTCTTACGGAGCTACACTCGGAACGAAGTGGAGAGGCTTCATCCGACCTCCAATTTCTTTCTCGTTTTCCCGTTTTCTCGTTTTCAATCTTTTTAACCGTTCCGCTTCATCCAGTCTGCCACAGCTTGGAACCGCTCCAAGGGTACAGTGATGCCATCAGCAGCAGGCCAGAGAATGAAATTTGCGCGTCGCAGCCTGGGTGTATAGAGTGCATCAAGCGCGGGTGCAATCTCTTCCACCGGACTTAGTAAAAATATGCTCGGGTCAAATACGCCAATAATGACCAAATCCTCGCCGAGTACATCCAAGGCTAACTCCCAAGGTGTATCGCCGGTGGGTGATGGTGTAAGTCCGTGGATACCGTCTAATCCTGTCTCCTTAATCTGGTCAAGGAGATTCTTCACATGCCCGCACATATGGATAATAGCCGTCTTTCCCGCCGCATGAACTATTTCGACAAAATCACGGATGTGTGGCCCGTTATACTTTCGGTAAACGTCAGGACTGATATAGAACGTGCTGGTATTTTCGCAAAGGATTATTACATCACACGGCCCCTGTGCCAGAATCTCAAAGGCCTTTAACTCCCGCTCATGGATTGTGTTAATCAGGGCTTCCATCTCCCGAGGGTGGTCGAAAAGCAGATAGTAAAAATTCTCCGTACCCATATCATTTTCGAGTAATCGCGGGATAGTGGAGGGCCCCCAGAATCGTGTAACGACGCCATCTTCACCGATAATAGCGTTAATCCTCTCATATGCTTGGCTGTCATTTCGGGGCAAAAACTGTGCGCCTTCCCACATTTGACGGTATAGATTGACCTCTTTGAGTGACGTAACCGGGTATTTTATCGGGTGTGAGCCTTTATAAATCGCCCTTAGTGTGCCTTTTTTGGTTTGTAATTCTCGAATTGTTCTGCCGTCATCTATCCTTGAACTCACTGTTACATCTTCTGACCAAACAAAAGTTGGAGATGAAAAGCTCGTTTCTACACCCCAACCATTTAAAAGAAAGATGTCACAGCCGATATATCTGTAAAAATCAATACCTGACATTCCCTGCATTTCAGTCGGCAAATTGTTCAATGTGCGCCCGTCAGCTAATGTCGTCCAAGCCAATCCCTTAACCCGTTGTTTATTTAGGATACCGGTAATTCGTTCTCGTCCAGTCATAAAGATAACCTCCGACATTAAAAATTGACTAAATTGACTAAAATGACTAAATTTACCAATTTTGGAAGGAGATTTTAACCCAATACGGTTTAGTTAAGAGCAATTTTTAGGTATATTTTTATTTCAAAACGCTCGGCTTGGATTGGCAAATCCAAGCCACAACCGATGGATTTGCCAATCCATCGAGAGCAAAAGGCGGGCCATCATTATCCTTAACTGAACAGTATTGGATTTTAACCCCTACCAAAATCGAATTGGTAAAATAGATATACTTAGGAGCAGTCAAATGAACCGCCCCCACAACTGCCTGCTGCCTTGTTGAAAGCTATTCACATTTTTTTATACTCTCCAACATACTAATTGCGTTTTCTACGATAATTTCGCCCGCTTCAGGGGCAACTCTGCTTGACCTGGCGTTTAGCGTTTCATAGCCGCCTTCCTCAAAAGCAACTCGCGTCGGAATGTAGCCAACATAATCATTGGCAAGTTCAACTACAAAGGTATGTTCAAAAGGCGATTTTTGTTTTATCTCCAAACCAAGCTCAACGAACATTTCCCCCGGAACGGCTACGAAGGCTGTATTGTCAATGGCAAGCGTCTGAACATACGTGGATATGTGGTTTTCTTCCACCTGCTTGAGAAATTCCATCTCTTTTCTGAAAACGTCTTCGCCGCTGGGCCATATTTTGCGAATTTCAGCAAGTTGCAATTCAAATTTTCTTAACGGCAGGTCAATCTCCCGGCGGATAGCCGCTAATCGCACATCCTGAACGGTTGGAGTTTTGACGAGTGTTTTCAGAGCTTCAGCGCCAAGGATTTTCCCTGTTTTTTTAGCGTCCGGTTTTGGGCCGATGTTTCCACAGGCACCTGGCATGAAAAGCGCGACTGATGTTCTGCCTTCTACATTTTCAATAACTTTCGTTGCGTATTCTGCAAAATCGGCGGAGATGCCTGGAATACCACCAGCATTGTTATGGCAGGAGAAGTTGATAATAGCGCCCAACGTTGAGCCATCGGTATTCTCAACCTTTAACACTCCCACCTCGGGGTCAATTGGCCCGCAAACGCCGACAATTTGGTCTTTTGGCGGGTTGAGCCATGAATTCCATGCTGTACCGTCTTTCATTTTCATACGCCGATTGTAGCAGATGCTTTCCTCGCATCCAGAGCCAACTCCAACTTTCGCTTCTTTCATACCTTGATATGCTAAAAAAATAGCTTCCGCCATTTTATCAGGCAAAGCGGAAAACCACTCCTCGTCTATCCCTTCTTCGCCGTCAAAAATGTTTGTAGAGGTATAAGGCCCGCTATGTGTGTGGCTAGCGCTCACCATAATATTTTCTATATCCATCCCCGTTTGTTGTCGGATAATATCCCCTGCGGAAGCAATTGTCTCCTTCTCTATGACCAATAGGTCAAGCGCAAGAAACCCGATTTGCGTTACGTCATTGCTTAGAACAAGCGCTTTCGCGTAAAGCGGAGTTCCCACTCTGTCAGCCACTCGCTTCCGTAAACCGCCCGACAGATATACTCCCACAGGCGGAGTGATGTCTATTTTAGCTACACCTACTTTTAATGCCATTTTGTATTTTCCTCCTGATTGTCCTATCGCAGTCATAACAGATAGAAATGGTGATTGGTTACTGGTTATTGGTGATTGTACCACTCACCAGTTTACCAATCACCACTCACAGTCTCAATTCAAGGCTCCAGACACGAGATTCCAAGCACGAGGAAAGACGCAAAAAAAACTCGTGTCTGGTACCTGGGAACCTGGAGCCTCAAAGCAAATACTTTGAAAATTACCTAAAAGAGTCCGTATCGGTTTTTGATAGCACCCCACGTTGAGGAAAGCTTCTGGGCTGGTTCTACAGATTGCGCTATCTCAAAAGCTCTTGGGTTGTAGTCGCCAGTGTAGATGACCACATTATCAAGATGCCCCCATCCACCGGTGGTGCTCCAGCTCATATAACCTTTTTTCAGCCCGCATTCATGGTTACCCTTATGTACTGATTTCCCGTCAATGTACAACTGGTAAATTTTCTCGTTGAGATAAAAAGAGATTTTTGATAATTTGCCATCCGGTGGAGCAGGAATATCCTCAACGTGTGTGATGTGATTCTCCTGCGGCCAGTGCGTCTGAACCCATACAACACCCAACGGGTCCAAAATTGTCCTTATATGAGGCTCAAAGTAGGCGAGGTTACGGTCAAGTTTAGTAGTATCTGTCTCACTCGCTGTCAACACAAAATGCTGACCGCCAACAACCCACTGTGCCATAGACTCGAAGGTAATCCCTTCCGCCGTGCTGAATGAAAAGGGGCCTGCTTTGGCGACAAAGCCGTGGTCATTTGTGTTAGCTAAACCCTCGTCTCCGCCGAATATCAAAACGCCTTTGTTGTTTTGGTCATCAAGTGGGAAATGCCCATACATATTCTTGTATTCTGCGGCATCTATGATTTTGTATACTCCCTGTGCGGCGTTAATCCACTTATCTTCCCAAGTACCATCCTCGAAGTCATCCCAGAACAAGATGGTTGTTGCACTAACTGAGACATAACATCCTAAAATCAAGCTGATGCAGACTGTTATAAGGATAAAAATTTTTCTCATTTTAAACCTCCATTGGATAATATGTAGGTCGAGATTCACATCTCGACTGTTGGTTTCGATACTGTCGATTTGTGGAAATCGACCTACGGGGTTTCATATTGAAACCTCCTTGGATAATATGTAGGTCAAGATTCCCGAAGGGGCGAAGCGGCTTTTCAGATTTCGACAGAGAGCTTTCACATTTTATCTCAATTCGCAAAGGTCAACAATTCTGCCTTCTTCTCCGGATTTGTACGCAGCCACCGCTACCTCTAATGAACTATAACCATCCTCTCCTGATATTATTGTTGATGGTGTCTTTGAAATTAAACCGTCCACGAAGTGTTCTATCTTTTGGGCAAAGGAGTCAACCGGTGGTGTTTCAAATGCAGTTACTTTGCTATCGCTGTCGATAAATCGCAGGCCGCCTTCCGTTGTCAAAGCGCCACCGCTGCCATGTAACCAGAAATGTTCCATGCCAGCCCGCGTCGCCCACGAAGATACAAGCACACCCACAGCGCCATTGGCGAATTCCAGTGTCATAACTGCTGTGTCCTCGCCTTCCAGCCCGCGGATGAAACTATTCCCCGCGTAGGATACCTTTTTTACCTCGCCGGCAAACCAGTTCGTGAGGTCAATTACGTGCGTACCTGTAGAGATTAACACGCCGCCACCTATCAAATCCTTTTTGTAGTGGAAATCTTGGAGTCCGGGATAGAATCCGTACATCACTCGCACCAAGAACATCTTTCCCAAGACGCCTCTATCTATCATCTCTTTTAGCTTAATATACTCTGTTTTGAACCGGCTCATGTGCCCTATTGCTAAAATAACGTTATTTTCCTTGCATGCTTGAAGCATCTGTCTACCTTCCTGTAGGTTCCTGGCCATCGGCTTTATGCACAGGACATGCTTGCCGTGTTCCGCTGCTTTTACAGTTGCTTCCATGTGCAAGTAGTGTGGTAGCATAATGTGTACCGCATCTATATCATCCCTATTTAAAATCTCGTCATAGTTGGTATAATAATCTTTTGCCGAAAGTTTGGCTGCTCTGTCTTTCGCTCGTTCCTCAATTATGTCAGCAGTTGCAACTATATGCGCCTTACCTTTCTCCGCAACCGCATTCCATCCATTAATATGAGCGTTGCTAATACCGCCACAACCTATCATTCCAATATTTAACATGCTGATTTCTCCTCCATTCAGGTTTAATATAAACATATTTTAGCATATTTCAATGGTTTTCAGCAATCAAAAAAGAATGTTGACAGAGACACTGATTTTTAGTATGATTCTGTATATTTATATCGGTGGTTTGGGCTTTGAGCAAGCAGGCTTTGAAATCCTGAAAACTAATAAATTTTTTCTTTACACAAACCCCACCTGATGATAAAATAAAAAATCAACCCAAACAACAGATTCACCCTAAGTACGGAATGATTACCAAAAAATTGAATCATAACAATATCAAATTGGAGGTTATACATGAGTCTTTCAGAAAAGGATAAAACAATGTTGCGCTCTCTTGCGCAAGAAGTTGCTGAAATTGCTGTTCTTCCGGTGCAGAAGGAGAAAGCAGAGCTTTGGCGGCGACTTAACCACTTGGAGCGAGTACGTCCCATGGTACTCCTGCGAAACGGGACATGGCATGAAACAAGGTACCAGATACAACTGGAGGCTGAAGACGAGTTCGCCCGTAATCAGGAGTGGTACCTTCGCAGTATGCTCTATCACTGGGAACACATGCGTGATGACCACATTTACGAGGCGAAGGTTTACTCCCCCACTGCCGTCAGAAGCACAGGCATGGGCATATCTACGGATGCTACCCGTCCCAATCACGAGTTCGGCGCAAGCAGGTACAACCCCGTCATTAAAGATGATGACGAACCCACTGTGATTCCCATGCCTACTGTCACGGTGGACTGGGAGGAGACGGAGAGGAGTTACCAGCGTTTCTGCGAGATATACGACGGCATTCTCACCGTGGAAAAGCGCGGCGTTGCCGGCTACGGTTTCGCCATAATGGACCAATTTATCCAGTGGCGCGGGCTAAATAATACGTTTACTGATATGATTGACCGTCCAGAGTGGGTACATCGTTGGATGGACTGGCTAACCCAATGGCATTTGAGTCGTCTTGACCAGTACGAGAATCTGAATCTCCTGTCGTTAAACAACGGTAATAACGGCGTCGGTTCCGGGGGACTCGGCTTTACGGATGAATTGCCACAAGCTGACTTCAATGGAACGCATGTTCGCCCCGTTGACCTGTGGGGGCATGCCACAACCCAGATTTTCTCCGAGGTATCACCCGCCATGCACGATGAGTTTGCGCTTACTTACGAAAAACGTTTTCTCGAAAGGTTTGGGCTGTCAAACTATGGTTGCTGTGAGCCGCTGGATAAGAAACTCGACATTGTGAAGACAATACCAAATGTGCGTAGAATAAGCATGAGTCCCTGGGTGGATGTGGAAAAAGGTGCGGGAGAACTGGGAAGCGACTACATATTCTCTTATAAGCCGAACCCGGCAATGATTGGGATGGAGAAGTGGGATGAGGAGTTCGTTCGTAATCACCTCCGCGACGCTCTGGAAAAAACACGCAGTTGTGTTGTTGAGGTAATCATGAAGGACTTACATACCTGCCGCAAGGAGCCGTGGCGCATGTGGGAGTGGGTAAGGATAACTATGGAGCTTGCCGAAGAATACGCCTGAACGTAGAGTGATACCAGTTTGACCTCTGGGATGTTCCTGAAAGCCGGACAACCAGACGGGGTTATTCTAAACCTCAGTTGAGAAGAATAGGCGAAGAAATCTTTTCTCCTATTCTCCTCGAATTCAAGGAAAATGGGAGAAGGGAAAGAATGGGAAACTTTTCTGTAAACGGAGGGATATTATATGACAATTCAAGACCAACTTGCTTGGAATCAGGTCAACGACGAGAACCTGAGTTTTTTTAAGGGGATTGGAATTGATTACCTCACTGTCAATCCAGCATCAGACATGAGCGATGGGCAGGACCGGACAGAGCTTTGGCTGAATATGCGCAATCTCGTGGAGTCCCACGGGCTGAAATTGTACAACGTAGCGCAGTCAGGTTGGGACAGCATCACTCTCGGACTGCCTGACCGAGATGAAAAAATTGAGGCATGGTGTACGATGTTGCGTAGTTTAGGCGCGGCAGGGATTCCTACCCTTGGCTACAACTTCAAGCCCATCGGCAACTTCCGGACAACTTCAACTTATGGTCGCGGTGGGGCTAGATACAGCACCTTTGATTATAACGAGTTTATGCTTTCTCCACCCCACCATCCTGATAAACAGATTAGCGAGGAAAAACTGTGGGAGAATCTTTCCTACTTTCTCAAGCGCGTCATTCCTGTGGCGGAGGAAGCTGGCGTGAGGATGGCTTTGCACCCTGATGACCCACCTATCCCTGAACCACTGGGTGGCGCAGCCCGCATCGTCTCTACACTTGAACATTACCAACGTATCTTTGATTTAGTCAAAAGCGACTCCAATGGGATGCTGTTCTGCCAGGGTTGTGTAGCTGAGATGGGGGTTGATGTATACGAAGCCATTCGCAAAATTGGGGTGCAAAACAAGATAATCTATGTCCACTTCCGCAACATCCGAGGCACTCCCCGCAAGTTCCAGGAGGTATTTCTTGACGAGGGGGATGTGGACATGTTCCGCTCAATGCAGACTTACCGCGAAGTTGGGTTTCAGGGGCCTTTCATGATGGACCACACCCCTCACTTGCCCCACGAAAAGGCACATTGGGCTGGACGTGCCTTCGCCGTGGGATACATTCGGGCTATGATTCAGGCTGTCCATCGTTGAGTACCCGGGTACTTCCGTCTAATACCGTAGGTCGATTTTCAGACATCAACGCTCTCTGACGGCTCTGTAAACAGTCCTAAGAGGCTCTGGGACAGTCAACCGTGGGACGACTCACCACGCAGGCTGCGTGAGCAAGCTGAGATAACATTAGCGGGGGGAAATCTTACCCTATATATAGATAGGAGAGTGGAACTTTATGTTAGTCCACACCCATGCGCATCAACTTTAGCCCGATACGGGCGATATGTTTATAGAACAAAGACGTCGAACGGTATTTTAGCTCCAGAGGAGCGACATCTTTTTTGACAAGACATTCCGCCCCGATGGGGCTTTGGGCAATTCGTATTCCTCATTGCTATAAACATTATGCTCCTACGGAGCGGGGCAGGATTCCGTTAAGTTGATACCTATGGGGAGGCCTTTCACACACCCTCTTAGAGAAAGGAGAACGGCTTCCTCCCCGACTGATTCATGGAATCAGTCGGGGAGGAAGCCGTAAAGAAAGATGAACTTGATACCTGAAGGAAAATTTCATCTTGGAACAACGGATGAACAACGGGCCGAACTGGCGCAAAAATTCGGAT
>CAZRLY010000210.1:0-11147 GCA_964601015.1 uncultured bacterium
CATTCTCTCCTACCTTTAGCTTTTAACCTTTATCCTTTAGCCTTCCTTTGTAAACTACCTGTCCCTGGACCGGACGCTGACACAAAAAGAATAAGAAGTTATGAGGATTCGCTGGCAAAGGGGCGTTTCTTCGCTGGTATGGGGTATACCACTGAAAATAGAGAGGAACTAATATCAGCTATTAAAGATGCATATAGCAACGGTGAACAGTTAGAAAATGAAGAAACCCCCTATGGAATTAAACAACGAAGGCGTGTCAGGTTAAGGGGGCCTGGTGGTAAGGAGAGAAACATAGTATTTGTCTATCAAATTGATAGGGGCGGAGATGGCACTCCGAGATTTATTACGGCAAGCCCTGACAAAAAGAGTAGGCGTTAGTCCAATGAGATATCGGGAGGTGCATTATGTTACTCAAACTTTACAACGGTTATGACGATTTCTCCTTGACAGTCTGTGAAGAATTTCTGGCAAATATTAAGAAAGAAGCGGCAAAGTCATTTTTCAATTATGCTGATATTGAAGAATTGGTGGACGAAGACTCCAATTTTATCAAAGTTTATGCAGTCGGGGAAAATGATAGCGAAAGTTGGGAAGCCATCTTTTCTACGATATTATTTAATCCTTACATATTCGTTGGAACTCTGGCACATGAAAACATCACGCTGATTGGATACGGACAAAGCATTTACGCTCTTAACCAAAAAACAGGCGAACTACTATGGAACTTCGGGGCGTATGAATTGAAGGAAATTATCATGGACAAAAACGATAGAGCAATCTATGTCCATGATGAGACGGACATACATAAATTAAGGTTCGATGGGCGGGAAATATGGAAATACGCCCACCACGAAATCATCGTTCAGATAGAGGTTGACAAGAGAGCTATCATATTGTCTGATTTCAAAGACCAAACGTATAGAATAGATGCGAAGATGGGGAAGGTGCAGTAAGTTTGAGCAAAGACGTGAACGTTGAATCTACAACGTTTTGGATGTCAGTATCTCTTTTCACTTGCCAGAGATAGTCAGTTTGATACAATCGGGTAATGAGGAAATCGAAGTGGAAAGGAACAAACTAATATCTTTCTGCTCGGTATGGATAGTGTTCTGTATATTCATGATTCCGTTGTTGGTTAGTTGTAGGGAATATTCCGTTGATTTCATCTCTTTTTTACTATCCTTAGTAGGTGTGTTGGTCATAGCAGTCAGCATTGTGCTTGTAGTAACCTATAGGCATTGGATGAATACATGGGAAGGGTTGGTAATCAGAAAGTACACCTATGAAACCACCGGAACTAAGGGTGGCACAGCAACCCATTACGCTGTCGAGTTAAATCCCCCCATTGGAATGGTGACAAGGGTAACGTTATCTTATTCGGATTGGAATCGTGTTGAAGTTGGCGACTACATTGTCAAGAAAAGCCGTAGTTATACCATCAAGATTCGGAGAGGTGAGATATGAGTTCACCCTTCATTGACAAATGTGAACTGAATAAAGGAGGTGTTATTTTGAATGGGGGAGTTAAGTGGTATTCTGGTACTTATCTACTTTAGTCTCATTCTTATAATCATCTGGGTTATTATTCGCTCTATCATTAAAATTACTTCAGCACTCCAGCAAATGGCTGATAATTCAGAGAGAATAAACTCAAATCTTGAAAAGATACAAGGTATTCTATCTGAAATCAGAGATTCTATTTTGTCAAACTCACCACCATCTGGGGACGGCTAAATTTTTGGAGTGGCGACTTCTGTAACAATCTTCGCCATTCACAATCTCACCGCACCTACAAAGTCCCTATTTTCCTATATTCTCGACCATAAAATTCCGTCAAAATGGAGGAATTTTGTTTATTTGTTGCCAAATCCTTTTGGGTGTGATAAATTCAATGAAAACGTTCGTTTTTAATATCACGATTCTAAAATTAAAAACACTAAATACACTACAAGAATTCCTATAAAATAAGGGCTTCCAAAGCGTTTTTATGAATTGGTCGGAAAACTTGCAAAGACCGAAAATCAAGGTTACTAACAAGGTTCAATCGTGTCATTTATTAATATTAAAAGAAAGGAAGGTGAAAAACCTGGTTTTTAGGAAAGTATAAAAACAGACAGAAACGATTAGGAAAAAAGAACCAGGTATTAACAAAATGAAATCAAAGGAATTGAAGGCAGTCGTCATTGGAGCGGGTTGGGCGGGTGAAGGACATACTAAGGCTTTACAACATTACGGCGTCGATGTGGTTGCTATCTGTGCCCGCAAAGCGGATGTGGTTCAAAAAGTCGCATCACGATTAGGCATTTCCGAGGCTTCAACCGATTGGCACAAGAGCCTATTGGAAATCAAGCCTGATATTGTTGCACTCACGACGCCAGCGATTTTGAGAACTGAGGTGATTGAACTGGCGGCTCAACTCGGGTGTCATATCCTCTGTGAAAAACCATTAGCCATAACTGCTGAGGAAGCAGGGCGTCTATACACAATCGTCAAACAGGCAGGCACTAAGCACGCCTTTGCCGCAACACACTTGTATGATTCGAGTGTAACATTTGTTAATCAACTTCTCACGAGTCAAGTCATCGGTGAGTTAAAGGAAATTGACGTGGCATTCTCCCGGTGGGCTGGAAGAGGGCCTACAAAAACAGTGAAGCCGTGGAGCTGGATGAGCTCATTAGCACATGGCGGTGGTGCTCTGAACAATGGATTGACGCATCAACTCGGTATGCTTGAAAGAATGACAGGGATGAAACTCGTATCCGCAGTTGGCGAAGCAAGAGCTGCGAAAAGAATGGCTCCGGTATTGCCAGATATACACGATTATCGCCAGTGGATTCGCAAAGAGATTACGGCTGAAGAGGCATCGAACCTTGAATGGCGAGAGTGCGACGCTGAGTGGGCATTTTCTGCGCTGCTTCAATTCGGACACTCATCATCTGAAATGGAGAATCGTGTCCTTGTTACGATGCGAGCAAATCCAAGCGTACCAGCAAATGTTCCATCGGGTGGTTGGTATTTCTATGGTGATAAGGGAACACTTGTTGGGCGAGGCGGACATATATTATCTCCCATTTCTAAACATATTGGCTCTGAGGTTGAGGAGTTGCCGATACCCCAAGAGTTATCAGATAGGCTACCCAAAGTCGGTGACGATATCCAAAACAAATGGGTGGCGTTAGCTCGTGATTTTGTCGCCGATATTGAGAACCGCCCACACGAACCTTATTTGACGCTTCTTGATGGATGGCGTTACCAAGTCGCCATTGATGCGATTCGGCAAAGCAAGGGTTGGACTCAGATACCCGAATAAAGAATGGCAAGACCGGGAAAGATTCCATTTTGGATCAAATTCAACTTCGGTTTCGGACAGATAGGCGAAGCAGCTTTTTCCGCTATTACTCTCACCTTTGTGTCACTGTATTATAATCAGGCTCTTGGACTGAATATCAACCTGGTGGGATGGGCACTCGGTCTGGCAATCTTCAGCGCCGCGATTTTGGCCCCAATTGTGGGCGCCTTTTCCGACCGCTTCCGATCGAGATGGGGCAGACGGCATCCGTTCTTGTTCGCGTCTGCGATACCATTAGCCCTGAGCCTGTATTTTCTCTTTTCGCCGCCAGAGTTCTTGAGGATTGTAAAGGCAGGCACTAGCCTCCCGCCTCAAGTTCCTCTCTTTATCTGGATGGTAGTCTGGAATGTGCTGGCGCGGTTTTTTCTGGCGGTCTATATGGTTCCGAGTATGGCACTGGCAGCCGAACTTTCCAGCGACTACAATGAGAGAACTTCCATCTTCAGCTTTCTGTCAATGTTTGGCTACGCTTTTGGGACCAGTCTTAGTTATCTTGCCTGGCAGATGCTGGCGGGAACTTCCATGCGCGCCTATGACGGAGAAATTGTCCCAAAACATCTTGACGCTGCTAATTACCCACCGCTCATTATTCTGGGCTGCTGTTCGGTTATACTTGGCATCTTCATCCGCACTTTTGGTACCAGGAAAGAGATTTCTCATCTTGATAGACCATCTGATGACATGCCAAACTTCAGCTTATTGGCGGTGGTAAAAGATATCTACCAGACCTGGCAGAATCGTAATTACCTGTTTCTTCTACTGGCGGGGACATCCGTTATGCTGTCAGGCGGATTCGGTGAGAGCATCGGTCCCTACATGGGAACGTACTACTGGGAATTTGAGGGAGCACAGCTCAAATGGTTTAGTATTGCCATAATGATAGGCGCGATCTTGGGAGCCTGGATGACTCCTATCTGGATCCGGAGATTTGAGAAAAGACCTGTCTGCATAAGTCTGATAGCAGTATATAACATCATCGCGCCAATTCCTGTCCTCGACCGCTTAACGGGCTTGAATATATTGACACCTGCAAACCACACCCCACAGCTTCTCCCATTTTTGTTGGTACATGCCGCTATCTGCTATCATTGTATGTCAGGTCTGGGTGTATGTGTCATGTCTATGCTGGCAGACATCATTGACCAGAATACCCTCAAAACCGGTCATGTCAAGACTGCAATCTTCTATTCCGCTCGCGGTCTTTTTTCCCAGACCGGCCGCTCGCTTGCCATTCTGGTTGGTGGTTTTGCCATGATGCATTTAGTAAAAATGCCTATTGGCGCGGTACCCAGCAAAGTGGGCATGGATGTTATCAACAAACTGGGATTATTATTTGTGTTGCGTCTCACAGCAACATTTGCATCCATCTTCCTGTATGCGCAATATTGTTTGTCCAGAGCGGAACAGAAAGAAATCAGGATGGAACTGGAAGCGCGGAAAAAAGACATTCAGCCCGTTTAGTTATGGTGCGGTAGCAGATGTGGAAAGCATTAACGCCTTGAACTCAAGTTCAAGGCTAAAAGCTAAAGTCCACTCAATGTCTACTGCTCCGGCATGCAAGATGGGAAGTTTGACAAGATTGGCTTCGTCAATGGACACGGTAGCACACCATTCGGTCACGACTACAGATTCACTGATAAAATGGCAGAAGCCGGACAGACTTACTTCTATTTCATTGAAGACATTGATATTGAAGGTAAGAGGGAACGGTCAAACATTATCAGTATCACATTCAAGCCTCAAATACCTTTGCCCACTCACTTCAAGTTGTATCAAAACTTCCCGAATCCGTTTAACCCCGAAACGTTCCTTCCGTTCCAACTCCCCAAAGACACTGATGTGACGATTGAGATTTACAACCTCAACGGAAAACTTGTCCGCATATTGTCGTTAGGAATGCTACCGGCGGGATACTACGATGAGCGAGCTAATGCGGCGTATTGGGACGGGAGAACAAATACAGGCGAGAAGTGCGCCAGTGGAATCTACTTCTATCGCCTTAAAATTAGAGACTGTTCAGCAGTGAAGCGGATGTTTTGTTAGGAAAAATTGAAAAGAATACAAGATTTTTCTTGACGAGGGGAGAGAAAAGCTGTAAAATTAATTTCGCAGATTTAGGTGATAACACAATAGAAATCTTGAGCCCCTGAACGAAAGGAGGATGTCAAATGACGGAATTTGAAAAGGACATGCAACAGAACCTCAATGCTTATAAGCAACTCAGAACAGAAATTTTACAGAAGCACAAGGGAAAGTATGTAGCAATTGCGAAAGGAAAATTAGTGGCAGTTGCAAAAACATTTGATGAAGCGCTGGAAGCTTCGGAGAAAGCCGTTCCCGATTTTCTCCATCGGTTCGTGTTTCAAGCAGGCTATGAGCCAATTACCGAACCGCTTTATGTATCCGCCACCCCGAAATGAGGTTTGAAAATGGAAATGCAAAGGAAATGTTGGAAAATCGGCAAGGATGGATTTTTTCATATCCAAATGCAAATCGCTGACGTGGAGGCAAAGTTGCGTTGGGACACAGGAGCAGTAGATGCGACTTGCGCGACCGGCATTATTATTGACTGTGACACGTTTGAGAAAATCGTAGGGTACCTCGAAGACATTCAAAATGTGCCTGTCCACACTGCGCACGGACGAAGCGAGGGAAGAAGCGGCAAAGGGAAAGTCCGTATTGTCGGTTTTGGCCCCGAGGTTGAAACTCGGATTTTTACATTCTGTGGCGGGAGTACAGAAAAACTCGTGGGGGCCTGTTTTTTCCGACAGTTGAAAGGTTACAGATTAATTTGGGATTTTGATAGCGATGAGATATGTATTGAGAAGAAGCAGGCTTGAGCCATGCTACTAAGTTTTCTGATGTACTTGTGAAAATCGTTTTTGATGGATGGAAGGAACCTGTTCAATCATCCAACCTTCCAGCCTTCCAGTCGAACAACTAAGCGCGATTAGGTGCGATGTTCAATTGCTGATAAAGTTTCGTGGCATTACTAAAATTGGAGGATAAATTATGTCTAAAACATATAGAGTAGGCATCATCGGATGTGGCGGCATGGGCCGGTCACATTCGAGCAATTATGCCAAAAATCCAAGAACAGAACTTGTAGCGGCGATGGATATATTTGAGGAATCGGCGAAACAACTTGCCGAACAGTTTTCCATCCCCGCTGTATATACCGATTATAACGAGATGTTTGCGAAGGAAGATTTAGACATCGTCAGCATCACCACCTGGCAAAGCGTTCGCGCTGAGGCAACTATCGCCGCGGCGGAAGCCGGCGTCAGAGGGATTCTCGGCGAGAAGCCGATGTGCGCGTCAATGGGCGAAGCGAACGATATGGTTGAAGCGTGCGAAAAGAATGGTGCTCTCCTTGCCGTCGGACACAATGGGCGATTCAGCCCCGCAAACGTAGAACTACGAAAGCTCATCGCGGAAGGTGCTATCGGACAACCGACGATGCTCCTCCGAAGGGGAGTCGCAGGACTTCTGAACAGAGGAACACACGCCATAGACTACATGAGGTATATTTTGAGCGACCCGAGGACTCTCTGGGTTATCGGCAACACCTCGCGTAAAACCGACAGGTGGGAGCGCCGAGTACGTTGCGAAGATTTGTGCGCCGGCTTGATCTGTTTTGAAGGCGGCACAAGAGGCATATACGAAGGCGATATGCCTGAACCGGGCGTTCCAGCGGCTATCGTTTACGGCACAGAAGGACAGATAAAATCAGGTGAAGGCGGCGTCCTTCTGCTCCAGAATAATAAAGCGGCGGGTTGGCAGGAGATAAAACCGAAGGGAGATGGCATGAATCAATATCAAGAACTGATTGATTGGATGGACGGGAAAATCGAGGAACACCGCAGTAGCGGGCATCAGGCGCGAGCCACTACGGAGATAATGATGGCTATCTACGAATCCCTGAGAATCAAGGATGTCGTCACAATGCCGCTGACAACAAGAGAAAATCCACTTGACCTGTTGGTAGAAGATGGAACTCTCCCCGTCCTTGAGCCCGGTCGATACGACATCCGCGCACCATTTCCCGAACAGAAGAAATAATTGTGTGTTATCACTAAATTAATGATAAATCGCAAGCGAGCGTGAAACGTGATTATGTAGTGACGATGATATACGCTCTCGTCGGATTGACAAATCCGATAGGTATTGGCGTGGATGTGCCAATCCACGCCGAGCATTTTGCGAATAGGAGCTAAAAAGGAGGAAATAATTATGGCAAAGTCAAAAGTTGGCATTCAATTAATAGTTTACGGCAGTCGACCGAGTACTGACTTAGAGGGTGTTTTTCAAGAGGTAGCCGAGGTAGGTTATGTCGGCGTGGAAGCAGGCAACCTTTTCAAACAAGCTGCTCCTGAACAAATCAAGGAACTGTTCTCCAAAAACGGTTTGCAGCTTGCAGGTACTCACGGTGGCTATGGTGAGGTATCCCAGGAGGCGAACCTTGAGGAAAACATTGCATATCTCAAGGAGATGAACTCACGCTACTTGATATGTTCCGGAGTCGCTCCCGGTGAAGGGATAGCAGCTTACGAAAATGCCGCTGAAACCTTCAATAAAGTCGGCGAAAGATGCAAGGAAGATGGTTTGGTCTTCTGTTACCACAACCACGCGTGGGAGTTCCAGTCCTTTGATGGAACAAAAGGTATCCACAGGCTCATGGAACTAACTGCCCCGGCTCTTGTGAAGCTATGCGTTGATGTTTACTGGGTACACATCGGAGGGGAATCCCCGGCGGAGTTCATCAAACAATATTCAGACAGAGTACCATATTTTCACTTCAAAGATGGTGGTGAAGGTTACTTCATCGAACTGGGACAGGGCGAAGTTGACCTGAAGGCTGCTTTCAAGGCTGCGCTTGATGTAGGCGCAGACTGGATTGTGTGCGAACAGGATAGAACAGACAAAGAACCCAAACAGTCAGCGACTGAAAGCCGTCAGTGCTTGAAGGAATTGGGATTGTAATAGTTACCGTTGAGGAGACGTTATTTGTCTTTCTTCATATAAATATAGCACTCCTGCTTTGTTGACTTAATTATGAATAACATATCGTGGATTTAGCAATCCACTCAGAGCATCTGTCGACCGCCGCTCCCGGTCTGGATTTAGCAATCCAGACTGAGCGGCTAAATCCAGCGGAGCTCGTTCAAAACTAAATCAACAGAGCATTAGTTCAGATGAAATCAAAAATTGACCTTTCAATGCCCGTCGAAAAAGCCGGGTTGTCCTTCAGAAACCCGTTTATCGTTGCCTCAGGACCGGTTTCTAAAACGATAGGGCAAATACAACAAGCGGAGAGAGCAGGCTGGGGTGGCGTCAGCATAAAATTGACCATTGAGCCTGAACCCTATATCAATCGCAATCCCCGATACAGATGGCTTGCTGAAAACGGCGTTCACATATTCACGTTAGAATCGAGATTGAACCTCCAACAGGGTTTGCGACTCGTGGAAGCAGTCCGAAAAACGACAAATGAGATTATTCTCTTCGCGAATATCACTTACTCCGGCGAGAAGGGACTTCAAGGTTGGGCTGACATGGCTGAACAATTCGAGGACGCAGGAGCGCACGCGATTGAAATTAATTTCTGCTGTCCAAATATGTCCTTTAATTTAGACGCTATCGGCGAAGCAAAGGGAGGCAGGCCGGCGACTGGAGCAAGTTTGGGTTCAAATCCAGAAGTCGTTTTCGCCATTACGAAAGCAGTTAAAGAGCGAGTTCGCATCCCCGTCTTTGCAAAGCTGACACCCGAAGGCGGGAATATCGGGGAGGTGGCATTGAGAGCGGTTGAGGCGGGAGCGGATGGCGTATGCGGCACGGGAAACCGACTGGGCGTCCCGCCAATCGACATCTACCACCCGGAAAGAAACATCTATCGCTTGCAGGGGGGAACCAGTTTGGGCTGTATAAGCGGGCCCTGGCTCAAACCACTTGCTCTCAAGGATGTCTTGCAGATGCGAAGAACCATAGGCGTAAAACCCACCATCATCGGGACAGGTGGTGTACAAAACTTCAAGGATGCTGTGGAGATGGCTCTGGTAGGGGCGGATTTAATTGGCATCTGCACGGCAGTCATGACAAAGGGGTTTGACATATTGCCAGCGTTGGTCAAGAACGTCAAAACGTATCTCAGCGAAACCGGCAGAAATTCCTTCTCTGAAATCCGAGACGGTGCGCTTCCGTATTTTGTGTCCGCTACCGAGTTGACTCTCATCCCAGGTTATGCGCGCATAACAGAGGAAAAATGTGTTGGGTGCAAGCTCTGTGCAAAAATCGGACACTGCTACGCGATTGAGATAATCGAAAAGAAGGCTGTTGTCAAAAGGGAAGAGTGCTTGGGGTGTTCGACATGCGTTGATGTATGTTCAAAAGATGCCATAGAGATGATATCGTTTGAGTAGTGCCGTAGAGCCACCAATTTACAGACCGCGCTGATAAAACATCAAAATATATCACTTTAAGGTCATCGGGCGTGAAAAATATGGTGATATGACTTTACTTTTTACCATCTAATACTTCAAAAGAGAGCAAGGTTTACAATAGTCGCTCCTCATTAGGAAGAGGAACTGTATTTGAAAGAGCATAAGAGATTTATCGCGATATTTAGCGATATATCGGCCAGGTTGACGAATAAAACGCTTTACCATGTTACGCCTATCAGTTCTGTCCCTAACATTAGGGCGGGCATCAATCTTGGTTATAACGTATGGGCGCAATATGGACAAGGTTTCTACACGTTCGCAAAACGCAGGGATGCTCGCAAATGGCAATGTTTACGCCCTATACTTCTTGACACTTCTGAAGAACACGTTATCTTGGAATTCCGTATCCAGCTCCGTGTATGGCGGCGACTAAAGCGGAAACGAGTGCCTGAATCATACAATTGGCGTGTTCCGCAGAACTGGATACGAGAGTTTGATATCCTGGAATGCCATTGGGGTACCACACCTGAAACGATTGTTCTACGAAGAGCTAAACAATACAAATTTAACCCGAATACATACGAGATATTGGATGTGGCTCTCGTTCAATAAACAGGAGGATAAACGATGGCAGTTAAAAAACATGAAAAACCAGTTAGACAGCAAGAAACATGGTCCCCTGAACAACTTGCTGTCATGTTGCATGTCTCCGTGCGGAAAATTCATGAGGCTATTTCCAACGGGCAACTTATGTCCGAAAAAGTTGGAAATAATTACGCTATCTCCCAAGGAACGATTTCGGAATTTTTAAAAACGGGCAATCCTTTTTTATAAGCAAGTTTCAAAAACGGGTAAGAGTAATGGATAAGAAAAGTTTTGACATCCAATGCAAGGAACTTGCAAAATCCTGGCCCTTCGAGGAAGATGATGTTGTAGACGTAACGGAACTACAAATAGCGTTATTAAAATTTGCAACTGGCAAAAATCGTTATTGGTCAATTTTCATTAACGGACTGGAATTGCCTTATCAATATAGTCCTGACCTAACAACCATTTTCGATGATATTCCCGATGTCTTAGAGGATTTGTTACAAAACGGAAAAGAACCTGTTGAATTGTATTTCTTTGAACAGGGCACCGATTTATCTCTTTGGCTTGTGCGGGATAGAGAGACGATTTGGGTTACCTTTGAAAAACACGGTTTTTGTGGAAAACCCTACGAACGTCTTCCTGAAGATGAACCACGAGCCATCTCAACCGTAGATTTCTATTCCGCGTGGTTTTTCTTTCTTGATGAACTGCTAGAATCATTGCTTCAAGACAACCCGCGTCTGGCAGGCACCCAGAGTTATTTGGAT
>CAZRLY010000211.1:0-11115 GCA_964601015.1 uncultured bacterium
CTCAGTTGCACCCAAAACAAATACACCTATTCAAGACAGAGACAGCAGACTGCGTCAAGCAGTAAACGTCGGTACTTTCAACCTTACGTTTGGTACAATTATACTATAAAATGTATCGAAAAGCAAGACTAAAATAAGGAGGCGTCAATTCCCCACCCCTTTGGATTGACGATTTAAGAGTGAAGATTGAAGATTGAAAAGAAGTTGTTGATGAGAATTCTTTTCAATAGAAAATCTTCAATAGTCAATATTCAATCAGGAAGGGTGTCCCCTTGACGCAAATATCTATGGAAATTCCACCCGAACGGTGATACCAAGGTATATTGAAGAATAGGTAGGTAAAATGGCAACTTCAGAATTAAACAATTTCATACGCGAATACTTAAAAGTCGTAGCAACGATGAGAGAATATGTCGCAGGGCAAGTGGAGATTGGATTTACAGAACTTGTTTCCCCGTTTTCCAGGATGCCGATGGAGGAGTTGCGCAGAGAGGCGATGTCGTGCAAGAGATGCGAACTGCATAGTAAGCGAACGGCTGTCGTGTTCGGCGAAGGGAACGAGAATGCTGATGTGGTTTTCGTAGGCGAAGCGCCCGGCGCGGAAGAGGATAAACAAGGACGTCCATTTGTGGGCAGGGCGGGTGAATTGCTTACGAAGATTATCCATGCTATGAAACTTACCCGTGAAGATGTCTATATTACGAACGTGCTAAAATGCCGCCCTCCTGGTAATCGCGACCCAAATCCTGATGAAATAGCCTGTTGCAAGCCCCTTCTAAATAGACAACTGGAATTGATTCGCCCCAAAGTAATCTGCGCTCTGGGTAGGTTTGCAGCACAAACGCTACTCAATACCGGTGTGGGAATTATGAAACTGCGTGGGAGATTCCAACTCTATAACGGCATCAGGCTAATGCCAACATTCCACCCCGCTTACCTCCTGCGATACGAGAACGATAAGAGGTTAGTGTGGGAGGACATGAAAAAAATAATGGCTGAACTTGGAATTGATAGATAAGGAACTTTTAGCCTGAATGATGAAAAATAGCAAGAGCGCAGTATGTTCCATTATTAGAGTTTTCCGAGTCCAACCCAAAACAGGCTCTAATATCATCACGGGTGGCGCATTTAGGCGTCTTAGGGAGAGGGGAAAATCACTTATGGAAGCAAATAAAACGCGGCAGGAGTTGCTTTCAGAAGTGAATAGCCCCAACCCAAATGAACGCCGAAATGCGCTCCAAAATGCGCAAGCTAACGGAAACAATAGTCCGTTTATTTCTACGACATTTAGCGAAGAACTGGTTTTAAAAAGCGCTACAGAGTTAGCGGAAAAGACAGGGACTGAATGGGAAATTGTGACAATAGAGGGGCCGAGCTCAGGCGGAGTAGATTTTGAATCCGTTTTTAAAGAACTTGGAGGCAGAAACAAACGTCAGCGTTTTAAAGATGCTGCCCTACAAGAATTTGGCATTTTTGCCCTTTTTATTCCTGAAAAAGGGACAAGTAAAAGTGGATTTCGGGTAATCAACCGAAGGATAATTCAAGGAGAAAATTAATCATGGAAAAAACAATTTTAGCCGATTGCATCTATGGGGAATTGATGGAAGCCCTTTGGAACCTTGAGTTTTATCCAAAGTATCAAGTTCCCACCCCTTTTGAATTCAGCATTCTTATCCCTTTAATAGAAAAAAAAGCAAAAACAGAATGGGATGCTATTCTTAAAAGTGGTTTAAATTATTCTAAAATTTTAGTGAAAAGGTGGACGCCAAGGATAATTATTCCCGAAATGGAAACTGTTTCTCGGCTTAGACTTTTAAGCCTGATTTTATCCACATACGGGTATACGGAAACCATACCAATTTTGATAGATTTCATGGAATATGACGAACTCAATGTCCAAAACCATACAAGAAGCTTCCTCAGAGTCATAACCGGCACAGGACCGGCGTATATTGAGGAGGAAGATTTCTTTGTGACAAAGGAGGACGTAGGGCAATTTCGGAAGTGGTGGGAAGAGAATAAAGATACTTTTCGATTGAAAAGATTGGTAGAGTTGATTTTTGATTCCCCAGTTTATCAGGAAGAATATAAAAGCATGAAAAGCGAAACTCCTTTCCCTTTAGAAGTAGAGGATTTGCGTAAGCACCTCCTGGTAGGCTAAAAGGCAAAGGCGAAAATAAAAAGCTATTTCTTCTGTTTTCCCCTTTTTATCATGGTACTTGTTAAGTATGCCGATGTAGTTTTTCCTATTCCAATACATCAATCTTTTACTTACTCTATCCCAGAGGAGTTTCTCGAAAAAGCTCGCCCGGGTATACGTGTGCTGGCGTCTTTCGGTGACAAAAGACAGTTGGAGGGAGTCATTGCCGGGCTAACAGATACGCCCGACGTCCCCCCCCATGTGAACATAAAACCCATTTCCGACTGCTTGGATGAGACACCGTTTTTCTCTGCTGAAATGCTCCAATTAACAAAGTGGATAGCTGAATACTATTTAGCTTCATGGGGAGAAGCGTTGAAGTGCGCAACGCCAGCGGGTGTGAGCGTTATCAGCAGGCGGATGGTTGAAGCGCAAGTGGGAGATGAGGTACTAAGCGAGTTGGAAACATCCGCCCCACTACAATCTTACATTATGAAAATCCTCTTGAGGGAAGGGAGAAAATCGGTTGCCCAACTTCGCAAGAAAATCGGCAAAACTGGTTTTTATGCAACGTTAGCCGCTTTAGAAAAAAAAGGATACGTTCGCATAAGCGAAGAACTAAAAAGCGGAACCAGCCCCAAAACCGCCGTTGCTGTCAGTCTGGCAAAACCCATCGACGAAATTCAGACGAAATTGGAAAAACTTCGTCGTAGCGCGCCAAAACAGGCGGAAGTTTTGGACATACTCATCTCAAGGAAGATAACACATCCCAATTCCCACATCCTCGCATCTGAATTAATCCAACTGGCAAATACAAGTCACACAACGACAAAATCTCTCGAAAAGAAGGGATTAATTTCCCGCGGACAGATAGAGTTGATTCGCAACCCATTGAGCGACGAAGACTATGAAAGCAGCCAGCCGTTGGAACTCAATTTTGACCAAGCGCAAGCTCTAAAAGAGATTTTATCCGCAATCGAGAATAATTCCCAAAAAACTTTTCTGCTACACGGCGTAACAGGAAGCGGCAAAACAGAAGTCTACATGCAGGCTATCCGTCCTGTGTTAGAGCGGGGAAAAGGGATGATTGTGCTGGTTCCGGAGATTGCGTTGACGCCGCAGACTGTCTCGCGGTTCGCCGCCCGATTTGGACGAAGGATTACCGTATTACACAGCAAACTGTCTCAGGGCGAAAAGTTTGACCAATGGCGACGCGTTTCATCCGGCGACGCAGATATAGTCGTCGGACCGCGTTCAGCGATATTCGCTCCAGTGCCAAAGTTGGGCTTGATTGTAATTGACGAGGAACACGAAACCACCTACAAACAGGATGAACCAAATCCGCGATACCATGCGCGTGAAGTCGCTCTAAAGAGGGCGGAACTGGCAAACTGCGTCCTAATCCTGGGAACGGCGACTCCTTCCTTGGAATCGTATTATAAAGCATCGAAAGGCGAATACCATCTGCTTTCCCTCCCAAAACGCGTGAAGGACATAGCCATGCCGCCTGTGGAGATAGTGGACATGCGCGCAGAACTGACGCAGAAAAACAACCGCTCTATCTTCTCCGAAAGCCTTTACAACGCTATTTTTGATAGGTTGTCAAAAGGACAGCAGATTATTCTGTTTCTAAATCGACGCGGTTTCGCTACTTATGTATTCTGTCGGGAATGCGGTTATGTGGAGAAATGCGAAAATTGCTCAATCTCTTTGACCTATCATTTTGACACAAAAATGATGATATGTCATCACTGCAATTTGGAACGCCCATCGCCCAAACAATGCCCGAACTGTCTCAGCGAATACATCCGATATGTGGGGTTGGGAACACAGAAGGTGGAGATGGAAATGCAGAAAGCCTTCCCAAACGCAAGGATTGTGCGGATGGATACCGATGTAACAACTAAAAAAAATTCCCACAAGAATATACTCGACGCTTTCAAAAGACGTGAAGTAGACATACTGGTGGGGACGCAGATGATAGCAAAGGGACTGGACTTTCCAAACGTCACCCTCGTCGGCGTCATTAACGCAGACACAGCCATAAATCTCCCCGACTTCCGCGCTGGCGAAAGGGCTTTTAATCTGCTAACTCAGGTAGCAGGGCGTTCAGGGAGAAGCGCTATCGGCGGGGATGTTATCATCCAAACCTACCACCCCGAACACTACAGCATCCAAGCTGCCCAACAACATGACTATCACAGATTCTACCAGTCGGAAATTGCGCTTAGAAAAGAACTAATTTATCCCCCTATCTCTCACGCCGTTAGCGTCCTGCTCAGGGGAGAAGACGAAGAAAATGTCATCCAAGCGTGTTACCTTCTGAGCAACCAATTAGAACTTCTTAAAGATGCCAATTTTCCAGATGTAGAAATTCGCGGCCCAGCACAGGCACCACTCTACAAAATCCAAAGGAAATACCGGTGGCATTTTCTCTTGAGATGTTCAGAAACAACACAACTGCGTGAAATAATCAAACAATCTCTCGCAAACGTTCCACCTTCAGTAACACGCTCCGATGTAGATATAGTCGTCGATATTGACCCGATGTCAGTTCTATAGGTAGGTGGGTGAATGGATTGAATATTGAAGATTGAAGACTTCTGGATTGAAGAATACTGAATTAAGAATAGGGAGGAATTCCATGTCTGAAAAAGCAGTATTAGTTTTTCTCACGCTGGGCTCGTGTCTGGCTGTTTCCGCCACAGAGAAGAAAAGAGTCACAGAAGTAACCTTGGTAAAAGATGCCAAACCGGATGCCACAATTGTTATCGCGCCACATCCGACGCCTGCGGCAAAACTGGCTGCGTTGGAACTACAGTATCATATCAAGAAGATTACAAACGTTGTTCTGCCCATAAAAACCGATTTGGAAAAAATAACACACACCCTTATCCTTGTCGGTGAGAGCGAATATACCCGCAGACTCGGCATCAGAAGTAACGACTTCAAACCCCAAGAATATCTCATCCAGTTCCGGCCGAATACGATAATCTTGCTCGGACGCGACTGGCAGGATACAGAGGCAAATCGCAAGGAAGTAGGGCTTTGCACCTACGGGCATACGCTCGAAGCTCACCGCCACCACATCAATTATTACAAAGCCACAGGAGGTGAGGCACAAAACGCTAAACCCATAACACTACCCGGCTTTTTCGATAATCAGGGAACTTGCTACGCAACCTACCATTTTCTGGAAAAGTTCTGCAAGGTACGCTGGTATGGCCCGACAGAACTTAACATCGTCTACCCTTCTCAAAAAACACTCACCCTTCGCGGAGGCGAGATTCGGCGGTCAGCAGATTTGAAGCACCTCTATGCTTTAGGTGGAGGCTGGCCCATCATTAAGGTTCAGTGGAATAACCCAAACGATGACGAATTGAAGCTCTATTGGCGGCGCATGCGCGTCGGCGGAGAAAAATGGGCTGGCAACCATACAATCTGGAGCAAAACGATACAAACCCTCTTCAACAAGCTGGAATATCAGGCAGAGGGTAGGGGAAAGGGCAGCCAACTTTGTTATACTAATCCGAAACTTATCCAGGAAGTAGCGCAGACGGCGCGTGACTTCTTCGACGGAAAAGGGTTGCCAGAAGGCTGGAAAGCAATGGGCGACTACTTCGCCGTCGTGCCCGATGACAATGCCTCCTGGTGTACGTGTGACCAATGCAAGGAGATACTCGCCATCAGTCAACAGGACAAGCGGGGCGAAGGGCTCTTCAGTAACGCCAGCAACAGCTACTACGTCTTCAGTTTCGTCAACCAGGTTGCCAAGGAGGTACGCAAAACTCACCCGGATAAGTTTATTGCCGCCCTGGCCTACGCTTCCTATGCCTATCCCCCGATAGGTTTGAAACTGGAACCCAATGTCAGCGTTGCCCCATGTTTGCTGACGTGCTACGGTTACGAGCGAAAAACCTTTGAGAATGATATGGAAATTTACCGTTCCTGGATGGTTGACAAAACCCGCCGCATCTACCTTTGGAACTACTTCCACCACCCTATGGAACCAGCGGTAATTGAGGGATGGAACTGTTTCCCATGTTTTATGCCGGATGTCATCTCACGCGAGGTAAAACGTTACCACAAAGACGGTGTGCGCGGCGTTTTCCTGTGCGGGATAGGACAGCAACTTGACTACTATCTCTATATGCAGACCGGCTTCAATGCTGATACCGACTGCAAAGAACTGGTGGACGAGTTTTTCTCCCTCTATTTCGGGGCAGCCAGCGAACCCATGAAGCGATTCTACAACCGTATTTCAGCTATCAACCGGGAGGAAGGGGTTGTGGGGCGGAGTCAGGAACTCTCCTGGCGTCGCTTGGGAACGCCTGACCGGATGAAGGAACTCGAAGGCTACATCGAAGCAGCCGTGAAACTTGCCAGAACAGCTCTGGAAAAAAAGCGCGTGGAAACATGGAAAGAGGGCGTTTGGGAATATATGAAAGCCGGTCACAACCAGAACTACACCGAGCTAAAGATGTAAACTAAAACTCTTGGTGTGAGCTAAGTTATACTTGCAAGGAGGGAGCCAGAGACCAGGGAGAGCAAGATTCTCATTATCAAAGACGGGGATATGAATGCTTACGTCGCAACCATTCTGAATTTAGCCGACGGCAGCTTGGAGACGCCGTTGAAAATCGAGGCTGTCAAGGAGCAGATCTGTAACCTTTTTGAGACGAGCCTGAACTTTTAAGTCAAAAGTGAGTTGCCGATTTTTATAGGTTGCTCGTTGTACTATCAAAGAAGGTGAGGAAAATGTTTTATAAACAGGAAAGATTGCAAAAGCCTGAGTTTAAAGAATACGGTGAGTATCTTGGAACTTATGTCAGCGAGAATGAGTTGGTGAGGGCGCATCTGTTCGTGAGAAACGGGCACGTTGTACCTTATGCTATTTTCAAACCACCGCATCATTCTTTTGAAAATGTGGATAACTGGCAACTCAATATTGAGAATATAGCCAAAGAACATGGCTATTCGCTCAGTCGAGTGGTCTATTGGTGGGCCTAAAGATGAAAATTCAAATGCAGATTTTGTTGCCATTTGTGGTAACTATTCCAGACGGCGCGTATCAAGTTTATGCGGCAAAGCGCCTCCGCGCACTCCTACTTTCGCGCCCGGCACAGATTGTTTATGAAACCGAACTTGGACAGGAAGTTATATCGTGCGGGGAGCAGTCGTTCGTTTCAATGGATTTTGAAACTGATGTTGATTTAACAGAAACTCAGAATGTCAGAAACGAGTTTTCCCGTTGTGCAAATATCACGCTCACAACTGCCAACCGATTAATCGATTGGTATCGCGTGCAAACGGGGAGGCATCATGTCACCCCACTTGTATTTCAGCAGATTGAGTTTGCAATGCTGATTGACCTTGGATTACCGAAAAACGTTCTCTGGGTGCATCGTTACGAAGCACCGCAACCGGTAGATGAACCCCTCAGCGATGACGAGGTCCAAACGTTGCGGCAAAAGCTCCAAAATCTCCAACCGCCGCCATTGACAGATAGGCTCCTACTTGACGCGGAGGAAGCACTCAGTCAACATCGTTACAAGGAGTGTATCCTGATTTGTTGGAGTGCTATCGAATCCATTTTTGACCCGCTTATCCGCGCTAAGTTGAAGGAAAGGTTGCCCGATATTGGATTCGATATTGGTCAAGCTGGCTGGAACATCGAACGCGACCTGTGGTTTTTCACTCGCCTGGATGTTTTGCCCAGACTGTTAGCTGATTTCTCGTTCAAAGAGTTACCCGATAAAGCCCGACGACTATCGTCTTACGGCGATGATTTCTGGACTCGACTTCAACGCAGTCGTAACGTCCGAAATCAGGTTGTCCATGAAGGGGAAGATGTTGAGGAAGATGACGCCGCTAACACACTCTCTGTTACGCGGGAGTTTGTGCATGTGGTGGAGGATTTTAGAGGCAATATAAGTTAAAAACTCAATGAAAACAAGGAGGCTATACAACAATGAGAAAAGAAAGTTCATACCATTGGATTTGCCATCTACTCATCGTAATAGTGATGGCTGGAAGTTTATCAGCATGCGCAACCGGTGGCTTTTTATTAGAGAGAACAACCGGGTTTGGTGCCAAAGTGAAAACAAGCCAACCTCAAACGAGAAAAACCTCACAGGTAGCGTATAAAGAACCGCAACTCCGAGTTGCTGCCGACAACAGTGGTTTGGAGGCTTCGATTGTTAATCGGGTTTATTATAAAACAGAGAAGCGTTGGCGTCAAACTAAATCTGCTGTTATGTCTCCTGCCTTGGCAGTTGGTAGTGCAGCGGGTTTCATTACTGGATACGCTGGTATCACAAGTGGTGTACATCCGCAATATGATAGGTATTTTGTCTCAGCGATGGGTATCTCTGCCGCTGATTTGATACTTTGGGGCATACTATACAAAGTGATGCCGAAGTCATGGGAAACCTATACATCTTGGGAGCCTAGAACCAAAGTCATGCCCGGGGATGTTGTCGCCAAGAAAATTCCCCATCACTCTGTATCGTTTTCGCTGCCTCAGTCCCAGTGGCAAAAGAGCTATCCAACGGATGCGAACGGCACCGTTAAAGTTCCATTATCAGAACTTACGACTGCTGTGAGTAGCATCCCGAATCTTGCAGATGTATCGAATATGAACTCAATCTCCGTTAATGTCTCAACGGAGATTGGCGGCAAGACATTGAAGGAATCGGCGACGCTTTCCTCCGTGGACGCTCTTCAAGCATTCCGGGACGCAGCACGGCAGGAACAACGTTATCGATGTGAAGCAGCCGCTGGTTTGGTTACTGAAGTTACCTTCTCCGACAAGACAGACTTTATCCCAAATCAGGCATTGGACGCTGGAGAGCGGGCGGGAAAGCTGAATGTTACCGTGCGGAATAAAGGCAGGGGCTTGGGCTTTGGCGTTACGTTGCAGCTTCAGTCGGACAACCCCGATGTGAAGCTGGACACGACAAAATCGTTGGGAGACATTCCCTTCAACGAAGAAAAAAACGTCACGTTTCCTATCGAAACCAGCCTTCAGACAAAGGATGGTTTCGCCAACATCCTCGTTGAAACCAAAGAGAAGCGCGGCTTTGATGCCCAGAAGCAGCGAATCCGCATCCCAGTCGTGCATCTGGACGCGCCGAAGTTCGAGATTACTTCGGTGGAACTGAATGACCAAACGTTGGGCAGGGCGCAGGGGAATGGCAATGGCGTTCCCGAAAACGACGAGACAATTGAGTTGATTGCTTTCATAAAAAATAGCGGTGTGGGGAATGCAATTGATGCGAAGTTGGAATTGGTGGACATCAATTCAGGATTGTCCGTGCTGGAAGGGGCAGTGGACTTGGGGACAATCCGTCCCAATCAGACGATGAAGGGGACGTTGTTGTTCCATGTTCCGCGAAAATTCAGCGCAGAACAGTTGAAATATCAGTTGCGGGTATCCGAGATTCGGGGTGTGGGCACGGCAACGAAAAGAGAGACGATTGCGATGAGCTTTCGTCAGCCCATTCTGGCGTATTCGATTAAACCGCCTGATGTCTTGCATAACGGCGAGCAAGTTGCATTTGAGTTGATTCCCAAAAATCAGGGTTTGCTTGACGCTAAAGGTGTGAGCATACGCTTGTCCGCTCCGCCGGAGGTTTCTATTTCTCCTGAAACCTTTGAAATCGGCGACATCCAAGCAAAAACAGACAGGCTTGCGCGGCAGTTTGTCATTGATTTGCCACGCACCTATTCTCGGAATCAACTCACCTTGAATATTCGCATTACGCAATCCGATTTTCCTGCCAAAAGCGGCACAGAAACCTATCCGGTCGAACTGCTGTCGCCGGAGTTCACCATCACAGACCGGTTTGTTGACCAAAACAGAAATCAGGTAATTGAGCAGGGAGAACGAGTTGAAGTGGAATTGACAGTAACGAATCGAGGACGGTTGGAAGCGCAAAACGTCAGGCTGTCCGTATACACATCCATTCCAGATGTGCAGATTGTCGAATCGCAAAAATTAGTTGGAACATTGCCTCCCAATACCGCCTCTAAACCGGCAAAATTCATGTTCACGCTTCCGCGAACAGAAGCAGGTGATTTCCCCATCACCGTCACCATCAACCAATCAGACTTTGCATCAGTCATTCATCGGCTGAACTACACAATCGCCAAAGCAAAGCCCATTCTGGGAGTGACTGCGCAATTTGATGACGAAGATAAAGACGGCAGAATCGAACAGGGGGAGCAGGTTGATGTATCAGTTACCGTCGCAAACACAGGCAAGCAGGATGCGCTAAATACAAAAGTACAACTCTCCACGACCACACAAATGGTGAAACCCGCGAAAACGAGCAAATCCATCGGCACACTATCTCCGGACAAGTCTGATACCGTGACGTTTTCCGTAACCATTCCGCGCGGCGTTCCTGCTGGCGACTTTCCCCTTGAGGTCAAAGTAACCCATGCCGAGTTTGCGCCAGTAGTTAAGGCGTTGAATTATACCATCCACGAAGCGGGCGTAGCAACGACAGTGGTAGAAGCCAAGCAACCTACCAAACAACCGCAGACGCCCGCAGTCGGAAACAAGCCTCCTACCATTCTACCGACGAATATAAAAGATAATCAGACTCTCTACACAGCTAACTTGGAACTGCGGGTATCTGTCTCCGATGACCGCGGGCTAACTTCGGTGACGGCGAAACTTAACGATAGACCAATTTACAATTCTCAAATTGACCCGAATGCTATGGAGCAATTAAAAGCGTCGGGATGGAGAATGATGAGCTTCAACCAACCGCTCACGTTGCAACAAGGGGACAATGTGTTGGTTATCTCAACGGTAGACAACGACAACGAGAAAGTTGACAAAACCATCATCATCACCTACGAGCGAATCGCCGCAACTTCCTTTGTCATCGACAACCCTGATGAAATCGACGTGAAAATCCCAAAGACGAACATGGACAAACCAGACGCAATCGCCGTCGTGATAG
>CAZRLY010000212.1:0-11107 GCA_964601015.1 uncultured bacterium
CATCTCCGTCACTCTGTCGTATTCCGCTTCGGCTTTCTCAAACTCCTTGATTCTTTCGTAGGCTTCGGCTAAATCCCTTCTAAATTGCAACCGGTTAGGAGACAATTGTACCGCTTTTTCGTAAGTTGCTACGGCGTCATCATAAAAACTGCCGCGCGTATATATCTTTCCCAATGTATGATAGAGCAACGGCATATCAGCAATGCAGTGGGCTTTGAGTTGTTCCGCCAAGTCAATTATCTTTCCATCCTCCCTTCTTCGCGCATAAATAGTCGCCAGTCTATTATACGCATAAGAAACCAAGTTTTTCGGAAAAACTTGGTTTCTATGTATAATGTCGATGGCTTTTTTGTATTCGGCGACGCTTTTGTTGAGGTTGCCATGTTGAAAATAGATGTCGGCTAATCTCAGATGTAATTCAGCGTTTTGGGGTTTTTGGGTTGCGAGTTTCTCTCCCAATTCGAGGGCAATTTTCGTTGGCTCCCCTCCACGCCTCCTGCGAGACTCAATTTTGGCTATGTTGATTAAATATTTAGCGTTCTGCAATGGGGCAAATTCTATTAGCTTCTGATACATCGAAATCGCTTTATCATACAACCGTTTTTCTTCATAAGCGTTCGCCAGCATTTGCCAAACATCGTCACTTTCGGGTACCAGACGCATAATCGTTTCATAGATACTGATGGCGTTGTCGTAATCTCGCATTTGCCAGTATGTCCTACTCAGAATGCGGAGCGACGCAACATCGTTTGGCTTTGCCTTTATCCTTGCTTCTCGCAGTTTGAGCAGTTCATCCACGCCCACTTCTGCGTCGTACATTTTGAATATTTCCTCTTCGGCTTCCCGTTTTAATTCCGCCCCTGCGTTTTGGGATGCCACGATTGATTCCCACTCATCTTCTGCCTGCAACTTCTCTCCCGCTTTGCGATACAACCTCCCCAACCACAAACGCAGTTCGGATTTGTGTTTCTTGCCCTTCGCCAGTTTTATAGCTCTTTTGTACTGTGCAATCCCTTCCTCGTATTCCCCGCACTCACCGAGAAAATACCCCAACTGAGCGCGGAAAGCGGGTTTTTCAGGGTGTGTTTTGATTGCCTTCTTTATAATGGCGATACCCTCATCGTGGAGATTCGCTTCGCAGCAAAGGTTGATTAAAGGCGCGTAGTGTACTTCAACGCCAAGGGCAATCGCCTTCGTATATGTGCGTATCGCATTCGGGTAATCCTGTTTTCTTTCGTAAGCGCGCCCCAGTATCTCATGCAACGTAGCGTTGCTTCCCACCTTTGATTTTAGTTCACTAATGTATTCGTCCAGATGTCCCATATCAGCAGCTATGTAAAGCAATTTCTCTTCCGCTTCAAATTTTGTGAGGGAATCTTTCGTCGATTCCCTCACTCCTGTTACAATTTTTTGGGCGACATCCGGTTTGCCCGTTCTGTGGAAACAATCCGCCAACAACAGTCGGTAACGGTTACGCAAATAATCGCCCGGTGCCAACTCCACGGCCTTTTGATATTCACCGATGGCGATGTCATGCTGATATGTTTTGGCGTAAATGTCCGCAAGCCGCCTATAGATTCTGGCAAGGGACTGCGAAGATTCAATTTCCGCAGTCCTTTGCGAAAACTCACTTTTCGCACTCAAAATCGCCTTCTCTCCTGCTTCAGCGCATTTTTCACTTGTGTTCGCTTGAGCGAATATTTCTGCGAGCTTGAGGTAATATCGGCTTTTTTCATCAATGGGCGTTTCGGCTTCCTCCGCCAACAGCATCTCTACATACGCTACTTTACGCCAATTTTTAGGATGCTTCCGCAAAAAGTCCTCCATTCGCTTCAGCATTTTGTCGCGCAAACCCAACGCCCACAGGAAATCAATCTGATGCAACTTAACAAGCAGTGTTTTTTCGTCATCCGGATAGTGGCGCAAAAACCGCTCGCACAACTTTAGTCCGTGCGCTTGTGCCGCGTCATAATCGGCTGCCAACTGCGCTTCGTCTACCTTCGATATATTTTCCGGATACCAGTATCTTGCATTCTTTATCTGCTTGTATACATCCAGAGAATTACCATTAGCCACATCCGGCGGCAGAAAGATTATCAATAACAAAGCCGATGCGATGATGCAGACGACAGGAATTAATATGAGGAGTTTATGCGATAATGTTTTTATTATAAGTTGTTTGATTTTCATTCGTCAAATCTCTCCCGCACCGCTTGTGCGTGCATTGGCAATCCTTCCGCTTCCGCCAGCGTCGTCACAGCATCCTTCAAACATGCAAGCCCTTCTTTAGTCAAATATTGAAACGTCGGCTTTTTGATAAAATCGTCTACAGAAAGCCCGCTGAACATCTTAGCGCACTGTCCCGTCGGCAGGACGTGGTTCGTCCCGGACGCATAATCTCCCACCGGCACCGGTGCGTATTGTCCTAAGAATATCGAACCAGCGTGTTTGATGCGTGGCAAAATTGCAAACGGTTCTTTTGTGACGATTTGGAGGTGTTCCGGCGCATATTCGTTACAAAACTCAATAGCTTCCTGAATATCCTCCGACACAATCACAGCAGAATTGTTTTCCAGCGCACGCGCTATGATGTCCTTTCGAGGTGCGTTTTTCAATTCCTCCGTTATAATTTCGCAAACCTGATTGGCAAGTTCTTCATCGGTTATAACCAAAACGGCAGCAGCGTCCTCATCGTGTTCCAACTGAGAAAGCATGTCAATTGCCGTCATTCTGGCGTCTGCTGTCTCATCGGCGAGAATCAGCACCTCGCTGGGACCGGCTGGCGAATCTATGTCAACCTCGCCAAAAACTGTCATCTTGGCTGCGGTTACATATTTATTGCCCGGTCCGACTATCTTGTCTACTTTCGGCACACTCTCCGTTCCATAAGCCATGCTCGCCACCGCCCAGGGGCCGCCTATTTTGAAGATTTGGTCTGCGCCGGCGACATCAGCCGCTACAAGCGTAGCGACGCTTGTAACCATGCCCTCGTTAGGCGGCGTACATGCGATTATCTTCCCTACACCGGCTACCTTCGCGGGAATGATAGTCATTAACACGCTTGACGGATAAAATGCCTTCCTCCCTGGCACGTAAGCGCCGACGACATCCATCGAGCGAACGAGCCTGCCAGCCATAATTCCGTCCATAATCTCAATCGCCCACATCTCCCGTTCCAACTGCGCTTTGTGAAATTTTTCTATATTCTTTGCCGCGAATTTCAGCTTTTCGATAACATCCCCGTCAACCGCTTGATATGCCTGGTCAATCTCCCCCTGCGTGACTACTAAATCATCCTTGTTAATATCCTCTTTGAATTTTCTGTAGTGTTCAAGGGTAACGACATCACCCCTATCGCGCACATCAAAAACGATGTCACGCGTTTCCAAATAGGCAGACGACACATCCAACATCGCCCTTTTGAGTATTGATGTCTTACAATCCTGGCTAAGTTTTTTGAGATACTCCGGTTTCAATTTCTCACCTCATTAGTTTTTGTTTTTGAAATTCTATCACTTTTGCAAGTAAAAGTCAAGCAGAGGTGAAAATTATTGCTGAAGGTAAGTAGTCGGACATAATTATTTTCATATTCACCGCTCCCGATGGATTGCTAAATCCATCGGGAAAGACTTGGATTTAGCAATCCAAGTCGAGCAGTGTACCATTAAATAAATTTGTCTGGGGACATATTTGTAGGGAGTTGAAAGAAGTGCGGAATGCAGAAGGAAGAAACGGGAAGCGGGACAACACCATAGGTTTTACTGTATTGTGGTGGGGCGTATTGGATTTGAACCAATGACTTCTACCGTGTGAGGATAGCGCTCTACCACTGAGCTAACGCCCCATTTTGTCTGTTGGCAGGAACCTTTAGCTTGTGAATTTTGATTTGCTTGGGATTCCTGTTTAGGTTGGAATTCTTATTTTGCGTGGCAAATTGAAGGGAATGATGGGCCCACTAGGACTCGAACCTAGGACCGACGGATTATGAGTCCGTTGCTCTACCAACTGAGCTATAGGCCCATTTTAAAATCAACGTAAATTATATAGTGAATAATTGAAAATGTCAAATATTTTTTTCATTTTTTGGAAAAATTTTTCTCGGCAATTTTCAAAAGTGCATCCAAAATTGTGTTATGGTGGAAAAACTGTTTTTTTCAAATATCAGTTTTTCACTCCAAACCGCGATGGCTTGAGTCGACGCGTTCTGTAGTTTTGTTCTCCGCTGGTGCCATTTGCTGTGAAGGCAGCAATGCAGGCGTGAGATATGCTACAGTTTATCGTGGGAGTTGTCCACGGAAGAGCGTCTGGATTCGCTTGAGCGGAAAAGGGGGTGATGACTATGAAGTCATCGAGGTGGTGGAAGACTTAGCCACGCTAGGTTCTTCACTATACAAGTGGAAAGCCTGGTTACGCTGGGTTTTTCATTGTTTCGCTGACGGCGCTGGGTATCATTTACCCAGCGCCATTACAATCAACTTGAGGACAATGGGCTTTCAGCATTGTTATCCTACCCTTCCCGAACATTATCCATTCTCTTTTCTACGACTTTCAATTAGAAAATCCTCAAAATCCAATACTGTTCAGTAAAAAATCTGCCATCTTGAATTTTTTCTTGACAATCACTAGATTTTATTGTACAATATTTGTATAATACAACTATTGTATTATGGAGGGATGTACAGCATGCCACAGAGTAATTTTGAGGATTTTGCAAATCAGGTCAAAGAGCTTACTTTAGAATTCGTAAAGCTATACAGATTGTTAGATAAAGATGAGAAGGCATGCTATGGGGTAACAGTTTCACAATGCTATACGCTTCTTGCTTTCGATGGGAAGGAAAGGCTGACGATGAACGAATTAAGCAATGAGTTAGGTTTATCGTCCAGCACAATGACGCGGAACGTAGATGTTCTCATCCGTAGTGGATACCTTGAGAGGGTAAGAGATAATGTTGACCGCAGGTTGGTGTTCGTGCGGCTTACTGAATCGGGAAAAGAATTGATGGCTAATCTTTGCGGATGCGAACAGAAATTTTTTACAGAAGTGTTGCGTACCATTCCAGAGAGCGAATGGGAAAAATTGACCTATTCCTTGAAACTTTTACTGGCAGCCCTAAAAGAGAAGGGGGCTGTTTGTTGCAAAAAATTAAATTAAGGTGGTAAATATGAATACACAGAAACCTACACCTGAAACCCCAGAATATCGGGATTCGGTGGCTTCGGAAACAGAAATCAAACGAGCAGTAAGAGAACACTATGCATCTCTGGTAGTTGATGAGAAAGAAAAAGAATTGTGTTGTTCTGACAAAAGTTGCTGCGAATCCAGTGGATTGGAAGAATCACTCAAAGGCAGTTTTGCTGAACTCGCAGGCTATGAAGAGAAACAAATTTCTCAACTCCCACAAGATGCCGTCGAAAACTCTTTCGGTTGTGGTAATCCGTTGGCTTTGGCTGAAATCAAAGAAGGCGATGTTGTTTTGGATTTAGGTTCAGGAGCGGGTATCGACGTGTTACTGGCATCCAAACGCGTTGGACCGGAGGGCAAGGTAATCGGGCTTGACATGACTCCAGAAATGATTGAAAAGGCACGGAAAAATGCTGCAAAGATGGGAGCAAACAATGTTGAGTTCCGTCTGGGGGAAATGGAAGCGATGCCTGTCGAGAGCAACAGCGTTGACCTGATTATCTCAAACTGCGTCATCAATTTGTCTCCTGACAAGGACAAAGTATTCAGCGAAGCCTTCAGAACCTTAAAATCGGGTGGAAAAATGCTTATCTCTGATATAGTGGCAAAACATCTACCGGAAGTGATGAAATTTGACCTTGAATCCTGGGCGGGTTGTATAGCAGGGGCTTTGGAGGAGGAGGAATACTTAGAGAAAATTAGCAAGGCGGGTTTTGCCGACGTGAGTGTTGTGGGCAAAACAACGTTTGACCTATCTCTTTTGGAAGATTCCTGTTGTGATTTTTCAGATGCTCTCGGAGAGGAAGAAAAAGAGGCAATTGCAAAAAATCTGGACAAGGTTGAAGTCGCCAGCGTTAAGGTCAACGCAACGAAGCCTTGTGTTCGTTGCGAAAATTGAACAACGAATTAGGAAAATAACGAATAAAACTTTTCATCGGAAAGTGGAAGGTGGAAAGTGGAAAGTAACACAATTTTCCCCATACGCATCAACTCAAGCGATTTTCCCCTCTCCCCGATTTGTGGGAGTTAAAGGACGGACATGAGTGAGCGCCGGTTGAGTAGACTCGGAACGAAGTCGGAGTTCGTATCGCAAGCATTGGCATGCCCCGCTCACTGGGTTTCGATACGGTTATTCCTGTCTGCGTGCGGCACGCACAGGCAGGCACTCCGTTCAGAACCCACTCAACCGGCGTTCGCTCCGTTAAGTTGATGCATATAGGGACCAACGCTACCCGGAATGTAAACTTTAATACTGAAAATTACCTGATATTGTTTGGAAAAATGGCTTGATTGTAGTAAACTTTATATGAGCCAAGAAGAGAAAGTATCAAATATGGCCACAAAAACTGAAGATGTAACTGAAGTAGAACAAGAACGCAGGATTCTCATTGAGATGCTTCGATTGCTTAATTCCACCGCCGATCTTCGTAGCTTGCCCAATTCATAATTCCAGAATTCATAATTGTCTTTAATTCGCCGATGTCATACTTCCGTGTAGAAAGCCAGAATAAATCAACTGTCATAAATTAGGTCTAGCGAAATCGGTTTCTTTGAAAACGGTCATTCGTGTTTGACGGGTGCTTCTACATTCCCTTCGATTTTGTTATCGCGGACGGTGATTCTTGCCGCTCTCTTCCCGACGACAATTCCGAAACGCTGTGTTTTAGTGCCTTCAGGGCGCGTATCGCAAATTACGTTTCCGATGATGGTGATGTCGTGGGTTTCGCCGTCAATGTAGATACCGCACCCGCCGTTATCACAGATTGTGTTGTTTTCGATTAGATTTCGATGCCCGCCCGTATACTCCGGTTCATTCCGGAAATAGACGCCGTGTTTGTCATTCCCGACGACGGTGTTATTGCGAAAGACGTTGTCCGAATCCTTATGCCCGATAGAAATGCCGTATTGTGCGTTATTTTTAAGTTCATTTCCCTCAAAGATTCCGTGGCGTACCCTCCAACACAGGAACAATCCGTCTCCCCCATTTTCATAAGCGCTGTTGTTTCTCATGATTGGGCGCTGTGAGCCGCTACCTGGGTGAAATCCCAGACTGGCGTTGTTATACGACACACAACCTTCTACGATAATGTCGTTGCTCTGTTGGAAGCTAACCCCGTCGCCATTGTAGCTGTGCATAACACAATCAGCAATTTGGATTCGGTTTGCCCGGTAGAGAAATATCCCTGCGCCACGGCAGCCATTCAGGGAGTCGTTTTTCTCCCTGTTGCCATCAATCGCCAACTTTTCCAGTTTGGCGCCTTTGATATAGTAGCCGCTGATAACCGGGAAGGTGGTTTTGGCGATAGCGTTCCGTCGCACCATGCAATCTGCGTTCAACGGCTTATTGATGACGAATGCATTCCCTTCAGCGGCTATGATAGTCGCCACGGTTGTGTGGAAACCGCCTGAGTTGTCATCGCGTATCGTTATACCCATTCCAACTTCACATCCCGATGCGTCCGCCACAGTTATCTGCTCCTCTCCGTAATCGCCATCTGTGACGAGAAGCGACTTGTGACTATCGCACTTCCGCAATATGGTATTCTCCCCCTGTCCGACGACGGTTACATTGTTGCGCAAATGTAGCGAATCTTTCATCAAGTAAGTACCCGGAAGGATTTCTACAGTTCCGCCCCCTAAGTTGGCGACATAATCTACTGCCGCTTGCAAAGCGCGTTGGTCAGAACCGACGATGTCCGCGTCTTTCAATCCAACTGTTACTGATATTTCCTTTTTCATTGGCAATCCCCCTTTTGGATTTTTTGCGTTTTCTCCATACGAATGAACGGTGAAAACTGCGATGATAGTTGCTATCAAAATCGCTAATGAAAATGAGTAGTTCAGAAACCGAGTTTTTTGGAAAAACTCGGTTTCTATGTATTCCAATAACATGGGTGGTTCCCTCCAAACCTGTCTTTGGTTCTTTTTATGCGTACACAACTTCAGCACGGGTGTTTGTACGATGGTGCGTTGGCGAAACGCTGCATACCCAGGTTCAACGTTATCTGCGCGGAGGGCGGCAGGTATATTTGCAGGTATTTGCCGTTGACCGATACGGTTTTATCGCCTCGCCCACTCTTGAAATGTACGTCAGTGAAGTTGTGCTCGCCCATCGCGCCGGCCTGAACAAGTACATCCCTTGCTTCTTTTGAGCTGAGGTTGACCAGTTGCAACTCGGTGCGGTCAACTGTCATTTTAGATACCAGCGCGCCCACATCCCGTGGAAGTCCCGGTCGCTTGCGCTGAACGTCAAAGTAGCGTAACTGCGTCACGAGCAGTCCGCCATTGTAATGCGGCAGCGGTCCGCCGAGAGTTAATTGCACTAACCCCTCGCAGGTAACGGGGTTGCGGCGCTGGAAATAACTGTCGCCATATTTTTCTGGGGCTTCCTCGTCTGCCTCCATGAAAGCGAGCCGCCCGTTGACCTGAGCAAGGTTGTGATTGAGAATCGCTTCGGGATATTCGGGATATTCTCCCCGCATGTATGCGAGCCACGCCCCGTCGTGTCCACCTTGGTCTTTTGTATGATGCCAGGCGTTGATTGCGAATTTTGAGCCAGTCTTCTTGCTTATCATCTCCGAGCGATTCAGGTCATTTTTATCCATCGACATCGCCCAGAGGTGTGCGACGTCCGAAGGGTGCATTGGCATGAACTCAAACCATCCATCCACCTGTAGGGCTGTGCCGTCCTCGTTCGTGAGAGGGTACTGTAGCCACGCACCGGGCTCGTAGTTGACTTTTCCCGGCTCGCCGTATTTGTACGGCACGTAAAGTTGGTCGTCCTTTTCGATGCCTTTGGCTATCAGGATGTCAATCTGAGAACGCGGCAAATCCATATATTTCAGGTTGCTCATCAGCAGCGTAGCGTTCTGCGCGGCAATTCCTACCGCCTGACCAACACTGTGCCACCCATGAGGCCAAGTCCAACCGTAATAGGAACCGTACCACTTGCCGTTCATGTGTTCGCCAATTTTGCCCGACAGTCCAATGTTGTCAGGCACTATCCCGTCGTTTTCCTTCGTCCGGGTTATCCAGGCTTCAACGTATTTTTTGACCCATTTTTTGTATTTTTCCTCACCCGTCAGCAAATAAGCGTTGGCGACTAAGCTGGTGGCTACTAAATTGACCACCGCGTCTCCCTTGCCCTGTCGCTGGCTGGTGATTTTGCCCATGAGTTCACGTAGTGCGGGGTTGTCCTGAACGGCTTCATGGCTCGTACAGCCGGGTACGTCGTAAAACGGCATGTTGTATCCATTCCAGGGCCAGAACGGCTTTTCAGAAAAAATCCAGAATGCCGCTCCCTTGCTTCCGTTCATTGCGCACTTGATGATGTTGTGTTGTCGGTCATAATTTTGGGCATCTGGGGCTTCGTTGAGGTAAAACCCCGCAAAACGTTTGGCGCGCTCAATGGTTCTCGGATTCGTTGGGGCAGCCATGCAGAGCATGTAGAACAAATAGTTCCCCTCACCCTGGTGAAACCAGTCGTAGCTCGGCTGGTATTCTTCAACCACCATAGGGTAGCCATATCCGGTGTTGTACCGTGCCATGTCTTTGGTGATGACATCAAATTCCCTGTGTGCGTTGGCGAGGAATTGCTCGTCACCGCCGAGCATGTAAAAGAGGGGCCAATTGTGAAAACTCTCGTAGGCATCGTCGAGGCCGTCAATGCTTTGAAAATCCGTACTGGTTGGCCAGAAGAGCGTCCCGTCAGGTTTGGTGTATTTTTGCAACACCAGCGGCGCTGCGCTATTGAGCTTGTCAATCAGTTGGCGTTCCAGCAGCGCCCACGTCGGCGGGGTTTGCACTGGGTCAATCGCCTCAATCGTTGCAAACATATCTTCTTTCATAAAAGCTACCTTCTCCTTCAGTAATAAGTAAAAAGTAACGAGTAAAATTATTACTTTTTACTCATTACTCATTACTCTTTACTAATCAACTATTTTCACCCCTGGAACTTTTACCTTGACGCTGTAGACGGAAGTTCGTGCAGTGATGAACAAAGTTTTATTATCCTTCCCACCGAAGGCGCAATTGGCTGGTTTTTCTGGAGTAACAATAGTGCCAAGATGTTTGCCTGTTGGGTCAAATGCCCATGTGCCTCCGGGGCCGGTGACGTATACGTTGCCATTCACATCAACCTTCATACCATCCGGTCCACCTTGCTCATCAGATTTCAGTTCGGCGAATATACGCCCGTTTTTCAGTGTTCCATCTGGTTGGACATCAAAGGCACGTACATGCCTACGGGTTGTATCATCAATGTAGAGGATGTTTTCATCTGGCGAAAACGCCAACCCGTTTGGGCGGTCAAAATCGTCTATTAGCAAGGTCAACGTTCCATCGGATGCCAAACAATAGACGCCCTGGAAATCCAACTCCCGTTGGTCGGGTTGCACTCCGTAAGGTGGGTCAGTGAAGTAGATGCTGCCATCGGATTTGACGACGACATCATTTGGACTATTCAAGCGTTTGCCCTGATAGCGGTCAACCAGTGTCACTACCGTACCGTCCGGTTTGGTGCGTGAAACCCGTCGGTTGCCGTGTTCACAGGCAATCAATTGACCTTGAGGCTCGTAGGTCAATCCGTTGGCATTGCCGCTTGGTTCACGAAGTGTCTCCACCATACCATCGGGTGTCCACTTTGCAATAATGTTCGCAGGAATGTCACTGAACAACAAATACCCATCCGGATGCCAGACCGGTCCTTCTGTAAACTGAAAGCCCGTGGCAATCCGCTCGGGTACCCCCATTTCAGCCAGAGGGGATACTTCGGGGTGGCTGCATGAAAGAGCGCATACTACAAGCCCCGCACATCCACCCAGTAAACAACATAATATCTTCATAATTGTCTCCTTTTGAAAAAAACAACGCTATTCGCGCAAGGGTTGAAAATCTGCGCTATCGGCGAATGCGTAATATCGTC
>CAZRLY010000213.1:0-11093 GCA_964601015.1 uncultured bacterium
AAATCATGTTACGAATAGGCATTGTAGGCGCTTCTGGTTATACCAGTAGCGAGTTGATAAGATTATTGGTCAAACACCCAGAAAACATCAAAATAGAATTGACGACTTCCGAAACTTACATGGGACAAACCGTTGCCGACATCATCCCCAATCTGCGTGGTTTTGTGGATTTAACGTTTGAAAAACTGGAGGTTGCTAAACTTAAAGGACGAGTTGACTTTGTCTTTTTAGCCGTTCCGCATACGGTAGCTATGTCCTTTGCGCCCTGCATTTTGGAACAGGGCGTCCGCGTAATAGATTTCAGCGCAGATTACCGACTAAAAGACCAAAAAGTATACGAAACATGGTATGACGCTAAACACACAAGCCCGAATTTGTTTCCCGATGCTGTTTACGGTTTGCCCGAATTGCATAGAGAAAAGATCAAAAATGCCAAATTGGTGGCTAATCCGGGGTGTTATCCCACCGGGGCGATTTTGGCTTCGCTGCCTCTTTTGCGAAATGAACTGGTGTGTTTAGATTCCATCGTCATCGACGCAAAATCCGGCATCTCCGGTGCAGGAAGCAAACCGAAAGATGTCACCCATCTTCCAAATCGTGAATCCAACATTAAGGCCTATAACATCGGCGTACATCGGCATACGCCGGAGATTGAACAAGAATTAAGTCTGTTCGTCGGCAAAGAGATTATATTAAACTTCACGCCGCATCTAATGCCGATGAGCCGCGGCATCCTGAGTACACTCTATTTTAAGCTGAAAAAGGAAATGTCCACGGAAGGGCTTTTGGACATCTACTCCGAATTCTACGAAAATGAACCGTTTGTGCGGGTTCTCAAGAAGGGCGAATACCCGCAAACGAAAGCTGTTATGGGAAGCAACTATTGCGATGTTGGAGTTGAAGTTGACGCACGTACTAAAAGGGTTATCGCTATGTCAGTGCTGGACAACCTCGTCAAGGGCGCATCGGGAGCGGCTTTGCAGAACTTGAATTTGATGGCTGGCTTTGCGGAAACGGCAGGTTTGGACTTTCCAGGATTGATGCCGTAGGCTTGTGAAAAAAAATCTTAACCTATGAATCAATTCATAGTCTGAAAGCTAAAGTCGTCTCCAAGACGACTGCGTTTGACCTGTAGCCCAACTTTCTAAGTTGGCCGTTTTGAGTACCTATCACGTTTCTAAAGTTCTGCCAAGATAGAATCTTAGGCTACGTTGTATTACCCAATTTTGCAGTCAAAATGATTTCAAGGAATAAAAACTTTCGCCTTCCGATTGGGGGGACTGAAATGCCTAAGAAGAAAGCTGAAAAACTAATTCTCATTGGTATTGATTCGATGATGATGAAGCGAATTGATAAATTTGCGAAAGAAGGCAGGCTGCCGAATATAAGCAAGATTATGAGTAGCGGAGTGGCGAGTTTAGCCTACCCAACCATACCCACAACCACCGGCCCGAATTGGACTACCATCGCAACGGGTGCCGACAGTTCAACTCACGGCGTTTTCAACAACAATTTCAATTCGTCCTTATGTCAAGCCGAGCGTCTATGGCAAGCTGCTGAGAGAGTGGGCAAGAAGTCAATCCTGCTCAGGTATCCGGGCGGTTGGCCGCCTACTGTTGAAGATGGCATCGTGTTAGGAACTGGACAGCCAGCGTCAAGTCCGTGGGTGATATGTTACTCCAAGTGTTATTCTACGGAGAAGTTGCGGAGGTTCACAGGCGAAGAGCTAATTGGACCAAGATTGACGCCTATTGAAGTCAAACTAACCCCCGCAGAAGACTGGCGAAATCTCCCAAATTCTTTCATGCCGCTTCTGCAAACTGATATACAGGTAAATCCTTACCGTCGTGGTGGAACAAGCGTTACTTTGCACGCTCTAATTTGGGCTTCAAAGCCAGACGGTTATGATAAAACGCTCATCGCCCGCACCAAAAATGCCGCTATCGACACCTTATCCGAAATGAGGGTTGGACAATGGAGTGAATTCATAACTAAGGACTTCGCCGTCTCCGGTGAGCCAAGAGCGGGCACGTTCCGCTTCAAACTGCTCAATCTCTCTCCCGATGCCAGCAAATTCACACTCTATCGCTCTCAAGTACACGCCACCGAGGACTTCAGTTTCCCTCCTGAAATTGCGAAAGAACTCGTCGCAGAATGCGGCCCATTTTTTGACAATCCCAACAGGTTATTATTGGCTTTGGGCCGGTTCGATAACTACTTCGAGGAGTTGGATTATCACGCAAGTTGGCTATCGAAAGCCGCTGCCTACCTGATGGACAAATACAATTTCGACCTTTTTTTCATGCAATGCCACAGCCCTGATTATGTAGAACACGAATGTCTCGGCGGGATTGACCCGATTTCTGGAAGGTATGATGAAGATAAAGCGGGACAATGGTGGGAAATCTTTGCCAAAAACTACGAGATAATAGACAAAATGGTCGGAAAAATACGACAATATGTAGACGATAGCACCTTGATAGTGCTCGTTTCTAACCACGGACATTTGATGCACATTAAGAATGTATTGTTGGTGAACGCGCTGGCAGATGCTGGATTAATAGCGGTTGACGAGGGAGGTTCGGAACGCAGTAGCGACCGAATTCCGTCCCTTTCGGAGGCGAAGCGTCCTTTGAGAATTGATAGAGAAAACTCAAAAGTTTTTCCCGTTGGACACGGTTTCATTTCGGTAAATTTAGCTGGACGGGAAGAGAACGGGATTGTCGAACCTGGTACTCAATACGAATCGGTACGCAGTCAGGTGATAGATGTCCTGTATTCTCTCAGGGATGAAGAAAGGGGAGGACACCCTATATCTCTGGCGTTACGGAAGGAGGAAGCCGGAATAATAGGGCTCGTCGGAGAGAAAGTACCCGGAGATATTGTGGTTATATGTGCGCCTGGATACGGAGAAGAACCTGGATTCTGGCTTAAAGCACCTGAAGATTTCATAACCGGTCCAAATCCAAGCTACGGCGTCTGGGGTGGAAGTGAAGGCATGCACGGGCATTTGCCTTCGGCGGAGTTATCCGAAGGCACAATCCAAGCAACTTTCATCATATCCGGCCCCGGAATCAAAACAAACTACAGAAGACCGAAACCGCTCTTTCTCAGGGACGTAGCGCCCACGATAGCGCACCTTATGGGTATTCCCATACCAAAAGACGCTGATGGAAGGGTGCTATTTGACATTTTTGAAGAATGAATGGATTGAAGATTGAAGAATGAAGATTGAAGATTGAAAAGACAAAAGACAGAAGCCGCTATTGAATAAAGAGACAATCAAAAATTTAAGTCTCCCCCACGCTTGAAAGCGAAAAAGGCGAGGCAGAGCTTTCTTGCTGTTTTCTGTAATACGGGTGGATTTTGGTCGTAGCGGACTTTCTCCGTCCGTCCATAAGCATTAAACAATAGTGCGAAAAGTAGGTTGGGTTGAGGCACGAAACCCAACGAGAACCTTTTCACACTTTACTCACACCAAACGTTATAATATTACGAAGGAAGTGAAATAAGATGCCAATAATACCGAGACTTGTCATAGAACTCTACGCGGACACTTATTACAGAGGTAGAAAGGTTACAGTTATTGATGCTGTACCCGATACCTCAGAGATTAAGGCAAGCGATACGACATCATCTATTAAAATCTACGGTGGGCCGGGGTTTAAGTCCGCGCCTAATTATAAATGCGTATTTTATGAACACCCGAAGTTTGATGGACGTAGATTGGTTTTGGGACCGGGATTTTACCCCAATATACACGACATACCGTATAATTTTGGCGACATCATCTCATCTATTACTTTTAGTCCATCAATAAATCCCACGCCGCCTGAATACGGGGCGGTTCCAGTAATAGTCGAGGTTTATTATGATACGAACTTTGAAGGACAGCAGGGGATAATCCTCAGAGATGTCAGCAACTTAGAGGACGTTGGAATGAGCAATGTCATCTCCTCACTAAGAATTTATCGTGGGCCGGATTTTCCGTTTGCCGGCTGTCAGGTGGTATTCTACGACAACCCCAATTTTGAAGGTGCGAGGATGCCTATTAAGCTGGATTCGGGGCAATATCACAAAGAAATCACCAACCTTCACAAAGAGCGATTTGGGGATATTATCTCATCCGTAAAGATAGCGCCGACGGGTGACTTCAATGTGTTAATCGTGATAGGGGACAGCCGTACAACTGAACCGGCCATACTCGAATCTCTTACAAAAATTGCGGGCAACGAATTTCAGTATAAAACAGTGAAGGTGAATCGAAATACGAATAACCATGGGGATCCATACAATGCTGAACCGCTGTCCAAACTTGACCTTTCAGCATACGATATTATCTGGTTCACCTGGAATGCAGCCGGACATGACACGGAATATTTTATCGAAGATGCAGAAGATAAAATAAAGAATTTTGTCAAGAAAGGCGGCGTCCTCTGGGCGTCAGCAATGGACGACAACAATACCCCCGAAGGTAAGTGGCGAGGCAACTGGTTGCCGTTGGAAAGACATCCCATGGAGATTGTGAATGCGGGCGACGTTAATATTAGTGTTACAGAAGATGGCAAGAAAACGGGAATATTCACCTGGCCAAATAAGGTAAATGCAGATGCGCTCACAACGGATGACCACTTTGTATTGAGAGGTAGGAGAAACCGATACCGTGTTTTGGCAACTCGAACGGATAACAACGAACCGATTGGCTCTCAACTGAGATGGGGAGATGGATACTACGTGCTGTTTGCCGTGGATACCAGAGACGCGCTGAGGGCGTCACAAGCTAAAACATTCGTCGAGAACGCACTTTGCTATCTCGCCAGTTTAGCATGGCAAACCTCTCCGAAACAACCGCTGAAAAAAAGCAGCCGTAAGTGGCTTACTGAAAGAAGGACTTAGGAATTTCAAAGAAAATAATCCTTCCAATTGCTCCCGTCGGATTGGCAAATCCGACGGTTTTGGGCTGGATTTGCCAATCCAGCCCGAGCAAGTGGATGATTTTATTTTCTGCAAAACCTATAGTGGTTTGTTCCAAAGGTCTGATTGCTTTTTCCGGAAAGATTTAAGTCTCCCCACGCTTTCAAGCGTGGGGTGTCCCGTTTTCTCGTTTTCGTGTTTTTTTTTACTCTTTACTCTTCACGCTTCTTCATCAGGGAAAGAGGATGAATTCTATGACAGAAACTAATATCAAAGTGTTAGACAAACCGATGTGGATATTTCCGGGGCAGAGGTTCAGGATTGTGCTGGAACAGCCGACGGGTTCCGGCGCACTTGACGTTGATGTTCCCGGTTCGTTAGAGATGTTCGATAATTGGTGTCAGGGGAGCATTCAACGGTTTTACTTCCGCGCTCTGAGTGTCGGCGACGCTACGCTCAAATTTCACGGACAAGCGGGACACCTTCAGATCCCGTTGGAAGTGATTCCGTGGAGTGATGTATTCGTCCCGCGCAAGTTCAACGATATTGTCCTGCCCAGAATTTGGCCCCTTGACGACTTGGGATACAGCGAACTCAAATCAACCCGAACCTGCCACACAGATGAAGAACTCAGGGCAAAACGCTCATCCAAACCCGACGCTAAAGCAAAAGAGTGGCTGTCCCTCAGCGATGAGGAGATATACAATATTGTGCCGGGCCCTGATGTGCCGCGTACCTGTTTGATTGTGCTTGGGGGTTATGAGGACGCTATGGGCAAAGGTTGTCCCGTTTGCGACACTGACATCTATGAGGGCAGGAGCGGCTTCTATCCGTGGCAATTTGACCCGGAAGAACACCCGTGGAAAGTCGGTTGTCCTTCGTGTGGGAATTGGTTTCCCTCCAACGACTGGGCTAACGGCGATATGTGTTCAGGGGATTTCCCGGATGACGGTTTTGGGTGTGAGCCAGTAAATCCTGTATTATCGCCGAACGGGAAACCCTGGCGTTGGCCGTTCATCGCCTACTACCACCAGTGGATAGCCTACATGGGCAATTTGACCCCAGGCATTCAGAGTTGTGCGGAGGCGTTCGCTCGCACGGGAGATAGGGCTTACGCTCACAAAGCTGCTGTGGGGTGTTTCCGTTTAGCTGAGTGTCTCGTTGACCTATCGCTCAACCTTAACCATCGGAAAATCCCCGTGCGGAATGGCGTCTATCAGCCTCCCATCGGCGCGCCGGATGCTAACGCCATAAGACGGCTATCGCGTAGTTTTCTATATATTCAGCCTAACTGGGATACCCCTCGGCTCGAAGCGTGTTCGCGTGCGTGGGATGTGATTTTCGACCAGATAGCCGGCGATTCCGAGCTTATCGAATTATGCCATAAACACTTCCACCCTGAAATCCAGACTGGCGAGGATTTTCGCCGTTTCGTCGAAACCGGGTTATGTAGAGTAGTAGCCCAGGCTTGTATGGACGATGCTGTATCGCGCAACTACCCAATGCAGGAAACAGCGTTAGCGACGATGGCACTCGCTTTGAACACGCCGCGCAGCCTCGAATTAGTAGATTGGCTACTCAACGAGGGCGGTGAGATTCGATTTGGTCCTACCAACGAATACTTCAAGGACGGCGCAGGACACGAATCGGAAGGATACAACGGCATCCAGATTAAGGATATGGACAGGCTCATACAGATACTTGAGCGCATTCGCTCCCTCAACGTCGCCCGCTACAAACCACCTCGCTTCGTCTCACTTCTTGGCGGCGCAAAATACCGTCAGTTATACGAGTTTCCGATTAATGACAGCCTCATCGGGCACACTTACCCAGGCACAGGAGATACCGGTCAACCGTTGACCGCGAATAAATGGCAACCTCAACAGACTTTTCCACTCAGCCCGGCGGATTACGTCAACGCCTACCGCATAACTCGCTGTGAACGTTTTGCGCAAATATTATATGGGCAGAATGGTGAGATTCCTGTTGACCTGAAGGAGCCGGAATTGCGTTCAGAGGTTGAAAAAATCGGACGCGAGCGAGGTTGGCAGGTCAAACTCAAGAGCAATATTTTGGACGGATTTGGGCATGCCATCCTTCGTTCAGGACAAGGTGACCGACAGCGTGCATTGTGGCTGCGATACGGGCGTACCCTCCAACACGTCCACTGGGACATGCTAACTATGGGGCTTGAGGCTTTGCAGCGAAAGATGCTTCCTGAGTTGGGCTACCCGCAGGGATGGACTCATGCGTCTTCCTGGGAGACAAACTGGGGAACACACTACGGAACACACATCACCGGACTTAGCTCATCAAGTTTCCCGCGCGGGAAGTTCAAGCTATTCGCCGACTCATCGCCGGCTAAGGTTGCGACTGCAGAGTCGATTATCTACGGCGAGGAAGGTATTCGGGCTACACGAAGTCGCACCATCGTACTTGTGGATATTTCAGAGAGTGATTGCTACGCTGTGTCGCTTGAGCGTGTGTTGGGCGGCGAAGAACACTACCACAGTTTCCACGGGCCGGACGGCGAAGCTACCGCCTTTGGCGTTGAATTGAAACCCCGCGGTGGAACCGTACTTGGAGAGGACGTGCCTTACGGAGATACCTCTTCACTCGCTGGAAAAGATGCTGAACTATCCTGTCTTGCCTTCATGTATGAACCGCAAACCCGCGATGTGAACTGCGGCGTATGGGGCTTGGACTATTTGCTCAGAGCGCAAGAGGACGTACATCTCCGCATGACAATGGTTCAGTTGGATGACGCTGAATTAACCGTCGCCAAAGGGAAAGCGCCAGGTGGCAAGGCAGAATATGAAATCACCTGGGCAATCCTTCGTTCTGAAGGGCAAGAGCCGCTTTCTCGGCAATACCTTTGCGTCATGGAACCCTACGAGAAGAAACGCCTCGTCAGAAAAATTGAGCCGGTCATCCTCAATTACGGTTTAAAAAGTCAGTTTCCACCCCTGGCGATTCGCGTAACGACGGACGAATATGTCGATACCATCGTGTTGCAGAGTTACGCTACCGTCCTGTGCCAAACGGAGGATGGACTTGTCTGCGACGGGGAGTTTGGTTTCTGGCGTGAGCGCAATAATAACCCAATTGCTGCTGTTCTCGCTCACGGTACCATCTTAAAAAAGGGGAACGCCGAAGTATCTCAACCCGCTCCCGCCTACGAGGGAACTATCGAAAGTTGTGATTATGAGGCATTTGAGATAAAAGTTACGCCCGAACCGCGTGACATCTCCCAATTGGTCGGCAAACACCTTCGCATCTACAATGACGCTGGCAACGACGCATCTTACATCATTGAATCAGCGCGAAGCGTCGAGGGGGGCTGTATATTGAATGTGGCTTTTGACCCAAAGGTAGGCGAAGGATTTGTCGGTTCTTTCGAGGATGGTTGTTTAATCAGTAGCACCAACCTCAGAATGGCAAGACTTTCCTACTACGCTGGCAAGACGCTCGCTAACGAAGACCGAACGGTTTTCTACCGATTGAGCGATGTCGAAGCAGGCAATCGCTGTCGCATCAACGAGACGACTCATGGGCAAGTCACGGCAGAAAAGCTATCCGCTGAGTTCACTGACCGAGACGGCGATGGACTGTCAAGATTCCTCATCTATGACTACGGACCGGGAGATTCAGTCACAATCAATTACGTTGCGACGTTACCCAATGACTCTTGACAATCAGGGACTGAATTTTGGGGTAATTATTCTAATGTAGTGGACGCTCTCCGCCCCGTCCTCACTGCTGCAAACGGTGGCGGGACGGAGAAACGCCGCTACCGGTTCATTTCATAAATCTGTGTAGGTTTGATAGAGATGGACGGACGGAGAAAGTCTTCTACGAATGAAAATTCAGATGCAGAGTCTCCCCGATTAGGTTCAACGACTTCGTCTTACGAAATCTAAAAGAATGAGGAGGTTGCGATGAAAATCCCTGATTTCAAAGATGAAAATGAAATAGCGACTTTTATGGAGGAACACGATGGTTTTGAACTTTTTGACAAAGGACTTGCTGAAATCATAGAAACATCTGTTTTTAGGAGAAAACAAGAAAATGATACCACATCGGTAATTGTTCGTAGTAAGCCACATAGTGAAGCGGAGTGGCGTTCGTAGTATGTTAGAACGGCACTCCACTTCGTTACGTGTCTGACTATAAACCGAATCATGATAAACGCTACTCAGAGAGCAACTCATCATTCGTATCAACTTAACGGAGCGAACGCCGGTTGAGTAGGTTCTGAACGGAGTGAATAACTGTATCGAAACCAAGTGAGCGAGGCATGTCAGTGCTTGCGATACGTCCTCCGCTTGGTTTCGATACGACTCTCCGATGAGGCCCGACGACTTCGTCTTACGGCTCGGAGCGAAGCGGAGAGGCTTCACCCGACTTCGTTTCGAGTCTACTCAACCGGCGCTACGGGCTACTCGAACAGCGATTAAAACTATATTCATTCCTTAACTTGATACATATACTACTCAGAGAGCAACTCATCTATCTCCTTTTTCGTCCTCGTAGCGCCTTCCACGATAAATCCTACATCGCTTCCCACCGTCGCTATCTGCCCTCCGCGTTTTATCCACTTGCGCGCCCTTTCCATCGTTCCTGTGAACATCCCGAAGGGAACGCCGTGTTCCTTGCACTTGCCGAGAATGCGTCCTATCATCTCATCGACAGCGGGGTTTCCCATGTCGTGTATGTAGCCCATAGAACACGCTAAATCAGCCGGGCCTACCATGATACCGTCCAGCCCATCAACCTGAAGGATACCATCAAGGTTTTCAACGGCCTGAACGGTTTCAATTTGCCCTAATACGAGGATGTTGTCGTTCGCCTTTGCAAAATATTCGGCGCTACTGGCGCTGAGACGCGCTGCCCGCCTTGGTCCACAGCCTCGAATACCCTCGGGCGGATATTTCGCCGCCGCTACGGCTTGCTTCGCTTCCTCTGCCGAATTGACCCAAGGTGCGACAATTCCTTCAGCGCCGACATCAAGAATCTGCTTTATCATCACAACATCGTTCCATGCAGCGCGGACGATGATAGTTGATTCAGTCGGCCGAAGGGCTATAAGTATGTTTTGCAATTCGCTGATTGTGATAGGACAGTGTTCCGTGTCTATCACGAGAAAGTCGAATCCAACTGACGCCATTACTTCAGCTACAAATTGGTCGGGTAGTGAAATGGCACTTCCTACAACAGCTTTTCCTTCTTTCAGTAAACATTTCATTCGGTTGTCGCTCATATAAATACCTACCTTTTGCTTTGTATTTGAGTTGGAAACTATGTTATCATAATTTGAAGAACTTAACAAGATAAAAAGCCTTGACAGAAATCTATTTTTCAGATATGCTAAACCAAGAGAGGTGAAAGCAAGTGGCATCGGAAGTAACCCAAAGCACTCATTATACTGGAAAAGTTCTCCCCAATGGACATCTTGAGATACCGCAAACTGTCTTTGAAAAAATGGGCTTGAGGCATGGTGATGAGGTAGAAGTAGCCCTTCGAAAAGCAACATCGGTGGAAACAGAGGTATCCATTCCGGAAGAGACTCGCTCTTTGATTGAAGAGCTTGCAGGTACACCAGGAAGCCTGAAAGAAACGGTAGAAACATTAACTCTTATTGCCACAGAGATGATGCCTAAAAAGAAACAACAGCGCCTGAGTCATCTGCTCTGGAAGAATCAAGATGGCACAATAACAGCCGAAGAAGGAAAGGAACTGGACGCTCTAATTTCCGAAGGGCAAGAAGGAACCATCCGCAAGGCAAAGGCAATCTTAGCTCTAAAGCATCTCGGAATTGATATTATTCCTGATTTGGAAGCGAGAGTCAAAAGCAAATGAATACCAACGAGCCAGCGGCACGTTCTACGCTAAACAAAAACTTTTGGAAGACGTCAGACAGGACATGGTTTCGAGCCATAGCCAACAATCAAAGACGTAAAGTGAGGACAAAATGCGCAACAAAATTCTATTGATTCAATTAGTGTTGGTGGTAAGTTGGTCAATTTGCCTTTTTGACATTTTGGCGGGGATAGCTTTTGCCGAATGGTCCTCTGCCCCAACGGGCAATGTTCCGAGCTACACAGCGGCGTTGTGAACTCCGTTAGGAGTGCCATGTTTATAGGCAATAATAAACGATAAGGAGACAAGCTCCGTAGGAG
>CAZRLY010000214.1:0-11074 GCA_964601015.1 uncultured bacterium
TGTTTGTTTTTGTTATAGTCCAACTCGGCTTTCTCGTCGTCTACCTTTCCTTCACCCAACGAATTGACCTGCCTCAAACGACAATCGGTGAACAAAACGTTGATTTAACCCCTTTCACCACAGCCGTTTTTCCCAACCTGTTTTGGGGGGTATTTTTTGCCATTGTCTTTTTGGCATCTCACCTGTTTTTAAGAATAAAACTTCCCGATTTTGACCCATTACTTTTACCACTTTCCGCCTTTCTAACGGGCATTGGATTAGTCGTGCTGTACAGACTTGGTCCGGACATCGCCATACTCCATAAAAAAGTCGGCTACCTTTCGCAACTAAGAGGACAATTTCGATGGCTGCTACCTTCTATTGTTTTGATGATGTTCGTCAGTTGGTGGCTCACTCCAAAACGCCTCTACATGTTGAGCCGGTGGCGATATATCTACATGATTCTATCCTTTTCTATTTTAGGTGCGCTTATTTGCAAGCAGAAATTTGGCACCCCAATTCCACTCGAACGCACTCAGGGAATTGAACTCATTAAACTCCTATCAGTTTTCTTTATCGCGGGGTATTTCAAAGACAAGGGACACGTCATCGACTCAAAGGAGATATTTGGAATACACTTCCCGCGTCTTGCGCATACTGCTGCGTTTTTTCTGATGTCCGCGCTTGTGTTGGGTTTGGTAGTTCCGCTTGAAGATTTCGGATTCGTAGCAGTGCTGTTTATTCTGCTGCTGGTAATGTTCGTGGTTGGCACTTCCCTTCGCTCAATTTTAATTCTGGGTTTTGGCATGCTCATGATAGCAGGGACTACAGCGTACATCTTGGAAACACCGTTAGTTGTAAAAGAACGCGTGGATATCTGGCTGAATCCCTTCAGTCAAAGCGAAAACTTGGCTTACTCTCTCTGGGCAATCGGTGCTGGTGGACTATTCGGGGCAGGGTTGGGAATGGGATTGCCTCACGCTATCCCAAATGCCTGGGCAGATTTCAACTTCGCAAGCATCTGCGAAGAATTTGGATTTATCGGCGGTGCTGTTGTTATTCTCGCCTTTTGGTTACTCCTTTACCGATGTTATAGGATTGCAATGCAACGCGAAGATACCTACGGCAAACTCTTAGCCATAGGATTCATGGTTGCCTTAGCCGTACAAGGTTTACTGATAGCTGCAGGAAACATGAACCTTGTCCCGCTCACGGGAATCACTTTGCCATTCGTCAGTCACGGGGGAAGTTCGCTATTGATTAGCTTTATCATGGTAGGAATTCTGTTGCGACTATCAGCAACAGACGAATGGATTGAAGATTGAAGAATGAAGATTGAAGATTGAAAAGACCAAAGACAGAAGCCGCTATTGAATAAAGAGACAATCAAAGATTTAAGTCTCCCCCACGCTTGAAATTTGCGCGACAATCAGCGCAAATTGCGGGAGCTTTCTTGCCTGTTTTCTGTAATTCAGGAGTGCAAAAATCAGCGAAGCGTACTTTTGCAGAGGAGTGCAAAAATCTTTGTGTGTATTTTTGCGTAAACAATATGGACAAAAACATACAAACCGCATTTAGATGCTTCACACTCGGCTTTATCATTGTCATACTTGTTCTGGCAACAGAACAGTTTGTGCTAAGAAGATGGATAACCCATCAACCGTATAACGATAAAAAATTATTGGAGAGTATTAATGAATTGGTGTCGGCGGGGGTTCTGTCAAAATCAAGTGATGGTTACTTCGCCAAACTCAATAAAAAGAGACTTTCTCGTTACCTTTCAAATTCCGGATATTCCATGAGAAGAAGGCGCGCCATTTACATGCAGTTGGTTCAAGCTGATAGGCAGGGCGCTATAATTGTTGAGAAAGGGCAAATTAAATTTGCCAAAGGCACCACAAATATCAGCAATCCGCATATCACAATGGTTAGCAGGAAAAGGAAGCGCGGCAAATTCTTAGATTGTAACTACGAGATTATTGCGGATAGCGTCGCAGATGAGCGCGGGCATTATTCACGCGTCTACCCTTTCGGGCCGGAATTGTTCAACGTGATAGGTTATAGCAACATAAGCTACGGCAATCGCCGATTGGAAAACATCTACAACGATTTGCTAATGGGAAAGCAGAAGAGGAAGTGGTATCTTTTGTTTCGCAAGTTTCGCTCTTCAGAAGCCGATGTCGTTTTGACAATCAACAGCCAACTTCAGAAATCCGTTTATGCTGCACTGAAGGAACACAACGGCGCTATCGTCGTGCTGGACGTGAATACGGGTGCTATTTTAGCGATGGTGAGCAAGCCTTCTTTTGACCCGGCTTCTCCAGTGGGAAGGGGATGGATGCGTGCAGAACGCGATAGAAAATCCAAGTTGTTTCACAATAGAGCTTTTGAAGAGATTTACCCACCCGGCTCGACGTTTAAAATCGTAACCGCAAGCGCAGCCCTGATGGAGCCAGGCGTAATTAATCCCCAAAAAACAATCCTCTGTAACGGTTATCACAAGAAATACAATGTAAGATGCCATCTGAAGCATGGAGAAGTTGACCTTTCAAAAGCCTTGATGTTGTCCTGTAACGTTTATTTTTCCGATATTGCACATCAACTTGGTAAGGATAAACTGCGTAAATATGCCAGCAAATTCGGTTTCGGGATAGATAGACAGCATCCGCATTTCTTTGACCTGCTATCCGATAAAGCCCGCCGACTTGCGTCTTACGGCGATGAACAGGCGGAAAAAGGACTTTGGACTGCATCAAGCTATTCCGTACCCTATGAATTCCCTCCCTATCCGGGACTGATAGCCCAGAGCGGCATTGGGCAGTACGAAGTGCGCGCAACGCCGTTGCAATTAGCGATGGTAGCGGCAGCTATAGCCAATAAAGGAACTGTGATGAAACCGTGTTTGGTGAAGGAAATCCGAAACAGTCCTGTAGTGAATGGTGTTCGTAGCGAATCATCCGCAGTTGGCGAAAGCGGTAGTCCCCAACGATACCAACCCGGGGACATCATAAAAACGTACTCCCCGCAGCAGTTCGGTCAAGCGGTTCCACCAGAAGTCGCAACAGAGGTGGCGAAGATGATGATGGGCGTTATAGAGAGCGGTACAGGGAAATGGCTCAAACGGATTTACAAAACCGAAGAGGGAGAATACATCGCAGCGCGCAAAGCAGAGGGAACGGAAATTTTAGTAGCTGGAAAAACCGGCACCGCAGAAACGGATAAAAGCAAACCATCCCACTCATGGTTTGTCGCCTTCGCCCCCGCCGACAATCCACGCATTGCAATCTGTGTGCTGGCAGAACAGGCCGGCTGGGGCGCGGCGGTAGCCGGTCCGATTGCAATGGAAGTGCTTGCAACAGCACTGAATCACGCGGATTGATGGAAAAGCACAGATGCGGTTAAAGAATCTATCTAAAGATTCAGTCTAAAGACAAGGTGCTGGTTAGGTAATTTTGACGAACAATCCTGCGATTTCAAAACGCCGACTTTCAGTCGGTAATACATGCTAATGAATGTTGATGCAATTTTTGGGTAATGACTGTAGCCCAAATTTCCAATTTGGCAGTTTTGAACACATATGCTGTTTCCAGAAAATACTGATACATTAATGCTCCCGTCGGATTGGCAAATCCGACGGTTTTTGTCGTGGATTTGCCAATCCAACGGGCTTTTTGATAATCCGGTCTGGTCTGGATTTGCCAATCCAGACCAAGCAGATGGGCGATTTTATTTTCTGCAAAAGCCGTTAATGAACTTTATTGTTCATTCTTTTTGAGGAACAGCATATCATATCTCGCTCTGAGAAGCCAAGATAGAATCTTGAGTCTACATTGAATTACCCAATTTTTCAGTCAAAAACCATAAGCAGGCGTTTCGGCGCTCCCATCAAATGTAAAGCAAGACTCTCCAAAACCAACACCGCATCTTTAGATTGTGTCTTTAGACCGGTGACCTGGAGTATGTATTACCCAAAAATTGACGATTGACAGAGTACAAGGAGGGAAAATTATGTTATCCGAAGCAGATAAATTATTCAACCGATATGAGATTACTAAACGCATCGGGCGAGGGCGATTTGCCACCGTCTGGCAGGCTTTTGACCCGGATTTGGACGACACCGTAGCAATCAAGGAAATCACCATCGACTCTGGCAAGGAGGACGATGCCAAAAATGCCATCCGTGAGGGAAGAATACTCCGCGCCCTCAACAGCACACACATCTTGGGCCTATGGGACATCGGCATCAAAAACGATTGTGTGTACTTGATTATGGAATATGCCGATGGCGGTACGGTGCGAAAAATTCTTGAGCAACGCGGCCCTTTGCCCGAAGCGCAGGTACGCCAACTGATGGCGCAACTATGCGAGGGACTTGCCGTCGCTCACGACAAGGGGGCAGTCCATCGGGATTTGAAACCGGCGAATCTGTTCATCTGTGATGGCATCCCGAAGATAGGGGATTTTGGGCTGGGGAAAATCCTGCATGGCTCTCAACGCGCCAAGTCTGGTGGGACAGGCACGGTAGGATACATCGCCCCCGAACAGTACCGCAAAGGCTACGACAAGCGCGTCGATATTTGGGCGATGGGGATGATAACGCTCGAACTGCTAACCGGCGAACTCCCCTTCGATAAGGATGCTGACGAGCCTGAGATAATGTTTCAAGTAATGAACCCGAATCAACCGATTCCGATAGTTGATTCGCTCTCTCCTGCCATCGAGAATTTTTGGAGAAAGCCCTTGCCAAGGATGTTGAGGAGCGTTTTCAGTCCGCCTCCGAGATGCGCGACGCGCTCACAAAAAAGCCACCGCCTCCCCAGACAAAGAGCCGCCAAAAAGACGGCATGAAGATGGTTCATATCCCCGCAGGAACCTTCATGATGGGCGACGAAACGGGCGACTTATATAAAACTCCACAACACGAAGTTTACACAGATGCTTTCTACATGGACGAGCACCCCGTTACAAACGAGCAGTACAGGAAATTCGTAGAGGCGACAGGACACCGTGAACCCGAAGGAACGGGCTATGTCAACGGGAAATTGCAGGGCGGTTTGAAACCGTGGAAAGACAGGAACTTCAATAAACCAGAACAGCCTGTCGTCTGCGTCAGATGGGAAGATGCCAGTGCCTATGCGGAGTGGGTAGGCGGAAGACTGCCAACCGAAGCAGAATGGGAAAAAGCTGCTCGCGGCGGTTTGGTTGGGAAGAAATACCCGAACGGAGATACCATCTCTCATGATGACGCAAACTACGGCAAGCAACAAAAAGGCACCATGCTCGTCAAGAAATATCCGCCAAACGGCTACGGACTATACGACATGGCTGGAAACGTATGGGAATGGTGTTCCGATTGGTGGGATGCTGACTACTACGAAAAATCTCCGAAAGACAACCCAACCGGTCCTTCGTCAGGAAGTTATCATGTCTTTCGTGGAGGCAGTTGGTATAGCGGTGCCAGCCGTGCCCGTTGCGGTTTCCGTGCCTACTTCAACATCATCTACTGCGGCATCAACGTTGGTTTTCGAGTTGTAGTCGCCAGCGGGGTCTTTGAATAGGTGGGTTCCTGGGTTTCTGGATTTTTGGATTCTTGGACTAAAGGTAACGCAAGATTCTATCTTGGCTTTGGCGCAAATAGCCAACTTAGAAAGTTGGGCTACTTTGTCAGGATTTTTTGGTCTCTGGATTTTTAGTTGGGTTGGGTTGATAAACATAATCGTAGGTAGGGTATGTCTGCAAGACTACCCGACTAACGTTCGTTACGCCAATTATCGGGTAGGTATCCCACCATACCCATTGGCATCAACTTAACGAAATCCTGCCCCGCTCCGTAGGAGCATAATGTTTATAGCAATGAGGAACACAAATTGCCCAAAGCCCCATCGGGGCGGAATGTTCCGTCAAACAAGATGTTGCTCCTCTGGAGCTCAGATGCTGATAGGCTACTGATTCTATAAACATATCGCCCGTATCGGGCTAAAGTTGATGCGCATGGGTAGGTATTCCACCATACCCTACCTACCACAACCGGATTTTTAGTTGGGTTGAGAAACAAAACCCAACCTACGGTGATTTTAGCAGGCGGAAGGGTTGGCGAACCAACATTTTTATGATGACGCCGTCGATATGATTGATGACGCTAAAAAAGAGGGTTTGGGTTATTTTTACGACGCGGTTGAGGAGATAATCGACAAACACCGACGGCATCATCTGAACGAAGGCATGGCAGCGGTTAGGTCAAAATTGGCTGATGGATTGCAGAAGGCACGCCAGCATTTAGAGCAGGCAAAACGCTTCACGCCGCAACATGAGGCAGTCACCAAATTAGCGCAGGCGATTAATCAGTCGGAGGCAGATTTGGAGCGTCAAAAAAAGATGACAGCGGGGGAATACCTCCAGAAGGGAGAAGAACACCGCAACGCAAAACCGCCTGATTTTGAGAGGGCGTTGATGTACTACAACTTAGCCTTGGAGATTGACGAAAATCATCGTGAAGCACTCAATCTCCGAACTATACTTAAGCGGACGCTGGAGAACAAAGGCGAATGTCTTGAGATGGTGGCATCTGCGGAAACTGACCACGCGGTAGGGGATGTGCCGAAAGCGATTGAGACGTTGCGTGAGGCGATACGAAAGGCTTCGTTGATTGGCAGTTGGAAACCCGAAAACGCAGACGAACTCTTAGCTCAATATGAGACGGAGTATGTCGAGGACGCTGAAGCGCAAATCCAGAGCGACTATAACGCCTGCAAATTTGCGGATGCTTTGGAGCAGGCGACGGCAGGCTCTGAACTTTTCAGAATTCATTCAACAGCCCAACGCAAACACTTTCAGAACTGGATAGCGAATATCGAAGCGGCGCGCGAGGAGATGGAAAAACTGTGCAAGCAGGTGCGCGAGGCGATTGAACAGGCTGATTTCGCAACCGCTCGCAGAATTCTCCGCGACCTAAATGAAGGGTATCCCGGTAATCCGCATACCGACGAATTCGAAGCAGATATTGAAGAGGAAGAAAGCTCTCGTGAATCGAAAATATTGACGAGTGGATATCTTGCAACGGGACGGAGTAAACTGGACAAAAATCTTTACAGTGAGGCGATTGCCGCGTTTGATGAAGCCCTCGCCATCGTGTTTGACCACGCAGAAGCCACACGTTGGAAATCGGTCGCAGAGAGGCGCGCAAGTGAACTCAAAAAGTCGTATGCTAACGCAAAGGGGTTGTTTGAGCGGAAGCAATATCGACTGGCAAAACCGTCGCTGGAATTGCTAATCCGCGACGAACCCGACATCCGCGCCGAAGCGTCAAAATTGCTCGCCGACACCAACGCCATCCTGAGTAAATCCGAGGAGCAATATGCGACGCTCAAAGGGGAGGAGGACGCACGCGTAGCCCTCCGCCTCGCAGACGAGATTTTGAGCGTTGACCCACATCATCCAGAAATCCCCGCCCTACGTCCCGCCATCGAACGCCAGGCGCAAGCGGCAAACGCCTACGAACGCGGCATCGAAGCAGAAGATGTAGGAAATCTCCGATTGGCAGTTGAGGAACTGCGTAGCGGACGGGACGGAGAGCGTCCACTACATGGAGAAGGATTGGCGTGTTTTCGGGGACGCCCAGAAATCAACGAGGCAGTTGTCCGGGTTGAGACCGCGCTCAACACGCAAGCGGCAGAACTCCTTGAAGCGATTAAAGCCGAACCGAACCCACAGACGGCGTGGAGCAAACTCAACGATGAACTGCTGCGGGAGGTTTATCCCGACTATCCGCCGGCGTTGGAATATAGACCAATTTTGGAAACGCTGGTGAAGGCTTATGAGGGCTATCAGCGTGGGTTGGACTACGAAAAGCAGGATGCGACGCTTCGCGCTGCGCTCAACGAGTATACACAATCGCTTGATTTCCTGCGCGGGTTGACAATAGATGTCTCTCATTTGGACATCAACGAAACCGTGCTGGAATCACGGATGGACAGCGTCCGGTCGCGACTGCGCGCCTTTTTGCTTGAGCAAGCGAATCAGGCGATGACAGACGAACAATATGAATCCGCTGAAAGGTTGGCGAGGGAAGGCGAGAGGGAATTTCGTGAAGAGCCACGTTTTGCTGAAATTCTGCGGGAGATAAAAGTCAAACGCCAGCAAGTCAAAACACTTCTGTTCCAAGCAACATCTCACATCCAACTCCGGGAGAGAGCCGAAAAAGAGGAATCGGACATTGAGGAAGCAAGGGAAGCGGTAGCGACTGCGGAGACGTTGTTGTCGCGCGTCGTCGCCCTTGATGCCAAAGATGCGGAAGCCGTGCGTTTGTTGGAGGGTTGCCGCGACTGGAATAGCGCAACGGCGGAAATTGCACAAGCGGAAGGATTGCACAACAACGGAGAAACTGACCGCGCCCGTGAGGTAATCGCTCACGTCCTGACTCGCTTTCCGAACCGCGCCGATGCCCGTAAACTCAGTGAGTCGCTCGACAGCGTTACCCCGATATTCGGGACAATCCGCTTTTATGTCCAGGAGCAGCCGACCGATTTTATCGTCCTCCCGCCCGACAGGGAGATTTCCATCGGAAGCACGTCGGGCAACGCTATCAAGTTGACAGGCAACCTCTCCCGCAAACAGGCGCAGATTATTCGCAACGGAAGCGACTACACCCTCAAGCACCTCAGTACGTCTTATCCCACAACAATCAACGGCGAAACCGTCAAGGACAGCGCGCTCCTTCGTGACGGCGACGAAATCGGTTTAGGAGGCAAGCCACGCCTGCAATTCAACGCTCCGCCCACCGGCGACAGCGCAAACCTCGAACCTATCGAAGATGGTTTGGGCATATCTGCTGTAATCTACGTCCTGATGAACAAGAGCGCAACTCTCGGCGCATACCGCAAGCACAACGCCACCATCGGCTTAGGCGACAACTCGCTCGCAAACCCACACGCACGTCTGCTCTACGAGGACGGTTGCTACTGGCTCGAACCCATCGCCCCAACCGAACACGACGAGCAACCGTGTCATGAAAAAACAAAACTGCACCACGGTAGCCGAATCACCCTCGGAGAAACCGAAATTCGCATTGAGGAGAAGAGCCCATGTAGGTTGGGTTGAACGAAGGTGAAACCCATTGGCATCAACTTAACGGAATCCTGCCCTGCTCCGTAGGAGCATAATGTTTATAGCAATGAGGAACACAAATTGCCCAAAGCCCCATCGGGGCGAAATGTTCCGTCAAACAAAATGTCGCTCCTACGGAGCTAATTCGGGTTCCGCACGCTATTTCTATAAACATGTTGCCCCTACGGGGCTGAGAGTCGCTCCTGCGGAGCTAATTTGGGCTCCGCACGCTGTTTCTGGTTTTAATTATTTTACCAACACCGAAGCTTTAGCTGATGTCTTTAGACCGGTTTAGCTTTTGTGAGGTAATCACAAATGCGTAGTGGACGCTCTCCGTCCCGTCCTAACGATTGCAAACAATGGCAGGACGGAGGTATGCCGCTACATTATTACTTCCGACAGAAGGAGGGAGCAAAATGCTTCAAGCAAACATGCAACTCTTTGAACGTTACGCAATCACCAAAAAGATCGGTTCAGGCACCTTTGCCGATGTCTGGGCTGCCGACGACACTCGCTTAGGACGTTCGGTCGCTGTGAAGGTGTTGCCGATAGAGAAGGGCTATGACATAGACGAATCGGAGGTGAAGCTGATGGCAAAGCTGCATCACCAAAACGTCATCACTTTGTGGGATTTTGAGGTATCTCAGGCGGAGGGCGCGGTCTATTTAATCATGGAGCACGCTAAAGGTGGCACGTTGCGGATGCTACTCAAGCGACAGGACACTTTGCCCGAAAAACAAGCTGTCGAGTATGCGCTGCAACTCTGTGCTGGGCTTGCGCACGCTCACGACAAAGACGTGATGCATCGGGATTTGAAGCCTGCAAACCTGTTCATCGGCGAGGGCGGACTGAAGATAGGAGATTTTGGTCTGGCTCGGATTCTGGAGGGTTCGCAAAAAGCCTCCTCATCGGGCACCAGCACCGTCGCCTACAGCGCTCCGGAGCAATTTGACCCCGGCTACGATAAGCGCGTTGATATTTGGGCGGCGGGAATTATCCTTTTTGAAATACTCACCGGCGATGTCCCGTTTCATGGCGGATTCAGGCAGCTCATGAAACAGATTTGCCTGAACGATGTCGAAATTCCGAGTTCCATTTCGCCTAATCTTGCACAGATAATCAATAAGGCGTTGGAGAAGGAGCCTGACGAGCGCTACCAAACGGCACTTGAACTGCAAACCGCCTTAGAGGGCTGTACTGAACGCGGCTCTGTCCCGTTCAATGATAAACAGGTGCCTGTCCCATCCCCCAAAAAATCACCGAAACCTAAGTCTGAAGCGAAAACCGCATCGGAGTATTTTGACGAGGGGTTTGCTTATGGCAAGAGTGAACAGTATCAGGAAGCGATAGAGGCATACAAGCAGGCTATCAAAATCAAGCCTGACCTTGCCATGGCGTACAATAACATGGGGTGGGCTTATGACGAGCTTGGACAATATCAGGAAGCGATAGAGGCATACAAGCAGGCTCTGCAAATTGACCCCAAGTATACCTTGGCGTACAATAACTTGAAAAAGATAGGAACGCCCGAAGCGAAAAAGGTTCTGGCAGAATTCGGGAAAAAATAGGCAGGCTGATTTTGTAGATATTTCGCTGTCAAAAAGTAGGGCGGGTATGGTTTCTAACCTACCCGACGGAAGGAGAATTAAAGCAGGTGAGCAGGTGGGCAGCCACTTCCTACGTTTTCATCGCAATTCCGATTTTACCCATGTGCATTGAGTTAAGACAAAGTGAACGCCGGTTGAGTAGGTTTTGAACGGAGAGAAAAACCGTATCGAAACCCAGTGAACGGGGTATGTCAATACTTGCGATATGAACTCCGCTTGGTTTCGATACGATTCTCCACTCTGTTCCGAATCTACTCAACCGGCGCTACGGGCTGTTCGACTAGCGTTTCAAACCCTTGACTTAATGCGTGTTGGGTAGTGCTGCTCACATACCCAACCTCATATGTTATAATTAATGTCAAACAAACATTCATTAGGATACGAGT
>CAZRLY010000215.1:0-7417 GCA_964601015.1 uncultured bacterium
CGGCCGGCCGCTTCTGATACTAAACCTGCTGCTACACCCCCAAAAGCACCAACGCGAAAAAATGGCGAACTTGTTGGACTGGTTATGGAAATCGTAAAAAACATCAACGAATGCAAGGCGGAACTGACAAGCAACCGTATCGCAACATCCTCAGAGGCTTGGAACACTATCACAAACTTCGAGGGTAACCTCCAAAACATGCTCCAGGACGCAGAAATATCTTCTTCAAGCGAACAACTGCCTGAACCGTTAAAACTTGACCTCGGCTATAATCTCGTTGACGCTATAGATGCGCTCGAAAGAGATGGAAAGCAACCTGACAAAGGACTTGAAATTCTCAAAGAATTCCGCCAACGAATCCTTGCCAAACTGGACATGGAGATTATCCCTGTCGAACCGTGCGAAACCAATGTGGATTCTCGCTTGCATAGCATCCATAGAATAGAATCCGGCAATTATCCAGAAGGCGTTGTCGTTGAGGTGATCCAAAATGGAATCCGCAACGCTACTACGAAACAAACCATCCGCAAAGCAGCGGTAGTAAGAGGAGGCATAGAACAATGGAAGGGTTCTGCTCCTGCTACAAGGCAAGCAACAACACGTACGCGGCCGGCCGCTTCTGATACTAAACCTGCTGCTACACCCCCAAAAGCACCAACGCTAAAACCGGTGCGCCAACAGCGGAAACAGCCGAAAACACCGCTCAGAAATCTTGTTTCTTCTGTTGATCTATCTCCTGGGGAAACGCGCCGGCGGCGAGATGAGTCAAGCCGCCCTCAAGAACCGCCGAAAGTTTCACCGGAACACACACCTGTTGGTCAGCCTGAAGCATTTGATTCAAGTGGTGTTGAGTGGACACTACAACAGCTCCAACTAATCCTCGAAAATGCACAAAATGTTCAAAGCGAACTTTCTACCATAAGTCAACATGCCAAGCAACCTTACAGCGAACTCAAAACAACTGCCCAAAACATTGACGGGCTTTACAAACAGACGGAACAGTTACTCGCCCAGACTCGACAAAGACACAGCGAAATTAATCAACTCCGAGAATGCAAGAATGAACCTGAAAAGCAAGTAGATAAACCTGAAAATGAGCAGCCCGAGGTTGGTGAGACAGTAGCCCAAAAGACAAGCGAGCCGGAACAAATAAAACCCCTTACCAAAGAGTGGGAAACTTTCAAACAACAATCCCAACGACAATATGATGAACTCAAGCACAGTATCGGTGAGTTTAAGAACAACATAGCTCAACTGCAAGATGCTACCGTTCAAAACGTTTTGCAATACCTACAGACGGACGAGTCGCATCAGCAAAAGGCGCAAGAGATACTTGACGCTCTCGGAGAGACATTCGAGGTTGCACAAAACAAAGTGCAAGAGAGTCAAAAATACCACGAAGAGATTCAAGGATACCGAGAAGAAATTGAATCCGAACGTAGCGAAAGCCAACGATTAGCCAAGGTGATTGGGCAAAATTTAGAGAAAGGGCTCGGCTATTTGAAGGATATTGAGCAAGCCCGCGATGCCTCTTTTGAAATCAAAGCCGAAATCAGCGAGGAAGTTCTCGAAAAGGCGCAACAAGCGATAACACAAGCAGCGGAAAAACAGAAGCAATTGGAAGATAGACTAAAGCAGCTTGATGAATTTGAGTACCGAGATTTAGAACACAAAAAGCAAGAAATCGCAAGGCAAGTTCAACAAGCAGCCGATGTTCTCCAAAAAGATTATCTTGAAAAAACAGCGTCATCTGATGCAGGTGCCCCAAGTAGTCAACAACAAATAGAAACACTTTCTGCAATTCTTTCCCAGATTACATCATTCAAAAATGATTTAGTCAAAACAGATTACTCCGAAGACGCTATCCCCCCAACCGTTACTGCCGTTGAATATTTACTCAACGAAACCTTGCAAGCTCTCCAGGCACCACTTCCTAAATTTATTCCTCCTGACGTACCCAGTCCAAAGGAGCATGAGCAGCAGCAAGCCAACGAACTTGCGCAAATGGCTTCAACAGAAGCTCCGCCCGAAAAACTGTCTCCCGAACAAAACTACACAGAATATGTCAGGCAGGAGTATTGGAACGCTCTCTTAGAATACAAGGAGAAACTAAGCGAATCCAACCTTGAAGAACATCTGCGTGAGGCGTTAAGCAAGGTTGATGGAGTTCTAAAAAATATCGCTACTCAGTTGATGAGTACGTTTGATGAAGGCAGGACAACTGATAACAACGCCCAACTGAAGCAAATCTCCGCTTTTTTCAACAATCAATATTTGCCGCAAATTCTTGACCTCGCAGGCTTTGAAGAAATTCCTATCAATATCGGCAAAACGAAGGCAGATTCTCGTCTGCACAACATTCAAGGCACAAAGCAGGGCAATTATGAATCCGGTGTCGTAGTAGAAGTGACGCAAAGGGGGTTGCGCCGCAAGGATGACGGAACGATTATCCGGAAGTCCGTCGTCGTTCGCGGGGAACCGGCTTAGTGGTTTGTTCCATAAATGACTGCATTTAGGGAACAAAAAAGGACATCGTCAATGCGCAAAAGATTTTTTACATATTTTGTCCTGATTTTTCTGTTTGCATGTCAAGGTATATGCGATGCTGAAGCTGCGGGTGCGTTGAGTAACGTGCGCATCTACGAGGGCATCAACCAGCGTCGCCCTGCCAGCAACGCGCAAAGCATTGGAAGGCGTTATGTCTGGACATTCAAGCAGAAACACTATACCGTTTTAATGGACATCAACGTGGAGCGATACAACTCGTATTCAAGCAAAGAACGACGTGACATCCCCAAATTGGTCAATGAAGGCACGGAAGCCATAAGCGACTTGACGCGGGAGTTTCAACGCGTCATAAAAGGTGCAGACTTGACGAAAATCGACAAAATCAATTTTGTGTTGGGATTCGTCCAATCGCTGCCCTATACTTACGATGACGTTACAACCGGCTACGATGAGTTCCGTCGCTACGCCATCGAAACGCTCATCGAAGGTGGAGGCGATTGCGAGGATACTACAATTTTGACCGGCGCAATTTTACGCGGACTGGGCGAAAAAGTGGCGTTGATTGATACGCCTGGACACGTCGCCCTTGGTGCCAGCGGGGCATTTACAGGCGATACCTTCGTCTACAGAGGGACGAAATATTACTATTGCGAAACGACGGGGACAGGCTGGACAGTTGGGAAACTTCCTCCAAACGTTGGCAGAAGCGGCACGGTTACTCCCCTGACTCTCGTTCCCGCACCACCGGAACCGTCTGTAGTAAAACCCTCAGAACCGGTTACCAAAAAGCCCAAAGAAGAACCACCAAAACCGGAACGGGAAGGAAAATCAAACACCGCTGTCATTGCCGTATTGTTTCTGTTAATTGGCCTAACTGTCCCGGTTGTGTATTTTGTAACAAAATATCTGCGGAACTACGACAGAACCGAAGAGGAAAAACTTGAAGGCGAGGAAGAAGAGGAGATTGAATTTACGGCGTCATCCCGACGCGACAAAATATTGAAAAAATGATAGAGCATCTTAAAAAGATTCATGATAGACTGTATCTACCCTCCGTCGCAGTCCCTATCGAAAGAAGTTACGACATCGCCCCTATCAAGGAGCCGTATCTGTATGCCTCTTCTTCGATTGTCCCCGATGAGATTGACGAACCACGCCAGGTTATTTCAATTCCCGTCCGCAACGTGGGAGGTGGGACGCTCAAGGTAAATGGTATTGAAATTGACAAGGAGGCAAAGAATTGGCTCAAACGCCGCACGAAAACCCTCAAAGCCGAACTTTCAATACCATCGGAATGCCACTCCGTGGAATTGACGCTTCACCAGAAAAAACTCCTCGAAACTCCTGCTCCTCACGCCGCTCATCTGAAAATTACTTCTAATTCTATTAGCGATACATTCAGTGCGGTGCAATTGCAGGTTAATGTCCCTGAAAACGATGTGCCGATTCTGAAAGTTCCTGAACGGGTGAGCTTTGGAGAGATTACCGTCTGGAAGTTGTCCATCAGGCAGGAGGAAGCGGCGGTGAAGGATTTTTACCTCGCAGGGGATTTTGACGGAAAGCCCCCAAAGCGATTCTGTCTCCAACAAACAGGGGAAACCACCTTGCACGCCTGTCTTTCCTCAAAAGGCAGTGAATTTCATTACGATTTGGAACTAAACTCCCCTGGCATCATCGCACCCAAAACGAAAAAAAACAAGCCTGCGAAACTAAAATATGCGCTCAGTAAATTCTCCTTGTCAAACACCGGCAGGACTGCTTTTTCAGGGGAAGCAGAGGCATCCGTTGATTGGCTCCATCCTTCGGCATACCAAATTGAGTTTGCCAGCACCAAGACTTTTGCGTTGTCGGCGAATATCGAGCAGATGCAGTTGGGACGCAACTTTGGGTGGCTCAACATCGCAGACAAGAAAATCGAGGTTTGGGCGTGGGTAGTGGTAAAAGGCACCGTGGGGCAGAATGAGGATGTGACTTTGGTGAAAGATTCTGAACTGAATTACGAGGTGGATTTACCCGCAAACGCACTAAAAGAACTTCCGCTTGAGACTTCGCCCCATGAAATATACTACGACAATGTCCCACTCTTTGAAGATGTTGAATTTAGTTTTCCCCTTTTCAATGCCCAACACGGTTATCTTGTGGGCGATTTTAACGACTGGGAGTCGGGTGTTTTGATGATGGAAAAGAGGGCTGGAGCCTTTTTCACAACGTTGTCATTGTCTGACGGAACATACTGCTACCGCTACGAACTCGACGGCGAGATGCGATTTGACCCAACGCGCTTGAACGAGGTTATCTTCTGTTCTCACGGTTTCGCCTCCAGAGCCGACGTAAATCGGTATGAACAAACGGCTGCCATCCACAACAATGGTAAGGACGATATTAACCTGTTGGCGTATTCATCGGCTGAGTGGCTGAGTGTTTCACCTGCGTCGTTTTCCGTGCCTCACAAGGGAGAAGCGGAAATAACGGTTAAAATCCTTCCGAACCAAATGGAGCCTGGACTTAATGTTGGGGAAGTTGAGTTGATTACTGGGGACAAAAGGCATGGTATTCCCGTCTCAGCGATGCTGGCAACCAGAGGCGTTGTCCCCATACTTGAACAAACGGAGTTTGGAATCCCCAACTTCGCAAAAGGGCAGGAAGTCACCGCTCCACTGAAGCTCAAATTGGTTGGCGCTGGAACGCTGACGTGTGCTATTCCCAACAAGATGATTCAGATTCCAAACGGCAAAATTGCGTTTCATAACGATGAGCCTTTCGTCCCGCGTTTGTGCAGCCCCGAACTTAACATCCATAGCGGGAAAACGTCCAGGGCCTATTGCAATCAATTGAAAGCATTTTTGATTACGAATTGTTATTTAGCTAACCGTCGGGTGTTTAGACTAACCTATCGGTATCAGATGGCGCACCTGATTACTGAACCGCGCGGGTTGTATTTTCCAAGGGTATTCCTATTTGGCAAACCACAGAGGACTGCCCTGAAGATTAAGCGAAGCGACGGTGAACCGATTTCACCCGGCGTCGATATTCCAGAGGAACTCAAGAAAAACGGACTGCTTGATGCCGTGAAACTTTCGGATAGCAGTTACGAATTCATCCTTAACCCGAAAGTCCTACACAAGCCCGGTGTCATTTCAGGATTCGTAGAAATCCGTGATGAGAATTCAAAAATGACTGAGCCGGTGCGCTTTGCCGCAAACGCCATAGCTTCCAGTGCAGACATTACTGTAGATACCATAAAAACGATTAGGGCCCCGGAACATGAGGGATTGTATCTTTCAAATACCAATAAGGGGAACGAAAATTTAAAGATTTTTTCCCTACAATTTGAGGAGCGAAATTTTATCTGCGTACCTCGCTTTAGCAGAAATACCATCATTCCACCGGGTGAAACAATTCACTCTACCCTCAAAATCCGCCGCGGCACTAAACTTTTGTTCAAAACATTAATCAGCGATACGTTATTAATCCACCTGAGTGACGCACAATATCGCGGCGGTATTTTTAGACGAGATGTTGAGGTAACCGTACCAGCTAAAATTTTTTCAAAATCTCCAAATACCACTAATGGTTCATTTCATAAGTCTGTGTAGGGTTTTACTGAATCTGGACGGACGCCGTAAGACGAAGTCGTTGAGCCTAATCGGAGAAAGTCCGCGACAACGGAAAAGCCCCATGTAGGTTGGGTTGAACGAAAGTGAAACCCAACGGGTGAATAACTGGTGCTTGTTGGGTTCGATACGCTCCCTTTGGTCACGACTCAACCCAACCTACTTTTCATACAGCCTCTAACTCAATGAAGAAACGGAGTAGTTATGTCAGAACTATTAAAATTTATTTTCACAATTGAAAGCCAGGTAGGGTTGTCTATTATATGGACAATCGTTGTACTATTTTTTATGGGGCTTGGTACCTTTCTCTGGTATTTGCTCATAAAACTTCCCAGTGAAAAACACCAGTTGAAAATTGCAATTGATTACTTCAAAAGTTCCCCATCGCTTGGTGATTCAGACCAATTGACAGAGGAATTAAGCGACAGCGGGGTAAGAAAAGGAAGTGTAGTTTACAAACGAATCGAACGGATTATAGAAATAAAAAACAATCAAGGACAAATTGACCAGGATGCCCTGTCTGAAGTATTGGTAGGCAAAGAGAGTGTCAAGGCTGGTGGCGCAAGGTATGTTTTAAGCATTTTGATTATTTTAGGTTTAATTGGGACGTTGTGGGGACTGAGTCATGCAATCATCGAAGTACAACCCCTCGTTACGGACGTTGAACTGGAAGCCCTAACGCAAATTAGCACGGTTATACGCCGCACCTTAGCCGGCATGAGCACAGCCTTTGCGACAACTTTGGCGGGCTTGTTCACATCACTCTTTTTAGGTGTATTCAGTTGGCGATTTAATCGCAAACAGGCCCTCTTTTTAGCGGAGCTTGAGGATTTCACAACGACAACTTTGCTCCCCTGTTTTTCCTCCCCAGTGGGACTGGACGCTATTCAAAACGCCGCAGAAAAACTGGCGGAAAGTACAGAGACGATGAAATTTACCGCCGAAGAGAATGTCAGAGCAATGGAAAAGGCAATCCAACAATTAACCGATGTCTCATGGGAAGCGCGGCTTGAACAACAATACACATTGGCGGAGACGTTTGAAGAAACAACAAGGAACTTGTTGAAGAGCCTTGAGGGAATTGGCAGCTTTCAATTTACCGTTGAGGACGCTGTCAAAACGTTCAAAACATCCACTGAGCAATCAATTAAACAGGTTACAGAATCACAAGGAGAACTTAGGGATACACTAAACAAAACCCTACCCGATTTGTCAACGGAAAGCGAATCCTTAAAGGACGCTATCACCGAATATCAAAACTCACAAACTGGATTTATAAATGACCTAAATCGAAC
>CAZRLY010000215.1:7517-10973 GCA_964601015.1 uncultured bacterium
TGGTTGCCGACAATCTCAACGTTTTAAGCACTGTAACCGAAGAACTTCGCGGACTCCGTGCAGATTTGAAAGGGCAGAATTCTAATGAGCTACTCCTTGGCGTAAGAAACGCTATTGAGAGGATGGGAAGGGTACGCAACGCTCCCAATGTCGAAATTGCCTACAGTGGTTCTGAGGAAAAGGAGGTACTCAAACGGATTTTACAGGCTCTGCAAGAACTCAACGAATCAGTCAAAACCCAATCTAAACGGCCCTCTTTCCTGAGTCGATTACTCGGTTTCCTGAATCGCGGGAAAGTTGAAGGAGGAACGCCATGAACTTGCGCATGCGAGAACACTCTATTTTCAACATCTGGCCCAGCTTCACCGATGTAGCGATAGCGATGTTGTTGATTTTCATCTTCTTTATCTTCATCCAGTTCATTGCGAACAGCAAAGCTCTTGTCCAGATTCGCATTGAAAAAAAACAGAAGGTGATGGAGAAAGCATTGCAAAAAAAGTTCCCGGACGAAATGGCAGCCAAAGAGATTCGCATCATTCCTGATGGCAATCTTCAACGCATTACCTTCAGCGATTATATTTTGTTCGATTCAGGACAAGCAGTTCTCAAGCCACGAGGCAAAGTGATTTTGCGACAAGTTGGGCGTCATTTCCTGCAAAACAGATACAACATTAAACAGGCTACGCGCAGAGAACTCTACAACGAAATTCACATTGATGGGCATACGGATAACGTCCCTATCAATACAGAGCAATTCCCGTCCAACTGGGAACTATCATCCGCACGCGCAATGGCGGTAGTGCGATTTTTTCATGACGCAATCCATATTTCCCCCAGTCTGTTGTCAGCGACAGGTTATGGAGAATATCAAGCAGTCGCACCGAACACCGAAACGGAAAGGCGCAAAAACCGGCGTATTGAAATCATTTTAGTCTATTCGGAGAAGGAGTAGACTGCGGGTGGAAGTAATTACGGAGCCAGTGAACAACGCTTTTTCCGTCCTCTTTTACATATCTGCCTAATTGACTCAAAGAAGCGGTAACGGGGTTCTCTTCTCTGGATACTATACTGGATATGCCAGTTTCCACATCAACAATTTTAGTCTGGATTGACCATTTACTTTCAGGATATTCCGTAATCAAGCTCCAAACTAATTTTTCTGCTCCAATCTGCTTACCTACTTTTCGAGCTGTCTTCGGGTCCACTAAATCGCCCATATTTAGTTTCAACTCGTCAATAACTCTATCCAGTTCTCCCCTCTCAACTACAGTGATTCCTGGTTCCTCAACAGCAGAGTGTAATTGCCACGCTAAATCCCGCTTATATTTCGGTTCAATATCCTCAGAGATAATAGGCAAAACCGTAAGCGTATATGACTTAGACGGCGGGCTATCATTATTCGGTCGCAGATTCTCAAATGTATCCTCAACAACCAATTCGATTCTTACTTTTCTATACTCCCCTCCTTGATATCCCTCTTCTTCGTAAGTTTCTGCGCCAACCCCACATTTAACGCCAGGAAACTTCTCCTCAAAATACGCTTTTAAGTTCCGGTTAGCACCTATGCCTCTTAGAATCGCAAGTCTGTAATTCGTGCCTATGTTTTCCCCTGTCCTTATTTTTATGCGAGAGTTATCAAGCGGGTTTCCAAATTCTCCCTGATACCTACAGTTATCAGACACGGGGATGGCATCCGCAAAACCTGTTACATTGACTTTTACTTTCCCCTTTTTAAAATACTTACTCAGATGCTGTTCCACGCTATCTTTTAAAGAGCGAATAACCACCGTTGCTGCGGGGCATGACTCTAATGTGTATTTCCCTGGTGGGTACTGAGTACCCTCAATCAGCACATTCAATACATTGTAGCGGTATACAATATATACCTTTCCATATTCTATCGTTAAGTCAACAACGGGCATTATATGCTTTGCTGATGGAACCTCACTCTTATTGACACTCTCCTGTACTTGTTTTCGCAAGTCCGATTCCAGGTTCTTCAATCCGCTTACGATAGAGCTTGATAGGTCAATTGGTGGAGTTTTACTGTGTACGTTAGGAATACAACACAGTAGTACAAAGACGACGAGGGTTAGACTTTTCATGGTTAACCTCCTGTTTGATTAATGACGGCTCTGCTCGGCTATGACTTCAAATGCGACCATCTTGGGGTTTGGAATCTTGGACAGAACATTTGGGTCATTTAAGGGCACCCACATAATCTTTTTCCCCCCACCCGGGATTTGGCCTTTACCGACATCCCCACTTACATCAGATAAGAGAAGACGAGAACCATCAGATAGCAAATAAACTGAAACGTCAAATTTGCTCTCTTGATTTTTGCTAATCAAATCGTAGGAAATAACAATTTTATCCCCAACAAGCCTTGCTTCTTCATGTTCAACTTGTGGCAAAAGCCCATTCGTGCCGTTGCGGGTGACAATGATAACAACCACTAACACAAGGGCAAAAGCTACAGGAATCAACAAAAAGGGGATAATTTTTCTGGGGGGAGTGTCTTCGTCGCCCGTCACCCACGTCATCTCTCCTACTTCTGGTTCCGGCAGCCAAATATCAATGTCACCCTCTCGGTATTTAGTAACGAGTTCGCTTGCTCTCGCAAATGCTCCTTGTATGGATTCCCCAATTTTTTCGAACCTTACCACGTCTTGTTCGTCGATATTGAATTTACTTGCAATGTCGTGCGGGGCCTGATTTGGGGTAAGGAGGATGAAGTTCCAGCCATCGTTTTGTTGTTCCCTGATTAACTCGGAGATGTCGGATTCATCACATCTACGGCTTGCATTATCCTCCCCTTCGGTCAGGAGGACGACAATGACTTTCTTTGGCTTTTCCGCAGAAGGTGTGGAGTCAAAGCGTTCGTTTGCCTTTTCAATGATTTCGTCGATAGTGTCCCAAAGCGCCGTTTCGCCAGACGGTTTGTAACTTTCTTCACTGAGAACTGTCGCCGTTTTTACTGCTTTTGACCATCTCACATCACGGTTTTCAGCGAATAGCACCCGTGTGATTTTCGCGTCACCGGGTACCTCCTTTTGCGCTTCAAGGAAACTGTTGTATCCATCAATGACGTCGGTTGGGATTTCACGCATCCGATCTGATTTGTCGATGATGCAGATAATCTCAGTCATAGTTCTCCTTTCATACCCTAAATTATGAGACCAATTAGCTGTAATTATATCCAATTTCAAAGTTTTTGTCAAGAAAAAATATGTATCAGTATTTCGGGCTTGCCACAGATGGTCAAGTCGTGGTACAATCGGGTAGGTGAAGTTTTTTGGCATGGTTCTTGTTGGACAATAATTGAGAGGTAACAAGATGGAGTTTTCAAATGTCATAAAGGTTTTAGGTGGAGAGAAGGTTCTCCGGAAGAGGATTCAAAGTCGCATGGACTTGATTGAATTGAGTAATAAGGGTGTTACTAAAGATGCTCTCGCG
>CAZRLY010000216.1:0-10963 GCA_964601015.1 uncultured bacterium
CTGTCATAGTGGGACTTTAACCCACATTGCATCAACTTTCTTTAGAGCGCACCTCCTTCCCATCTCCCTTTTCACCTCCTCATCCTCAATCAAGTTATAGGAAACCAAATAGAATTCATACATTATCTGTTCTTCTATCGTCATCCCTTTGGCATCGGTAAGAAGCCATCGGCAAAATTCCTTCTGCTTCTCTCCAGTCGAGAGAATGAGCAACGGAGCATTGATTGAACATACCTTCAGCTTGTTCAGTACAATCAGATAGACGGGGATGCTCCCAAAGAGTTTGTTCTGAAAAAGAACTTGCCTGTACAAAGCCCCCTGCAAGTGGGGATACTGATTCACAGGCTGTAACCCCAAACCTTCTCGCAAACCCGCCGGGTCAATTGTGCTCAAGATGGTTGCAGTACACAGGTGGAGTGCGAAAATTTTCGCACTCCCTAAGTGGCGATGTGTTTACGCTACCTGTTTTTCAGCCACTGAACCGTATAGAACACCAGATTTTCAATCAGTGCGCGATTGTTGCTGACATCCTCTTCAGTGCGATTTTCCAGACTGGTAATGATATACAAACCTTTTCCGTATTGGAGGGTGGCAACAGCGATGCCCTTCCCTTTGGCTGTTGTCGCCAGAATGGTATACGCATTGCTCCAGTTTGTCCAGGTGTCGCTGAGGCAGACTTTGTCTAAGCGCACCTTATTCGGCGTTCGGAACAGATTTTTTGCGTGTGAAGTGGGACGCAAATCGTGTACTTTTGGGGGGAGTTCCATTCCCAAAAGCGGTTCAGACAGCCAGCCGGTGGGGTGTACGCGTTTTTTATCCGTATCTTGGCTGGTGACGATTACCACGCCGCCGTTTTTGACAAATTGTTTGAGACGTTTTTCAGTTTCAGGGGTAAGAAAATACTTGTTGGCGGCGAACTCACGTCGCCCTACCCAGAGAATATCGGCTTTGCGGAGTTGCGGCAACTGCTTATTTTTCGTGGTTTCGTATGCTAATCGGTATTGCTTGACTTTCTGAAGCCGTTTCAGGGTAAAGAACACCGGCGTTCCCATCAGGCGGGATATGTCGGAACTTTCCGGGTCAACATTGCCAGTCACCACTTGACATTTATTTCCAGTCAAAACAAGTACCTTCAAATCATTATTCCCTGCGGTGGGCCAACTTTTACCCGCCAATGTCGCTCTGACTACCCTTTGAAATTCCTCAGTGCTGCCCTTGAAAGTGCGGTGCATATAAGCCTCAATGTGTGTGAAACTCCACCAGGTTTTGCCCTTGCCAGATGAGTCAGTCGTCTCCATCTGAAACCATGTGCCAGATACGTGTCCCAGTCCTTTAAAGAATGACGGACGCTTTGCGCTTCGACGATAGAAGAAGATAACCGGCGCGCCCACTTTCAATTTTTGCATCATCAGTTTGGGGGATGAAAGTCTGCCCCTGTTTTGGCCCACAGCGACGTTCATCTTAAATTGCTTGAAGGGCCCTTTTCCTTTGAGATGTTCCTTTACGGAGATAATGGCGTTCTTTCGCCTCTCGTTCACGGATTCCACGGTGCCAAAGATAACATAGCTACAAGCATCAAGTACCTCTTGCAGAGCATATTCCCGCTCTACCATAGCTTCGACATTAAATCCTATCTCCGCACCAAATAACATCGTAACGAACAATATTGCAGAGAAAAAAAGTGTTTTGCTCCGAGAAACCACAAACAAACCTCCTTGTATATACCTTTCCACGAAATAATTGACGGTTTTGTAGTGACGACTTCAGTCGTTGATAGCGCAGAATAAGCGACTAAAGTCGCCACTACAATGTCAGAAGAAATTCTATGGAAAGGTATAATATGTAGGTCAAGATTCATATCTCGACAAAGAGATGTCGTAGGGACTACCCAGTCTGGTCGCCTGAAACTTGACCTCCGAGTTTTACTTAATTTTGATTTCTCCCCATCTGGTAGTAAGTTTACCCCGCGGCGTCACCGCCCAGTTTCTTATCACCTTCCCAAAGGTGACTTTACGCAGATTTCCCGCTTGGTCAGGCTCCAATCCACCCCAATCCATGAACACTCCTGCCTCTTTCGCTGGTGGTAGGCCATTGCCCTCGTCATGTCCCGGCATCATCTTAAAATGACCGCCCTCCTTGGGATTCATATTTTGCATAGACTTGTAGGGCATGGCTACTTCGTAGATTCTTCCTGCCTTGCCTAATTTTGGTTCCATGGCGATAGCAAGGTCAACATCCTTCAAATCCTGTCCACTGGGCCAATCTTTGACAACAGCCGGTTTTCCACCCATCAAAACGAAGCTCGGCTTATTATCAATAGTGCCATCTGCATTTGCATCAATGTAGAGGAACAAGCAGTCTCCGTTCCAGGGTGCGTTAGCATCAACCGGTTCAGTTAGAATATCATCCCACATCGCCGCTGCAAAATACAGGGTTGTTTTATCCCACATAAGCGCCCAACGATAGCTTAAATCATCCGCACCGTCCCACTGACCGCGCAAAAGGTCATCCTTATTTTCAATGGCTCGGAAGGCAGCATTCTCCCAATCCGAAAGGTCAGCATCAATAATTGGCGTCGTTGCAGGCTGATAAGCTATCGACTCTTCCTTGGGAAGCCCAGGAGTCGGTTCGGGAATCGGACCGGCCAAAACTCCCCAGGATACCATCAAAAGTCCCGCCAAAAGCAAAATGCAAAAAAGTGTTTGTTTCCGTACCATCTTCATACCTCCTTAGTGATAGAATTTTTGCTTTAAAACCAACAGAGCCGCTGATAAAACACAGTCTATTAAAAAAGCTCTCTGAATATTCCCCTGTATAGAAAAACGAGACAACAAAATTATACCAAGCACCAGCGATTTTGTCAAAATATAAATCAGAAAAAAAGTAGTTATTTGGGAACCGATTGAATCGTACACTAGAATGCTTCTGTGACTTGGTACAAAATTTGCTATTTTGAAAGCATATTTCAAACGTAACAGGGAGACTAACGGATGAGTAAAGGTTATACCGCATCAATCTGTATCCTTTTTGTTTTAATCTTGCTGCCCGGCTGCGGGAAGGACTTCAATAATCCACTTGACCCGGAAAATTCTTCTTATGAACCCCCCTACATAAAATATACAAAACAGGGCTGGGAGGAATATGAAAACAAGAATTTTGAACCAGCCATTGAGTATTTTCGGAAGGCGACGGATAATAACAAAAACTATGCTGACGCTTATGTCGGTTTAGGGTGGAGTTATTTCATGAATCGCTTAATATTAATCGCTATCTTTGAGTTTCAGGAAGCGTTAGCTATTGAACCAAAACAAGCAGATGCTCACGTCGGACTGGCGGGCGCTTACCTTGCGGAGGAGAAATACGAACCAGCAATTGAACACGCACAGGAAGCCCTAAATGCAGAACCAGAGTATACGTTTTCCCACAATCCTGCTATATCGAAGCGGAATGTTCAGATGGTTTTGTCGGTAAGTTACTATTATGTGGGGGATTATGAAAACGCTTTGGAACAATTGAAATCTTTGAAAGAAGTTGAACTTGATGAGGAGAGCGAATCGTTCCCGATTGACCTTTTGCGAGAAATAGAATCCGTGAGAGAAGATTTGGCGTTCTAAGAGGCTGTGTGAAAAGTAGGTTGGGTTGAGGCACGAAACCCAACGATAGCTTGGTCGAACAGGCTTTGATAAGTACGTCAGGATAGTTTTTGAGGAGTATATACCATGAGGCTTATGTATCTCATTATCTTACTTTTTTTTGCCGTTTTCCTCCCCCACGCATCAGCGCAAGAAGTAAATTCTACGTCAGATAACAGGTATGTCATTTTAATCAACAACGACGAGATATACATTGACATGGGATTGGACGATGGAATCTGTGAGGGGATGAACTTTTTAGTCTACCGCATGAATAACGGAGAACGTGTTGATGTGGCGCGTTTGGCAATCACGCGGGTGTTTGATGTCGTATCCAACGCTAAACCCGTCTCATTAGAACAAAACTTGACGATAAATGAAGGGGATATGGTGGAAGTCATACCCATATCCGAAGCCGATTTGTTGGGAATGACGCCGAAACAAGCTACCTTCCGCCAAAAAAAATCCCACAAATTAACATGGACGTTCTTTGGATTGAGCTTGATTGCCGGAGGCGGGGCTGGTTATTTCTGGAACTCATCCAACACTTCATACCAAAAATACCAAACTGCTACAATCCCAGATGAAATCACGAAGTATCGCAAACAAACAGAGGACTTTAATAAAAAGTCTCAGATATTCCTTGGCACTTCAATCTTTTTCTTCTCAATTACCACATATCGCATTCTGTTTGGCGGTTCGGACGAGCCGGTAAATGTCGGTTTGGGTAAACAAAGGCTTGAAAATATAAATGTTGCAGCAAAATTTTCCAGTAGCGGAGTGGGATTAGTTTTTAATCTCGCTTTTTAGGGCATCGGGTCAATGGAAAAATTTTCCAAAGTGGAGGAAGCAAAAATGAACGAAGAAGAAACCATCAACGAAATTGTCGATAATGACTGCCCAGAGGCAAATCAGAGTGAAGCAAATACCGAGCAATTAATTGAGCAGGAAGGTATTCAGCCTCCGAAAACCTACAAACCGTACGATTTCAAAAGACGCAGTCTTTCAAAAGACCAAGAGAAAAATATGGACATGCTACATAAGCACTTTGCTCGTCAATTTAGTCAATTTTTATCATCGCGACTGTTTACGCTTGCAGAAGTAGAGTGTACTGCGGTTGACCAGATGCCTTATTCCGATTACCTGATGTCGTTATCGGAACCATCGTGCTTGTGCGTACTCTCCATGGTGCCTCTTCAAGGGAACGCTGTTATGGAGATAAGCCCGAATTTAGTATTTCCCATTATTGAGAAATTACAGGGCGGTGAAAGTAATCCAATAGTGAAAAACCGAGCGCTTACTAAATTTGAGGAATTCGGACTGGAGCACAGTCTTATTGATGGAATCTTGGAGGCATTGCAAGGAACATGGGAGGATGTTGTAGAATATATAAAGATTAAGTTGGAGCGGATAGAACAGGAACCGCAGTATGCACAGGTTATCCCATCAAATGATACTGTAATGGTTGTCATGCTACGAGTGGGGTTTGGGCTGCAAATTTCTGGTTTCATGAGCATCTGCTACCCAACCGCAATGATTGAAACAGCATTAATCCGAAAAGATGAGACTTCAAATGCGATTTCAAGTAACTGTGTGAGCAAAGATGAACTCACTGAAATACGCTATGCGATTTCGCAAATACAATCCGATATTGCTGATATAAAATCAACGCTGGCGTGTTTATCCCTTAAACAGGGAGGTTGACCGCTTTGACTTTTATGAGATATATTTTCATCATTATCGCAATGGTAGTATATGGTTTCGCAACTCACGCTGAAGTTGACGAGGCTTACATCATCAGCCTTGATGAGAACATGGCAACAGTTGACCAGGGCATTGAAGGCGGAATTCGACCCGGTTTGCTGCTGGATATATACCGTACCAATACGCTGGAACATCCGACTACCCAAAAGGAATATACGGTAAATGAGCCGGTTGGAAGGGCGTTGGTCGTTTCCGCGCAGATGGACATGGCGATTGCAAGGTTATTGGTCTTATCGGACGAGACAGTTCAGGTAGGGGACAGGGCAAAAATAAGCAAGGTAAGTAGTGTGCGAAGTTACACCAGAGCGCAGGGAAACATATACCTCAACATCTCATCTGATATAGCCGGCACACTAAAAAAGGAAGATATAGTTGAGGTATACCGGATTATGCAGGCAGTTCACCCTGTTACCCAAAATCCAATCATCTGGAAAGAAGACATCGCAAAGCTGCGCATCACCCATGTATCCCATACGGCTTTTTCTGCCAGAGCAAAAATTATCTCCTCTGTAAAACCACTCTTGCCAGGGGATGTTATTTTCCCAAAAAAAGATAAGCAAATCCAGGGACATCCGCCCACTACCGAAAGTCACGTCCTCAAAGTTGTGGGGAACATGCTTTACATTACCCGATTTGATGGTGCGAAACCGGGTAAGAAATTCATGTTCGTTAAAAAGTCATATTCCACAGCCCAGGAGCCGCTTGGCACTAAAATGGCGTTGATACGAGTGCAGAAAATCTATAAACACCTCGTCTCGGTTGTCCTGATGAACGAAGAAGAACCGGTAACATTTTGTATCGGGGATAGGGTAAAACTTTATCCCAAAATATAGAACCCGAGTTTTTGCATAGAAACCAATTTGGAGGCACAGATGAAACATCTTACCATCACCCTGCTTATTTTCATATTTCTGTTTACCGCATGTATAGAGAACCCACCGTATATGAATGATGATGATGGTGACAATGGGAGTGAACAACAAAATGACCCAACTGACCAGCCGGGTTTTCCACAGCCTGGGGAAATGGTATTAATACCTGCGGGAGTATTCAACATGGGCATTGAAGGGGCAAACAGCAATGAGCGCCCCGTACATGAAGTATATTTAGATGCGTACTACATTGGCATCTTTGAGGTTACAAACGCCGAATATGCACAGTTTGTGGAGGCGGCAGGCCGGCCTGCGCCATCTACTTTCTTCGATTCGTTTTTCGATGGGGAGAATCAACCAGTCGGCGGGGTGAGTTGGGAGGATGCCGACGCCTACTGCAAGTGGGCAGGAAAGCGATTGCCCACTGAGGCTGAATGGGAAAGAGCCGCGAGGGGTACTGATGGAAGGGCGCATCCATGGGGAAATGCCCCACCTGATAGAATTAGAGCGAATTATCAGCGGCATGAAAAACGCACTACTCCAGTAGGCAGCTATCCTGAAGGTATAAGCCCTCATGGATTGTATGATATGTGCGGCAACGTCTGGGAATGGGTAGCAGATTATTGGGCAAAAGAATATTACAAGGATAGCCCAAAGGAAGATCCAAAAGGGCCGGAAACCGGCGGCGCGCATGTAGTACGCGGTGGCTCATGGGTGAATAGCGGAGGCTATATAACAGCCACAGTTCGTCCTGACCCAAATCCTGAACACCAGCAAGGACACAAGGGGTTTAGATGCGCTAATGATGCGCAATAGTTAAGGGAGTAAAAAGTAAAGAGTAAAAAGTAAAATTATTACTCTTTACTTCCCATTCCCCAACACGAGTTTTGCAGTTAGCACTGTAGAACGTGAAAAGCCGCTTCGCCTAAAGGTAAAATTATCAAGCATTTAGTGATAATACAGGTTTGACCAAATGTGGACGGACGGAGAGCGTCCGCTACAACAGGGAAATCCCACGTAGTGTCTCCCCTCTGTCTGGACATTTCTTACCCTACATGAAAAAATCAACCGCTCAGTTGCTCATAGAGATACGCCGCTAACACCTTGGCGCAATTCACAATTCGTTCGATTTCAACAAACTCATCGGTACTGTGGGCTTTACCCGGCACACCAGCGCCGTAAACCAGAGTCGGGATGCCACAGTATCGTGGCAGATAGCAGGCGTCGCTCCAGGCTGGACTTACGGCAATCTCAGGTTTTTCTCCCAACAGGTTACGGTGCATTTTTTTCAACCCCTGCACAAGCGGGTGGTTAATATCCATCTCGAATGGAATCAAATCCTTTACCCAAAGTATCTCTGATGGGTGTTCCTTCAACCATGCGTCCCTTTGTTCCTGATTGCGAATCAATTTTTCAAAGTACGCCATAATCTGTTTCCCGCCAAATCCAGCCCCTTCCTTTTCCGACTTAACGGCGTCGCTTATCGGATAGCACATATTCAAACTCATTAGCGTTTCGGCCGCTATCATCGCAGAATGAACGCCTCCGTGGAACACCCCCAAATTCACGACTGCTTTAGCCGACGACGCTTCGCGTTCTCTTTTGAATTGGTCAAGCGCCCTCTTTATCACCAACGCCTTCTCAATAGCGCTTACGCCACCTGGCAAAGCGGCATGCCCGCCCGTCCCCTGTACGCGAATATCGACTGTCAGTACGCCGGAATATCCTCGCCAAATCATCGGCCCGCTCCCATCAGTTACAATCGCAAAATCAGCCTCCAATCCCTTAGAACAACAGGCAAGCGAGCCAGCACCGCCACCGTTGCATTCCTCTTCAACAACGCTCTGGAAAACAATTGAGCCGTGCAAGTGTTCGCTAAATTCCGACAGCATGCGCATAGCCATTACCACCGCGGCAATCCCGCCTTTGCAATCGGTGCTGCCACGCCCCCAGATTTTGCCGTCCTGGATTTCGCCAGAAAATGGTTCAATTGACATACCTTCCACGCCCACAGTATCCATGTGCGCCTGCAACACTACCCTCTTGCCATCGCCGCCAAAATCAAGTTCTGCAACCAAATTGGGGCGATTGCTAAAATCCCGCCCTTTCGGGCCGAGTACGCCCATCCGCTGGTAAATGTCAGCGGGACAATCGAACTTCTCAATAGTAACGCCAATATCGCGCAAGACAGGCTCAATTATAGCTTGCCCATCGCCTTCATTCCCCCACGTTGCGTCGCCGCTATAGCGATTGACCGTATTAGTCCTGACCAAAGTTTGACATAATGATGCAATGTCATCGCGCAATGCTTCGACACGCGCTATTACGATTTCTGTATTCATGTAACTTTTTCCTCCGTCGGTCAGAATTTATCTGAAGTTTGTAACCTATTCTGTTTCAAAAAAGAATGATACAAAAAGTTGCTCTTTAGAGATAAAGATACAACTGAAAATTGACGATTGATGATTACTTAACGTATCATTTTTTTAAAAAATAGCATCGATGGTTCTTGACAGTCATTTTAAAAAATGGTATAGTTATAATATCGAAATCTGATAACGAGACATGATACCAATATTCACTTAACTTTCTACTTTCAGGAAAGACGATTTATGATTAGAGACTTCTTCCTTGGCTTCATCAAAATTCACATTTTGTATCATGCCAAAAAAAAACCGGTTTACGGGGCTTGGTTGATAGAAGAACTCGCGCGGCATGGCTACAAAATTAGTCCGGGTACGCTCTATCCAACGCTTCATGCCCTGACGAAGAAAGGATATCTTCGTTGCTATGAATCGGTGGTTTCTGGCAAAGTGCGCAAGTATTACGAATTGACGGATAAAGGACGCGTTATGCTCAAAGAAGCACGCGCGAAGATATCGGAATTAGTTCGGGAAGTGCTGTTGGAAGAAGATGAAGAGGCAGAGTAATGGGAAAAAAAGTAAAGAAGGGGGAGGTATTGATGAAACGACTTGTATCAGTAATAGCAATCGTTTGTATAGCAATGACAAGTGTGATTATAGTCACCGAAGCAAATGTCATCCAGGTTCCCAAGGAACACAAGACGATTCAAGCAGCGCTGAAAATTGCTAAAAAGGGCGATACGGTGTTTGTCGCGGAGGGAGAATATCGCGAGGTGGTAGCGCTGGAAGATGGGGTAAAGCTACAAGGCGCCGGCGAAAAATCAGTCTTGAGAGCGACTATCAAAGCGTTAAACGTTACAGATGCTGTGGTTGCGGGCTTTGCAATGAAAGGCGGCACCAAAAATGACCATTTTGGGATTTTCTGTCGCAACGCTAAGGTAACCATCAAAGATATGACAATTTGGGGATTTCATCACGCCATCAGCGCTGAAGCTTCACGCATAACCCTGAAGAACAATATCATTACCAATAGCTTTAATGTGGGGATATTTGTAACCACTTATTCTGAAGCACTGATTGAAGAAAATCAGGTGGTGGAAAACCAGGGCGCTGGCATGATTATTTCCAACAGCGATAAAAAGATTCTCGTTTCTAACAACACGATTAAAAAAAATCACACCGCTGGTATCGAGTGCCACGACGCATCTCCCATCATTCGGCATAACCTTATTACGCAAAACACATTCGGAATCTCAATTGATAACGCCCAACCCCACCTTGGAACAACGTCTGACCCGGGTTTGAATATCATCTATGGGAACAAGGGGGGGGATGTAGTAAACTCAGGCAAAGATGTCGTTTACGCCCAACAGAATTACTGGGGCAAATCAGATGGGCCCTGTGCTGATTGCATTGTCGGAAGAGTAGAATATAAACCCTGGTTGCGACAGGAATCGCCTGACGAAAAACAAGCCGTCTCCACAAGGGCGAAGTTCTTTGTTATCTGGGGATGGTTGAAAAAAATAGCTTCAGATTCCTTACCGTAGGAAACCCTTGAGTTGTTTATTTTTTTTGCTCATAATATCGCAATTCGATAACGAATTTCGATGTAAAACTTAACTTTTCAATATGGAGGGAAATGTCATGAAAAGGACAGATTTAGTATTACGTCGTCAACATGCGGCTTTGTGGATACTGAACGCTCAGAAGGCGACAAAAGATGGCGGGGTTTCAGCGTGGTACAACCTGGATAAAGGTTACTGCCCGACTTCATACCCCGAGGTAACTGGTTACATCATCCCCACGATGTTTGATTTGCACAAGCTGACAGGAGAAGAGAAGTACCGCGATGCCGCTGTAGAGATGGCGGATTGGATTACGTCGGTACAGCTTGAGAGCGGCGCTGTCACGTCAATGGATTTTAAGACGCCTTACGTTTTTGATACAGGACAGGATATTGCGGGTTGGTTGCGCACCTATAGGGAAACAAACAGTACGCGCTATAAGGTAGCCGCGGAGAAAGGGGGAACATGGCTGACTTCAATGCAGCGCGAAGATGGTTCGTTTTCCGTAACGCCCTTCAGCGACGCTACTCATACATATCATGCCAGGGTTTCCTGGATGTTGTTGAAATTGTATGAGGCGACGGGGAACGATATTTTTAAAAACGTGGCGATAAAAAATCTAAACTGGGTTGCTGATAGTCAGCAGCCAAACGGCTGGTGCGCACCGACATCTTCGGACACAACGCACTTTATCGCTTATGCTGGACGCGGACTGTTGGAATCAAGTCAGATGCTTGAGGATGAAACATACTTTATGGTTGCGCAAA
>CAZRLY010000217.1:0-10955 GCA_964601015.1 uncultured bacterium
CTCCCAGCTCCGAGTTCCTCTTGGAAAGTGGCAAGATTTAATTCTAACTTACTTATGAGTTTTTTGAATAAGCTAATCTCTAACATAGGGCGGTGGATGCAGACAGATGAAACACGCAATAATCGGCACAGCCGGGCATGTTGACCACGGAAAGACAGCGTTAGTCAAGGCGTTGACTGGCACCGATTGCGACCGACTGAAAGAAGAGAAGGAAAGAGGATTGACCATTGAGTTGGGTTATGCTTCGCTCGATTTAGGCGATGGGAACAGCGTGAGCATAGTTGACGTGCCTGGGCATGAGCGATTTGTGAAGACGATGCTTGCTGGCGCTACGGTAATTGACTGTGTGTTGTTTGTCATTGCCGCAGATGAGGGCGTGATGCCCCAGACAGTCGAGCATTTTGACATCATCAATCTGTTAGAGGTTAAAGACGGGTTGATAGTTTTGACGAAAGTTGATTTGGTTGACGAGGAATGGCTGGAATTAGTCGAGGAGGACATTGCCGAATTGGTGGAAGGAACGGTTTTGGAAAATGCGCCGGTAGTGCCAGTTTCGTCGGTTACAGGAGAAGGAATACCCGAACTGAAAACACACATAGCAAACATCGTGGAAAAGTTGGAACCGAGAAGTCAGGAGGGCATCTTCAGGTTTCCTGTGGATTGGACTTTCGGCGTTAGCGGTATCGGGACAGTAGTCTGCGGCGCAGTGTTTTCGGGCAAGGCGAAAGTGGGTGATATTTTGGAAATCACTCCGCAACAAAAAAATGTCAGAATACGTAGCATCCAGTTGCACGGAGAAGATGTAGAAGAGGCTGTGGCAGGACAGCAAATAGCCATAAATATCAGCGGCATTGAGACATCTGAGGTTAAGCGCGGGGATGTACTCAGTCTGCCAGATTACCTTAGACCAACATATATGCTGGATGCGCGGCTTCATCTGCTCGATAATTCCCCGGTCATCTTAAAAAATCGGGACAGGATAAAACTGTATCTGGCTTGCTCCGAAATCATTGGGCGAGTAGTGATATTGGATAAGGAGAGGCTGGCACCCAGCGAAAATGCGTTAATTCAGTTCAGATTGGAGGAAGAACTGGTGGCTGAATACGGAGACAGGTTTGTAATCCGTCGCTATTCTCCGTCCCACACCATCGGCGGAGGAATTATTTTAGATGCTTACCCGGCAAAACACAAGAGATTCAGACAGGATATAATAGGACATCTGCACGCCACGGAAGAAGGAACGCCAGAAGAACGCATTGAGACAACCCTACTCAGTGCCAAAACACAGCCCAATACTGAGGAGGATTTGGTTAGGACGCTGAATATCAATCCAACGCAACTCAAATCCGCTCTGGATGGCTTAATTTCTGCGGGGCGCGTCTTTGCCTTCGGCGACCAATTCATATCCACCGAATGGTATGAAAAATCAAAGAATTTTGTGCTGGAAACCCTGGGAAATTTCCACACCCAACAACCGTTAAAACTGGACATCTCCAGAGAAGAACTGCGAACAAAACTCCCTGAAAAAATAGAACTCCCCCTCTACGGCGAGGTTTTGCAAGCACTTATAAACGAGGGCAAGGTAATCGGTGAAGGCGAAAAAATCAGACTGTCAAGCCACAGCATAAAAATCTCCGAAGAACACGAAAGCGCAAAGCAAGGGATAGAAAACCTATTTTTGAAAGCGGGGCTGGCAACACCGCTGCCTGAAGATGTACTTTCAAGATGGCAGGGAAGCAACGCGCAAATAGCCAAAGAAGCCTTTGACGTTCTGGTTGAGACGAACACGCTCATTCAAGTTGACGAGAAAGTTTTGTTCCACAGGGATTCAATTGACAAGGCGAAAAATCTGATAATTCAACATATCCGCAAACACGGCAAATTGACACTCAACGATTGCCGAAATCTCTTGGGAACCAGCCGAAAATACATGCTTCCACTGCTATACTATTTTGACAACGCAGGCGTGACGATGAGAATTGGAGATGATAGGATTTTGCGCGGTGAGTGATAAGTAAAATGTGCGATAACACAATCTTTTTTGGGTATTTCCGCGTTCATTATGGTATAATAATTGGAAAGTTGTCTGCATTATCGAAAGGAGGGAAATAGATGCCAAACGACAAGAAAAAACACCGCAAAAAGGTAAAGCGGCATAAGCAGAAAAAAACGCGAAAACGTCTCAGACATAAAAACAGGTAGTGGTTCAATTCTTAAATTCATGTAGGGTAAGAAATGTCCAGACAGAGAGGAGACTACGCAGTGTTACGTTGTAGCGGACTTTCTCCGTCCGTCCATTCCCTGTAACACCCTATACGGAATTATGAAATGAACCAGTAGTTGGGTAATAATTATCATAGATAACAACAAGTAGGGAAAGGGAAGAAGCAAGCCACCGGTTTAAAAACTGACGCTAACCAGCACCGTGACTTTAGTCGAAGTCTTTAGACCGGTGACTTCTGAATGAGGATTTGTAAAACGAACCACTGGAAAGTCATGAACGAATTCAGAAAAATTTTAGAATCCATAAACCGCCCATTTCAACTCGAAATCAAGAACGGCTGTCAAGATAACGCTGTTGTCGGGGGATTTGAGAACTACATTTCCATCTGGACGCAGAAAGCTAACGAACTTTTGCTCAATCTGAATGAGCAAAAACTGATAAGCGAACTGACCGAGCTTTTTGAAAATTACTCAAATCTTTCGCCTTCCGAACGGAGCGACAGGATTCAACAGGCGACAAAGCTCATAGATAGTTTCGGTGGACGCGCTGCCATTGAGGAGGAAAAGGAGCAGTTGCCGCTTTTCACCGCAGAACGAACGGAGGGCAAAGAAACCGCTCCTCAAATTCCGCTTTCAGCGTTAAAGCAGGAGCCTCCACCGCCTGCACCAGCGGAGACAAAACTCGAAGATATTATTAGCAACGAAGAGGTTCCTTTCGATGTGAAACTGTTGGAATTCCTGGCGACACCCATTCAGTACGCCCACGGAATTGGCTCAAAACGCGCCGCTTTGCTCCGAGAGGAATTGAATATCCACAATATCGGGGATGCGTTGGAAAATTACCCTCGCGATTATCTGGACAGGAGTAATTTCAAGGAAATTTATTATGTTGGAAGGAGCGGGGATTATGAAACAATTCAAGGGAAGGTTGTCAGCAGCACAGACTTTATGCCGAAAAAAAGGGGCAAAACGAAAATCGGCAAATTTAAAATTTATGACGGTACTGCTGTGGCTGTGCTTGTGGCTTTTGGCAGGCGCGTCGATTATCTCAAACGCCAGTTGAAGGATGACACAAAAGTGGTTGTCAGCGGGAAATTCAAACGTGATTACGGGGAAATTCAGACAACCGAGTTTGAATATGAGATTTTATCTGACGAAGATATTGACCTGATTCACACAGGACGCATCGTCCCGAAATATCCGTTGACGGCAAAACTCACTCAGCGAAGTCTCCGCTCATGGATTAAGATGATTGTGGACGAATATGCCGATGGTATTCCAGAGGTATTGCCGTTAGAGTTGCGGCAACGCCTGAAACTCATGGACAAACTCCTCGCCGTCAAGTACACCCATTTTCCCGATTCGGAAGAACAACTCAAAGCTGCCCGCAAGCGTTTAGCATTCGACGAACTATTCTTCCTTGAACTTGGGCTTGGTTTGCGCAAACGCAGAGTGGAGATAGAAGAACTCGGAGTCGCTTTCAAATCGGAGAGCAAGTTATTGGACGACTTTTCCGCCAACCTGCCCTTTGAATTGACGAACGCCCAACAACGCGTATTCGCCGAAATCAGAGAGGATATGACAAACGCAAAACCGATGAACAGGTTGTTGCAAGGTGATGTCGGCTCTGGCAAGACGATAGTGGCGGCGATGGCTTTGGTTTTGGTGACTGACAGCGGCTATCAAAGCGCTATGATGGCACCTACGGAAATCCTTGCGGAACAACATTATCAAACGCTTTCCAGCTTACTCGCGCCGATGGACTTGAGGGTTGTTTTATTAAAAAGTGACATGCCGAAAAAGGAAAAAGACGAATCTTTGGAGTCAATCAAAAGCGGCGACGCACACATCGCAGTTGGTACACATTCTTTAATTCAGGGAGGTGTCGAATTTGATAAACTCGGTTTTGTCATCATAGACGAACAACATCGTTTTGGAGTGATGCAGCGGGCGGAACTCCGAAGCAAAGGCATTCGTCCGGATGTTTTGGTGATGACGGCTACGCCCATCCCGCGCACCCTCGCTTTGACCATCTACGGAGATTTGAACGTCTCTACCATCGACGAACTCCCCCCCGGAAGGCAAAAAATCGAGACAAAGTGGGTGTCTGAGAAAAAACGTGAGCAGATGTACGAATTCATTGAGAAACAGATAGCGGAGGGACGACAGTCCTATATTGTCTATCCGCTTGTGGAAGAATCGGAGAAATTAGAAGACCTAAAAGCTGCCACCGAGATGGCGGAACATTTCCAGAACGATGTCTTTCCGCATCTAAGGGTTGGACTCATACACGGACGTATGCGAGCATCCGAGAAGCAAGATATTATGCGGAGTTTCAAAGCCCGCCAGATGGACATCCTTGTATCCACAACCGTTATCGAAGTTGGCATAGATGTGCCAAACGCGTCCATCATGCTTATCGAACACGCTGAACGATTCGGGTTGGCGCAACTCCACCAACTGCGCGGCAGAGTCGGCAGAAGCACACACAAATCCTATTGTCTGCTCATCGCGTACCCAAAAAATGAGGATGCCATGCGACGAGTGAAAGTCATGGTGCGCACAAACGACGGATTTGAAATCGCTGAAGAGGATTTGAATATCCGAGGACCGGGAGAATTCTTCGGCACACGACAGGCGGGAATGCCTGACCTAAAAGTCGCTAACATATTCAAAGACACAATACTCCTCGAACAAGCCCGCAAGGAAGCGTTCAGGATTGCTCAAATTGACCCGTCGCTCAAAGAACCAACCCATCAGATGATGAAAGCAGTCTTGAAAACGACGTGGCGGGAGAATTTGCGGATGGTGTCGATTGGATAAATGATGTGTTATCACATATTGTTTGAATATCCGCTCTAAAACTCAGGTTAAATTCAATAATTCAATCATAGATACTTTGTCATAAAGCTGATGATAATGCCAGGGCATTGGATAAAGACCAATTTTTACTTCCGTGATAAAATTTTCAGTTGCTTTTTTTATATTCTCAAAGCTGTTAGGATTCTCATTTCCTTTCAAAAATCGTTTTACAAATTTGGGCTTTCTACCAAAAAAAGCAGTTGTCCCTAAGATGTCATCTATGATTAATACTTGACCATTTGTAAATGGACCGGAACCTATGCCTATTGTGAGGATTTTCAATGATTGTGTGACAACATCAGCAACCTTTGCATATACCATTTCAAGCACAACTGCAAATGCTCCTGCGTTTTGTAAATGATAACTGTCTTCTACAAGTTTTCTAATTTTCTTTATATCCCTACCATAAGCACGGCGGAGTGATTTTTGCGGCGTATAGCCTAAATGTCCCATTACTTGAATCCCATTCCTTGTTAGATATTCAACAAGATAAGCTACTTCTGCTCCACCTTCAAGTTTAACAGAATCTGCTCCTGCGGAAAGAAGTTTCTCTGCATTACTTAATGCGCTTTGAGCATTCAAATAAGAGCCAAAAGGCATATCAGCCACGACGTGCTTTCCTTTAGCCCCTCTTTTAACTTGTCTTGTATGTTTTACCATAATATCCATAGCAGGCGTTTTTTGTACTTCTGTCCGCCTGGTTGACCGACATCCATACTTAACTTGCAAAATTGAATCACCCACAAGAATAAAATCCAGGGCAGTTTTACTAAGAGCATTTGCTGTTTTTTCATCATAGGCTGTAAGCATTGTTATTCTTTTATTCATTTTGTCCCCATTGATAGGTTGTGGTAGGTAGGGTATGGTGGCATACCTACCCGACAATTGGCGTAACAAACCTCTGTAAGCATTGTTATTCTTTTATTCATTTTGTCCCCATTGTATTGATAGGTTGTGGTAGGTCAAGATGAACAGCAGTCGGGTAGTCCTGCGGACATACCCGACCTCTACCACAACTATCGTAGGTTGATTTTCCAAAATCAACGAACTTTTGAACAGGCCCAATAACGAGGTCAATTTTATGAAACGAACCACTAACCTCATTTTGCCAAAATCGCTTTGACCAATTGGCGCATAACTTCGCGGTCTTCCAAACCCTCCTTGCTTCGGAAATCAACGTAATGTCGGCCGCTCAAAAACATCGGTAACTTAGGTTTTCTTGGCACGCCGGGGAGCAAGACGGGTATCAACCGCAACCCGCGGCCCCTGCCTTCGCCTTCCGATACAGCGCGGTCCAACAGGGCGTAGTATTCCTGCCTTTGCCATTGGCCCATCCATTTTGGTCCTACAATCACCAATGCCGTCGGGGTTTTTTCGATAACCTTTTCCAATTCCGGAACGAATGAATCGCCCGCCAACAGCCCTTCTTCGTCAATCCAAGAGACGATGCCACGGTCAGCCAGTTTTCGTTTCAATTGACGGACGGCGGGTTTGTCCATGCTATTGTGGCAGAGGAAGGTGTCGTATTCTTCCAATTCCAGTCGGCGTTCGTAGACGGTGATGCGTTGCTGGCGTTCCCGTTCTTCGTCGGATTGCGCTTCCATGTCGTTGACCCGAACATCGGGTTTTTGGGCTTCCTCCACTAAATCATCCATGGGAATGTGGCTGACGCAAACCGGGCAAATAACCGTTGTTTCGCCCGCTTGCCTTCTCATCTCCACAGCTTTAGACGGGATAATATAGCCGTCGTTTGGGCATTGATAAATCCGTTCGCGCCGCACGGAGCCGGCAAGGGCGAGCTTTTCCAGTTGACGGTTCACATAGCGCAGGAAGAGAAGGCGATATTCTTTTTCGGCTTTTTCATCGAAAAATACAGTCAGCCTTCCCCGGGCATCATTGCTTCTGTCCGGATACTCCACGGCAAAGCCGCATTCGCCTCCGCGCGGGCAGCGAAACAAGGCAGCGTTTTTGTAGAGTTCCTCTTTGGCAAAGGACACCGAGTGTATCAGGCTGACCGCCAGAGTAGCGTAGACAGCGCTCACCGGACCGTCAAAGGTAAAAGCTACGGTCAAAGTTCTATCGCCGGGGAAATCAGGGAAATCCTTGCGCAACTCCGAAGGAAAGACAACCATTACGCCCTCGTCCGTCGGCTGGCGCACGGCCACGCCCCGGCTGACCGCTTCTTCTACCGTGGCTAAAAGCATGGAATTTTCCATAACCGAATCGTCGAGGCGTTGTTCTTTCTCGATATAAAAATCGCCGCTCAAAGCGCGGGTTGCGGGAATATATCCCAATCCGTCCGGCTCCTTGCGCGCGGTCATCGCAAGGGACGCGCAATAGCCGTCCAGCATTTCCGGCTGCAAAAGCACGAGTTCGCCAAAGGACAATTGCCGGATTAGCCCGGCTGCTTCGAGCAATCCGAGACAGGCTTCAAAGGCTTCGTCCTCGTCTTTGTACTTAGGATGGGCGACAGCGTAGTCGTCGAACAAATCCTCATGCGCGGCGAGGATTCGTCCCTTCTCTTTTTCCGCTTTTAGAAATTTCTTGATGCGGGCGAATACGTCGGGCGTGGTGATAAAGGGCAGTTCGTCCCAGGGAATGGCTTGGAGAAGGGCTTTTTTCAGCGCGTCCACGTTTTGTCCGGCTTTTGCGCTGGTTTCGTAAACGGTAGCAAACCCCAAACGCTCCTTGACTTCGTCCAGCCTCTCTTGGCTGACGCTCAGTCCGCCGCGGTCAGAACGGGCAACCACGAGGATTTTGACCGCTTTGAAGCCGTTTTGGTATGTAGCTTGGTCTACCGCCCGCGCCCAATAATCCACGCCCGCAAAGGGTTCGGTTTCGCTACGTGCGTCGAACACGACGGCGGCCACTGCCACGTCATGAAGATGCAGCCGATGAACCAAACGATAACCCGGCTGTCCGGCCAAATCCCATAACAAAACCTCCCGCTCTTCGATGATGGATAACGCCCAAGCACCGACATCTTTTCCCTCAATTTTTGTTTCCCCTTTGTCAATCGTCCAGACATGCCGTCCGTGGCTGGATTCTGTGGGCTGCCACTCTTGGCCGGACATAACCAGAGCCAAGCCGGTCTTGCCGACACCCGTATCGCCAACCAGGGCAATCTTGGCGTTGCGATAGAATCGAGATTCAGCCGGTGGCGCTTCGCCCAATAATTGGGTTAAGTCAAGTTCCCAGATGAGGATGGTTCTTTCCGCCTCGCCTTCCTCTTCTCCAAAGGTAGCTAAAAGCGGCGGATTGGGGAATTGGGGATGAAAGACCGGGGTTGGAAGGACATTAGACGATAATTCAGAGATACTTGCTAATTCTCGCCAATCGCCCACGCGCCAAAGCCGGACGGTATCGTCTGCTGAACGAGAAGCGAGTAAGCGGCCATCGGGAGAAAAGCTCACTCCACAGACAGTTTCTGTGTGGCCTTCGAGGATGTGTCCGCGCCGGCCGGTTTTGCCGTCCCAAAGGATAATGGTTTTATCCCCCGATCCGGAAGCGAGCCATTGTCCGTCGGGCGACCAAGCCACACTGCAAACGTCAGCCTGGTGTCCTTCAAGCGTTTTGATGGGCTTACCGGTTTGCCCGTCCCAAATCCGAATCATTCCGTCCAACGAGCCAGACGCTAATCGTCCGTCGGGCGACCAAGCCACATCCAAGATTGGGCTCTCATGCTCTTCGAGCGTTTTGATGGGTTCACCGGTTTGACCGTCCCAAATCCGAATCGTTTCGTCCCACGAGCCAGACGCAATACGTTGACCGTCGAACGACCAAGCTACGCTAAATATCAAATCTGTATGTCCTTCAAGCGTTTTGATGGGTTCGCCGGTTTGCCCGTCCCAAATCTGGATCGTGCGGTCGACCGATGCCGAAGCGAGGTATCGGCCGTCCGGCGACCAAGCGATGAAATTTATCTGGTCCTCATGCCCCCGCAACGTCTGGCGCAATTTGAAGGCAGGATGTCCCGCGCTTGATTTGGCTCGTTTCTTCATTTTCAAATACCGCCTAATTTGTTATTAGTTTCTACGAGTTGGGTTGAACGAAAGTGAAACCCAACAGGTGAGTCTCTGATTCTCGTCGAGTAGCCCGTAGCGCCGGTTGAGTAGATTCGGAATGCCAATGGAGAATCGTATCGAAACCAAGCGGAGGCGTATCGCAAGCATTGACATGCCCCGCTCACTTGGTTTCGATACAGTTATTCACTCCGTTCAGAACTTACTCAACCGGCGTTCGCTCCTTCTACGAATTGAACGAAAGTGAAACCCAACAGGCGAGTCTCTGGTTCTCGTTGGGTTTCGTGCCTCAACCCAACCTACGATTGATAAAACAAAAAACATTGCTTTTTGAATTATAGCATAACAGAATATTGAAATCAAGACAATAATTCAGCTTTAGAAATTATATATTGGGAGTGAAAAGAACGCTTCGCCTTGGTTTCGATACGTCACTTCGTTTCTACTCAACCAGCGTTCGCTTTTCTTAACTTGATACCAATGGTTCTCAAAATTCCCCTACTATTTCAGCCATAGGAACGCGCTCGCCGCGCCTTGCTGATTCTGCCATTGCTTCAGTAATCGCCACCGCCAGCATTCCCTCGTACAGTGTCGCACCGCGCTGCTCTGAAACAGTACCACGGATTAAATCAGCGAAATGGGCATGCATCTTTTCAGTGGGATTGCGCTTGTCATCTTCAGGCTCAATAGTCTGCACCTCCAGGTCAATCGGTGTCCTTTTGTCAACATCAAATCCTCGATGCCTGGCCACCTTCAAACTCCTCCTGCCCGTACTGTTTAGGGTTCCATACTTTCCAACAATCTGTATAATATTCGGTATCTCTACACTCCCCATGCTGGTAATGAGGGTTAATGTACGTTCTCCGTCGTCGTAATCTATCATCAGGTTGGCAAAACCGATGGTTCTATCTCCCCTGAATGTTCCACGCCGCAAGGTAGCATACACGCCGCTGGGCACCTCCCCCATCATCCAAAGTCCTTGATGAATGGTATGGGAAGCTGTGTCGATGATGCCGCCGAAGTGTTGTTCAAAGAAATATACGGGCCTAAGCAAACTTCGCTGAACTGTCATAAGCATCTGTAGAGGCTTGATTTCAGCAGCCTCCCTTTTTAACGCCCATGCGAAAGGGGTAAATCGCTGTTGGTAGCCTACCATTCCGATGACGCCAGATTCCTTCGCCGCGGCGATCAGTTCTTTGGCTGCCGCCACGTAATCTACCATCGGCTTTTCGATTAAGATATGTTTTTTAGCTATGGCCGCGTCTATAGCAATTTGCCCATGATGTTTCGTCCCTGTGACGATAATCACCGAATCCAGTTCATCGCGTGATAAAAGCTCATGATAATTGGTCACATATTCTACATTTAGCATCTCGCCGGCGTTTCTGGCTCGCGATTCATCAATATCGCAGACAGCCACAAGTTCCAGTTTCTCGGATGCTTTCGCTACCTTTCCGTGTCCACCAGGGCCGCGTCCTCCACATCCAATCAAAGCTGTCGTAACTTTTGACATCTTTGCTTTCTCCTTTTCCAAGTGGTTTGTTCCATAAATTTCTTTTAGGTAGTTTTCAGTATTAAAGTTTATGTTCCGGGTAGCATCGGTCCCTGGCCGATGCGGTGGCAGTCATCAGTAGTCAGGGACTACTGCTACCCAACGCTATCCAAAACGTTAGTTTATTTTTGAAAACTACCTAACTGCATTTTACCAGAAGGTGGGAATGAGGACAATCGAATTTTTGTTTTCTATAACAGTAAAAAAAATTGCGCTCTTATCTACCTTTACAGGTGAATATGTGGTATACTAATAAAGAAAAAATTTTAGGCGGAGATAACTCCATAATGAACGAA
>CAZRLY010000218.1:0-10899 GCA_964601015.1 uncultured bacterium
AATAGCCCATCATTGTATGTCCGCTGATGGTCGACAACATCACCACCATGACGTAGATGACAAGCATTTCCGCCTGCGATAAAGACAGCTTTGGAGATACTTTACGGAAGAGTAAATTCAGTAAAGATAGGACGAATAAGGTAAACACCGCGTTGAAAAATAGGGAGGCAATGGTTACCTGCAATGTATTCCAAAGTTCGCTTCCTACCGCAACCCAGTAGGCGTTTACTAACACAAGTATGAGTCCGATAGTAACAGATTTTGGGGTAAAACCATTTTTCAATTTATTCATCTAACATATGAGGTTGGGTTGAGGCACGAAACCCAACTTGCTTCTAAGTCCTTATGCGAAATTGAGATACTGTTCCTCGACAAAACTAAGATACCCATCTTTGCCGACGATAATATGGTCAAGAATTTTAATGTCTACGGTGCGTGCGGCTTCAGCGATAGCGCGGGTGATGTTCTTGTCTGCTGAAGATGCTTCAGTATGTCCGCTGGGATGGTTGTGTACGAGCAATAATCCTACAGCATGGTGAGCTAAGGCGGATTCTATGATGCGTCGGGGATAAATCACCGCCCTGTCAACTGTTCCCTCATGAACTGTCTCATAGTCGATAACTTCGTTCTTGACGTTCAAATAGATTACCATAAACGCTTCATGGGGCAAACCTGCAAGTTTCACCCGCGCAAAATCTACTGCCGCTTCTGGTGAGGTGAGCAAATCCTTGCCTTTCATACCTTCGGCGATGTATAAGCAGAAAATTTCTTTCACCAGTTGTATGAGTATAGCTGATGCTGGGCCCACCTCGTGAACACCTTCGAGTTCCTTCAATCTGGCGTCAAAAACTCCGCTGAAACTGCCAAACCGCTCAATCAGGTTCTTGGCGATAGGTTTGACCTCTTTGCGGGGAATGGCATAAGTCAACAGAAGTTCAAGGAGTTCATAATCGTGCATCCCCTCCGCTCCCGCTTGCCGAAACCGTTTTCGCAGGCGTTCTCTGTGCCCTAAATAGTGGGGTTTGGTTTTTTCATTCATCTAAGATCTTTGGGGGGGGGAATTACGCATCGTTTGGTTTCGATACGGCTCTCCATTTCATTCCGAGCCTACTCAACCCAAGCCCCCAAGCCCCCTCTTCGTGCGTTTTAACCTTAGTCACGGATACCCCTTCTGATTTGGAAAATCAGGATGGAGTGACTAATTCGTAGTTCGTAAATTCGTAATTCGTTTTAACTCCCGTCGCAGAAGTCCCCTTCTGATTCCTTGAATCAGGAGGGGTTGTTGACTTTGCGAGTGGAACAAAGAAACAATAGCATATATTAACTTGATTGTCAAGGGATACTTTTTGGATTAGAATAACATTGATTTTTTCTCCATTTTTTGTTATAATTTACTGAATAGACAGAACTATAGGTGAGATATAATGCTTGAAAAACTAAAAGATATCGAAAGAAAATTTACGGAGATAGAGAAGTCCTTAGCGGACCCGAAGGTAATTTCTAACCACATAGAGTTACAAAAAAATGCCAAGGTATATTCTGAGCTTGCGCCAATCGTTTCTGCTTCTAACGAATTCAAGAAAATTTTGAAGGGGATTGATGACGCGCAATCGCTTTTGGAATCAGAAGATGATGAAGAGTTCTTAGAACTGGCGCGTGAAGAACTAAAAGAACTTAACGAACAGAAGGACACTCTGGAGAAACAGTTAATAATACTGCTGATACCAAAGGACCCGAACGATGAAAAGAGCGTCGTCATAGAGGTTCGAGCAGCGGCGGGAGGTGAAGAAGCCAGTCTCTTCGCTCGCGACCTGTTTAGATTGTATACCAGATATGCAGAAGACCGCGCCTGGAAAACTGAAATCGTTGATTCACACGTAAGTAACCTGGGAGGATTTGACAAGGTGGTATTCCTCATAGAAGGCGATGGCGTTTACAGCCGATTGAAATACGAAGGAGGCGTACACCGCGTCCAGAGAGTACCTGTAACAGAAGCCAGCGGCAGAAAACATACCTCCACGGCGACTGTAGCTGTGCTGCCAGAAGCAGAGGATATTGAGCTTGAAATAGACGAAAGTGATTTGCGAATTGACACCTACCGTTCTTCCGGTCCGGGTGGGCAAAGCGTTAATACTACGGACTCCGCCGTCCGAATTACATATATTCCTACGGGTATGATTGTCACTTGCCAGGATGAAAAATCTCAGCATAAAAATAGGGCCAAAGCGATGAAAATTCTTCAGACTCGCTTGCGAGACCAAATGATGAAAGAACAAAACGCTGAAAGGGCAGAGGAACGCCGGGGAATGGTGGGAAAAGGCTTGAGAAGCCAAAAAATTCGGACATACAACTTCTACGAAAGACGTGTAACTGACCACAGAATCAATCTGACGCTCTATAAACTTGATGCCATCATGGATGGTGCAATTGACCCGATAATTGATGAATTGATACTTGTTGACCAGGCTGAAATGCTGAAAGAACTTGAGTGAAAAAGAAAGAGGTGAAAATTTTAGTTTAGAAAGGGGCTCTTAAATTGCAAATCTGGCGTATAGTAGATTTAATCAACTGGACGACGGAATACTTTCAAAAACGTAACATCCCAACGGCGCGTTTGGACGCTGAACTTCTGCTGGGATGCGTTTTGGGTAAGGAAAGACTTCAACTGTATTTGGATTTTGACGAGGTAGTGCAGGAGGAACATCTCTCCCAGTATCGGGAACTGGTAAAAAAACGCGCTGAGTACATGCCTGTCGCTTATTTGACGAATCAAAGAGAGTTCATGTCGTTAAAATTTTACGTCAACGAGAACGTGCTAATTCCGCGTCCAGAAACAGAACGATTGGTAGAAACAGTTTTAGATATGCAGTCGGACGAATGCGTCATCTTGGAAGTAGGTACGGGTAACGGTGCCATTGCGGTGAGTTTTGCCAAAAAACGCCCAAATTGGAAAATCTTTGCCACCGACATCTCCGAAGAAGCACTCCAGGTGGCAGAGGAAAATGCCCATCGGCACGAAGTAAGTGGCCAGCTTACTTTCCTACATGGTGCCCTTTTTGAGCCGCTTTCCGGCAAAAGTGAAAAATTCGATTGGATAGTGTCAAATCCGCCCTACGTCCCTTCCGATAGGATTCCAACGCTTGCTCCCGACATCAAAGACTACGAACCAAGACTCGCTATTGACGGCGGTGCTGATGGATTAGACATCATCCGCAGATTAATTGCCGAAGCACCAGACTTTTTGACGGTAACTGGCAAACTTGCCTTCGAGATAGACGATACCCATAGTGATGCAGTAAAAAATTTGATTTCTGAAAACGATAAATATGCTGATTATGAGATTATCAAAGACTATGCGGGCGTTGACCGGGTGGTTGTCGCGCAACGCAACGCATCCTGAACGGAATGCAACAAAAGGCAACGAAAACTCTCCAGCGCAGTTATTCGAAAAGTTGACAGGACTTCGGCAGATTGCTTAAATGACAGGTAGTCAAATAGTGTGTGCCAAAGGGAGAGCAATGGGGAAAAAAAGGGAAGAATCAGAGTATAACGAGGAGGTTAAGACCAAAGTAGCCGAAAGGGCTTTGCAATTTATCAATTCCGACCGGGCTATCATCGAACCAGCAAAATTCACAGAATATTCAATGAACCTTGAACATCCGCAAAACAGAGGGAAGGCTCTTGCGTTCAAAGAGATAGGTTATGTAGTAGATACCCCTGAAGGAAGAACCGCCGCGGCGCAAGATGTGGTGGCTCAACTACGCTCCAAACTAAAAGATAGCCCAACAATTCCTGACCGCGAAACAGCTTATGGGCAACGATATATGGTAAGGACAAAAATTACAGGCCCTAACGATGAAACCGGGACGCTGGTGACTATCTGGCAATATGATATTGGCACTTGGGTTCCGCGATTGGTAACTAATTGGCTCCAGGTTCATAAATGAGGTGAATGCAACATGAAAGCGAAGCTTTACGATGAAATTGAATTGATTGTTGATGTTAAAAGTGGATTTGATAATAACATCATAAAGAAGGGGGCGAAGGGAGTTATTGTAGAATGCTACACTGAACCCGTTGAGGGATATGCTGTTGATTTAAGCATTCCAAACGAAACGTTCGTTGGCGGTTACGAATATGAAAACATCATCCTGTTTCCCCATCAATTTGTGTTAAATGGTGCAGTGGCATTCAAACAACGTCCTAAGAGCGTGTGTGAGAAGTCCCTTGAATGCCCATGTAGGTTGGGTTGAGCGAAAGCGAAACCCAACCCTCCGGGTGGACGGTAGGCGACGGGTGAAGAAATGGCGTTCGTTGGGTTTCTACCTTGACATAGTGAGTCTACTTTTCACACAGCCTCTAAGCACTCCTCAACAGATATACCTGAAAAATAATTGAGGAAAAGTTGGATAATATTCAAGAGAACTCACCTTTATGATACTATTGCCGAAGTTCCAAAAAATAGATTGGTTGATTGTGTTTATCCTGTTGTTGGGCATAGTAGTTTTCGTCCTGAAATGCCGCATAGTATACCCAATTCAATATGTCGGTCACGCAGATGCTTCAGGTTACGCGGAGATGGCGGATAGCATTGTTCACGGCAGGGGGCTTGCTGTCGATTACATCAGCTTTTACTTCCTGAAGTATCCGCAGATTGTACGCCCAGAAGACCACTGGCCGCCGTTATATTCGGTATTCACAGCACCTTTCTTTCTAATCATGGGCAAGAGTGCTTTCGCCGCAAAGCTTCCGTCGCTGATTATTTCATGTTTATTTTTTCCGCTTGTTGGATATCTTCTCGGAAGGCGATTGAGCGGGAATAATATCACCGGGTTTGCGATAGCGTTGAATATTTTGGCCTATCCAGCTTTCTTTACGCATTCTCTGTATTGTCTATCAGATATAACCTTCGCATTTATGGTTTTCCTGACTGTGTTATTCGCGGTCAAAGGTTTAGACGACGGACGATATTTTTACCTGATGGGATTTTGCATGGGGTTATCTTACTACGCCAAAGGTGCTGGATTGGTGTTAATCCCCGCGTACATTTTATTTTATCTGGCATGCCGTCCGAGTTTGAGGGGTTTGATTCGAGATAAAAAATTTCTGTCCGGATTGGGTTTGACCTTTTTGGTGCTACTACCTGGTTCATCCGCAACACCATCCATTTTCACAACCCGATTTTCAGCACACAACAGTTTTCCTCCGGATACATTGGCTATGAAAGCTGGGAAACCGGGACGTACACTTTGTACTGGGGCGAAAATCTGCCTTCATTTTTCACAAAACTTCAACGCGGCGCAGGTTTCGTGGCTAAAATGACCAAGCAATATTTTAAATCGTATCTATGGTGGGCTTTTGTGGACATCGGAAAAGGTTGGGGGAAATTTCAGTCAAAAGATTTTTATACCTACATTACGGGCATTCCCGCCGCTTTGGGGCTGGCGATGTTGTTGCTGTCCAGCTTATATTCGACTTTGAAAAAAATCGTGAAGTTTTTAGCATCTCCTTTCATCAGCGGGAAATTTAAACGACTTGGAATGCAAAAATTCTATTTTGGTCTAAGCAAACTTAGCAAAATTACGGATGCGATTCTGTTGCCGTGGCAGAATAGATTATTTCATATCGTGTGGCTGGTTATTTTGTCACTGTTTTTATTTTTATCACTCTGCTGGAGTCCGATAAATCGTTTAGCTTTTCCCGCTACAGCTCTGGTAATCACTATCGGTTGGGTGGTTTACTACTTCGTGCTGAAAAGTTTTCTGAGTTTAAACAATTATTCCAAACCGATTGCCGTCCTACTGCTGATGGGTTGTTGGGTGATTTGTTACATCATGCTGAAGGATATTTTGACTTGGAGCAAACACGCGAAGATAATCGCCATTGTGGGGCTGACAGTTTTTTGGGCGGTTGCCAACTATACAACCTTCAGGGGGCTTTTCAACTGGAAGAGATACTCGAAAATAATAACTGCGATACTACTGTTAAGTATGGCGATCCCGATTGCGGGCTATTCGGGGAGAAATATCTACAACACATCAAAAACGAGTGGGTATCCCCACCGTGAGGGAGGGGAAGCCTGGATGGCCGCCGGCCGCTGGCTCAAAAATAACGTACCTGGTTCAGTAACAATGACGAGGAATCCGTGGGAATTACATTTCTATTCAGAGGAAAAGGCTATCCAGATTCCGTTAGCGGATTTGGATAAAATTATACAAGTCGCTAAATTCTACGGTGCGACTCACCTGATACCATATAACCAACGCCCAGCTTTAAATCCATTGGTCAACGGTGAGGTTCCAGGATTAAAGTTGGTTTATGATAACATGGGACTTCAAATTTATGAAATTCACTATGAGTTATTGCCGGGTCAACTACCCCTCCTGAATCGCAGATTCAGAAGGGGCTTGTAAAAACAAGCTCCGAGGTTGACCAGCTTTAGAAGGGACACGATGCGTCGTGTCCTTGCTACTACGTTAGGAACGAATACATAGGTACCGTCGTGGTGCTTCACCAGCCCGGCACTCTACGGCATATCATTAAACAGTCAAAGAGGGATAGACAGTGTGGTATGAAAAGGACGGACAACTTCGTTGTCCGACAAAAAACCGTTCCATAACATTAGCGAGGTGACTATTACTCTTACCCTTAGGGGTAGGGAGGTGTCTTTTTGAGCTATGTATTTGTTTTAGATACGAACAAACAACCGCTTAATCCTGTTCATCCGGGTTGGGCAAGAAAGTTGCTCTCATCAGGACGTGCGGCAGTATATAAACGTTATCCTACCCATTATTTTAAAAGTTGCTGTGCGGAGCGCAGAAAAAGACGAAGGACAAGCCCTTCATCTTTCACAACCATTACGGTTAAAAATTGACCCTGGCAGTAAGACAACTGGGCTTGCTATTGTCAACGATAATACAGGGGATGTCCCCTTTTTTGTCTTGAATAACGGTTACACCTATTCAAGACAGAGACAGCTGCCGAACTTGAACATAGAGGACAACAGATAAAGAAGTCAATGGATAGCCGTAGAGCCATTCGGCGCGGTAGACGAAGCAGGAAGACAAGATATAGAAAGCCACGCTTCTTAAACCGTGTAAGGAAAGAAGGTTGGTTACCACCATCACTAAGAAGCCGGGTGGAGAACATTGAGACGTGGATAAGACGATTGCGCAGTTTATGCCCAATTACGGCAATTAGTCTTGAATTAGTCAAGTTTGATACTCAAGCGATGCTTTCTCCGGAGATAAGCGGTGTTGAATATCAACAGGGGGAGTTACAGGGTTACGAAGTCCGTGAGTATCTGTTAGAGAAGTTCGGACGCAAGTGTGTCTACTGCGGTGCGGAGAATATACCGCTTCAGATAGAACACATTGTGCCAAAAGCAAGAGGTGGCAGTAATAGAGTTAGCAACTTAACTCTTGCTTGTGAGCCATGCAACAAAAGGAAGGGTAATCAGACAGCAAAGGAGTTTGGACATCCAAAGGTACAAGCTCAAGCAAAGAAGCCCTTAAAGGATGCCGCCGCTGTCAACACCACACGTTGGGCATTGTATCGACGTATAAAAGCTACGGGATTACCTGTAGAGGTAGGTACTGGTGGCAGGACGAAATACAATCGTAGTATCAGGAAGCTACCAAAGACACACTGGCTTGATGCCGCTTGTGTAGGCGCATCAACGCCTGAATCCTTGAAGGTTGAAGGGATACGTCCTTTGGTTATTACAGCTATGGGACGTGGTTCAAGACAGATGTGTCGTATGGATAAGTACGGCTTTCCACGTACAGGCGCGAAGCAATTCAAGAGAGTACAAGGCTTCCAGACTGGCGATATGGTTAAAGCTGTTGTGCCAACTGGCAAGAAGGCAGGAACGCATATCGGACGAGTAGCTATTCGTGCTACTGGTAATTTTAACATCAAGACTAAGAGTGGCACAGTACAAGGAATTAGCTATCGGTACTGCATGATGTTGCATCGAACCGATGGTTATACTTACGAAGGTGAGACGGCATTCCAAACAAATCCGATTTAGCGATGAAAATAAATTCCTACCCCTCTGATTGAAACAATCAGAAGGGGTATCCTGCCGTAAAAAGATGAATTCAGGTGAACTTTTAAAATCAAAGAGACTCTAAGGAGCATAATAGATGAATAATGTTATTGAAGCAGTTTTAGTCGGTGCGGGGAGTCGTGGTTACGACGCATACGGAAGCTATGTTTTGCGCAACCCGGATAAGATGAAGTTCGTTGCCGTCGCCGAACCGATTCCCGAACGTCGAGAAAGGTTTGCTCAAGCACACCAAATTCCTCCCGAACGTTGTTTTACTTCATGGGAAGATATGATGGAACAGGGGCAATTAGCTTATGCGCTGGTAAATTGCACAATGGACAAAATGCACGTTGATTCGACGTTAGCCGCGCTTTCCGCCGGATACCATGTATTGTTGGAAAAGCCGATGGCAACCAATGCACACGATTGTGTTCGGTTAGTGCAAGCTGCTGAGAGAAGCGGGCGGATTCTACAGATTTGTCACGTACTGCGGTATGCACCCTTCTTTTCCACACTGTACGATATAGTTCAGTCTGGTAAAATCGGCGAGGTTATCACAGTGGAACACAAGGAAAACGTTTCCTTCTGGCACATGGCACATAGTTTTGTTCGCGGAAATTGGGGCAACACTGATACATCCAGTCCGATGATTTTAGCCAAGTGCTGTCACGATTTGGATATTTTAGTATGGGTATTGGGGCGGCGTTGTGTACGCATCTCTTCGTTTGGGACGCTGACGCATTTTCGGTCAGACAACGCCGGCGCGGACATTCCTGAACGCTGTACTGATGACTGTCCCATAGAGTCGGATTGCCAGTATTCCGCTCTACGACAATATTTGGGGGAACAGACGGGTTGGCCCGTCTCGGTAATATCCGTGGATAAAAGTTACGAAGCACGTCTTGAAGCCTTGAAAACAGGCCCCTACGGGCGTTGCGTATACCGTTGCGATAATGATGTAGTTGACCACCAAATTATAAACATGGAATTTGAAGGTGAACTGACAGTAGCTTTCACCATGCACGGGCATTCGCACGACAACTGCCGGACTATGCGCTACAGCGGTACGAAAGCCACGTTGCGCGCTCACGAGGGGAAAGGGGAATTGGTAGTATACGATTATTTAACAAGACAGGAGGAGAACATACCACCCGCGCACCGGGCCGGCGGGCACGGCGGCGGGGACACTGGTTTGGTGGGGGCATTTATTGAGGCGCTCCGCAACCCAAATAGCGAGGTACTTACCTCCTGCCGTAATTCGTTAGAAAGCCATCTGATGGCGTTCGCTGCTGAAAAATCACGTTTGGAGGGAAGCGTAGTTGACATGGAAGCTTATCGCAAACAGTTGGAAGCTGAAGTAAAGAGCTAATCTGAAAGCGTGAAAAAAAGCGTGGAGCGGAAAGCGGACAGCGTGTAGATACATACGCTCTTACGCTCCACGAGAACGATAATCTATGTCCTATCCCGAAAGCAGTTCCGCCAACTGCTCGTCGCTCTCCACAGGTTTGGACTTGAACGACATATTCATCAATTCTATCACATCAGATGGGTGTTCTTCGATAGAATAGGTTCGCGATTGGTCGCCCTTATGTCTGAAAACGGCGACTCGTCTTAACGGCGGCGTCAATTTGATGATGCCAAAGTCTTCTTCTTGCGCCCGTTCTATGGCGCGTTTAGCCCCATCTCTAATCAACTCGCAAGCGCGTTCAGGTGCGAAATGGATGGCACCCGCATTTTTTCTGCGGTACGCTTCAGCCTCAAGTTCATCTCCCGTACCGGGACTGGTGCCTTGTTTTACTGACACGGTTTCGATGCCGGGGACGAGTTTCTGTGCCTCAAGAGTAAATGCCTTGTCACCTGAACCGAATATAGCCCTGATGTTCAACTGGCTGGCACACATCGCTAATTGCCCGAATTCTCCTATTGAAATTCCATTGATGGAAAGGTTTAGATAGCCCATTCCCTGGGTATGTGCAAGGTGAGCGAATTCCGTGCGTGCTTTGGCGTGTTGTCCAACCCATGCGACTGCATCCCATCCGTATTCCAATCCGACAGGCCAACCTTTCGCCCACCCGCGCAGGAACTGGGCGCGCTTATCCAATAATTTAGGATTGATGCCACCGCAACCGTGTCCATCCGCCACGAGGACTTCTTTGGCACCACCTGCGAAAAATCCATCCACCGCAGCACTAACCTCGTTGGTGAGAAACTCCTTAGCCAGTTCATAGTAACGGCTATCGGGGTGGCACCAATTCTCAGAATCAATCACCCCCGCTACCCCCTCTAAGTCAGTCATGATGTAGATTCTCTCAATTCGATATTCTTTGGCATCTTCATCTTTCATAACAAATTCCTTTTTATCAATATTTCCGAGAAGCCCCTGTCTGAAGGGTTATTGAACTAAGGGCCTATCCGAAAAAATGCAACTGCGCCGCGACGGACAGTCCCTAAATTCGCTAAGGCATAAATTTGCGCACAAATGACTCATTTCTTAACAGGAATATCGCCACCAGGATAATGATGAGCAGGATAACATACAAAATGACCTTTTTCCATGAGCCTGGTTTGAGATTTCCATATCGCCTTTTGGGAGTATTCATAGAAACTGGCGACGAAAACCCCGCTGTTCACGGCGGGGAGGAAGTCGCCCACTCCTTCTATAATGGGATGTGGGGATTTTTCGCCACAGGGTTTATCAAGGATTACCCTAAACCGACATTTCGTGTGGCTACGGGCGCTTGGAATACTGGAAAATGGTATCTAATAAAGAGATACCTACTCGCTCCAGCTTGCGGTAAGTTTCCACCCCGACAATGTTAGAATAGCTTGTTGGTAATGACCAATCGTCC
>CAZRLY010000219.1:0-10871 GCA_964601015.1 uncultured bacterium
AAAGGGAACGTTCTCTGCCCCGGGTGATGTACCTCCGGGACTAACATCGGTAGGGGTGACGGTGACAGTGGGCTCAACAGTGGTAAAATTCCACGTATCCTTTGAGGAAATACCCGCAAAACTGTTGCCTGCCGTATCGTCAAATGCGGTGTCAGCTATCTCCACATAATACCCCGTTCCCTTTACCAGAGTCGTAGCTGGGTTGATTGTAATGGTCGTGACACCTGAACCGGAAACCTTATCACCGGTCACATCAATCGTTTCCACTGGAGTGTCACCCACAGTTTTCTTAATGGTGATACTGCCAGTCTTTGCATCAACGTTTTCTAAGAAGGTGATGACCAAATCGGCATCAATCGCCACCCCCGTCGCGTCGTCTATAGGAGAGAGCGTATCAACTGTCGGGTTGGTGTTGTCGATGATGTATTCTTGTCCGCTGGTGTAGTTTCCGTTTCCTGCTCCAGAGCCACCAAGGGGATTGCTTGAGCCATCGACAATCGTATCGTCGTCGATTAAATCAAGTCGCAAGGTGCCATCGCCGGTTATTGTGTCAACAGTGACAGTATAAGAGGAGCCGCTGCCTGAAGCGGAAGCAATACTCCCTGAAGCAGAACCAGTCAACGAGAAGTCGCCTGTGCCAACACCAGTAACGCTTTCGCTAAACGTTACAGTGAAGTCAACGCTTGACGCACTCGTTGGATTCCCAGAAGCACGGGCAATCGACGAAACCGCCGGATTGGTGTTGTCAATAGTGTATTCTTGTCCGCTGGTGAAGTTTCCGTTTCCCGCTCCAGAGCCACCAAGTGGATTGCTTGAGCCATCGACAATCGTGTCGTCGTCGATTAAATCAAGTCGCAAGGTGCCATCGCCGGTTATTGTGTCAACAGTGACAGTATAAGAGGAGCCGTTGCCTGAAGTGGAAGCGACATTACCAGAAGCAGAACCAGTCAACGAGAAGTCGCTTGTGCCAACACCAGTAACGCTTTCGCTAAACGTTACAGTGAAGTCAACACTTGACGCGCTTGTTGGATTCCCAGAAGCACGGGCAATCGACGAAACCTCCGGCGGAGTCGCATCAGTGGTGGTAAAGGTCAAATCAGCACCATTGGTGGTACCCTCGCTATTCTGTCCAACCACTCGGAAGTGATAGGTTGTTCCTTCTGAAAGTCCCGTTATTGCTTTACTCACTGCCGTGTTGCTGTCTCCTGTCACTGGACTCTGGGTGGCAGTCACAGTAGTGCCATAAGAGGTGGTTAGTCCATACTCAAAGGTTACCGTAGTCGATGCGCCATTGGCATTTACCGTGCCGTTGAGTGTTGCTCCTGTTGTAGCGACACTGGTAGCAGCGTTCGTCGTGGCTATGGGCGATTCTACCCCGGTGGTAAAGAAGGATACCATGAAAATGAGATTAGGTCAACAAAAATGTTAATATTTTTGAACGTTTTGGCTCATGTCAAAAATAAGTGCAAGGTAAGTAGTCGGACATAATTATTTTCATATTCACCGCTCCCTATGGATTGCTAAATCCATCGGGAAAGACTTGGATTTAGCAATCCAAGTCGAGCAGTGTACCATTAAATAAATTTGTCTGGGTACATAGCCACCATAAACCGAGTTTCTCGGAGAAACTCGGTTTTTTTGCACGATTTCTTAACATGAGCTAACGTTTTTTACAACGTTGAGTTGGGTTGGTCAGCCCAACTTGATACGGTAATTTCCTTTTATTTCAAGATGCCTCGCCCCTACTTGTGGTTGACTTTTTGGGGCTACTTTGCTACAATTATCAACCCCTAATTTTACTTTTTACTCATTACTCTTTACTTTTTGCGGAGGTAAAAAATGTCACAAGGAATCAAATTGGGTGTCATAGGTGCTGGTAGCGCAGTGTTTTCCTTGGGGTTAGTGCGCGACCTTTGTGCTACAGACAGTCTTTATGGAAGCACTGTCTCGCTAATGGATGTAGACGAAGGAAGGTTAAATAATATACATAAGTTAGCTGCGAGATATGTCGATGAATTGAAAATCAACTTAAAGTTTGAGAAAACCTTGAGCAGGGAAGCAGCATTGAAGGATGCTGATTTTGTTATCAATACCGCTCTTGTCGGTGGGCATGACCAACATGAAACACAAAGAGCGGTTGGCGACAAACACGGATACTACAGGGGCGCTCCCGGACGACATTACAACCAACTCAGATTTATGTTAAGCGTAGCCAAAGACATGGAAAATATCTGCCCTGACGCCTGGCTAATCCAATCGTCCAATCCAGTGTTTGACGGGTGTACCCTGATGACCAGAAAGGCGAGTACAAAAGTAGTTGGACTTTGTCATGGGCATTATGGATACCGAACGATTGCCAGCGTTTTGGGGCTTGATTTAGCTCATGTCGAGTGCCAAGCTGTGGGGTTCAACCATATTATTTACATGACACATTTTCTTTACAAAGGCGAAAACGCATATCCGCTCATAGACGAATGGATAGAAACGAAAGCGGAAGAATATTGGCGTACTCATAAATTAGGACATAATGCTCAAATATCTCCAGCGGCGGTACACCAATATAAGATGGTTGGGCTGTTTCCAATCGGCGATACCCCAAGACGAGGCGGTTGGTGGTATCATATTGACTTGGAAACCAAAAAAAGATGGTATGGTGAAATAGGCGGATTCGACTCGGAGATTGGCTGGACGCAGTATTTGGACGGGCTTGCCAAACGCGTAGAACATATCATGAAAGTAGCTAATGATACGTCCATCTCAGTCACTGACGAATTTCCACCACATCGCGGTGGAGAGCAGCATTTGGGAATAATTGAGGGTATAGTCCTTAACAAAGAAGGTAAATTTCAGGTCAATATTCCCAACAACGGCTTGATTGAGGACATCCCTGACGATGTTGTAGTAGAAGTGCCGGCAATCGTGAACGAGACAGGCATTCAGGGAATACAAGTAGGGAGACTTCCCCAAAATCTGCTGTTGCAAGTTCTATTGCCCAGGATGCTCGACATGGAAAGAGAAGTAGAATTAGCTTTGTCAAGTGACAGAAGGCTATTTCTCAGAATGCTTTTAGATGATAACAGGACTCGAAGTCTTGAGCAAGCAGAAGCGGCTATGGAAGCTATCCTATCATTGCCGTTTAACCGTGAGATGGCAGAGAATATGCGCCGTATCCTTTGATAAGTAACTATTGAATATTGAAAAAATACGGAGGTAAAACTATGAATGATAAAGAACTTCAGCAGAAGATGATAAAAACACAGAACTTCATAGCAGAACGCGCCGTCCATCCTGATACCCACCTGATATACGGACGCATTAATCTGGAAGACCAACAATGGTGGAAGAACACGGTTTTCCCGTCTCCAGAAAGCATAAGGAACAGATTCTGCGATGATAGCGAGACACCCAACGTCTCCAATTGTGCCATATCGGGCGGTGAGTTTATAGCCGCCCTTGCAGACTGTTATGACGTGACTGGCTCATCTGAATGCGTCAGCCAGGCTTTGAGCGTTTTCCAGGGGCTAAAAACTCTGGCTAAAGTCAGCCCGAAAAAGGGATTCATTGCCAGATGTGTGCTGCCGCAAGATGGAGTGACACATCTTCTCAATTCATCCGTTGACCAGTATACATACTATGTCTATGGTTTGTGGAAATATTACCACTCACCTTTATCCGGCGAGGCTGAGAAGGAAGACGTTAAGGAGATTACCAACGACATTTGCGTGTGCATTGAGGAGGACGGATTTGCTATCCCAGCAACTAATGGGATACCGGCCCCTGTCAGTGACATCGGCGTAATTAGGTCAGATAGGGCTTCTCGTCTCTTAGAGATGTATCTTGTAGGATATGATATTACAGGAAATGAACGCTGGTTAGAGATATACAATGAGAAGCTCAAGGAGAACCGCTATGCCCGATTGTATAGCATTCTTGACCCGGAGAAAATCGAATATCCATACTGTCCACGGGATAAGATTAATAACTCTACTCAAGCGACATGGGCTATTTTGCAGACGCAATATTCTCTCGTGCCACTCTTTGAGTTGGAGACTGGCATTACAATTAGGGCGAGTTATTTGGAGGCCATGCGGATAAATGCCAAAATCGTTGAAAGGCGGCCAAAGATGGATGCAGGAGGGATGCACGTTACCCTCCTCGCACGAAATAGGGCGTTGGTGGCACCCGTAGTTTCGCCAACGGATGAGCAAAATACAGAGGCATTGAAGAGTAAATGTGGAGAAATATTGGCGAATAGTTCCAAATCCAGCATAGCTGCCGTGGCTGCATATTGGACTGCTGTCAAACAGGGACTGTTCAAGTACGAGTTGTGAAGGAGGTATTATGAGCCATCTAAAACATCTTACTTCTGGCGAGTTGCCTTACCTTGCCCCCTGGCAAAATATTTCCAAACAAGCAGTCACCCACACAACTTACCTTGAAAAAGAACCTTGTTCAGAAGAGGGAATGAGGTGGGAATTTGAACCGCCCTTGGAATTCACCAATGCTTTTCAATGTACCGTCTTATGTAAACAAACCATGTCACGCATTTCAAAAATGCTGGATGGGGTACAAGCTATGACGGTAGGCGGCTGGTTTTATTATCGGAGGGCGGGCGAGCAAACCTTCTTCTGCCGGGGCGTTCCCGTGATTGCGCCGGACGGCGAACGCATTTTTCCGCCCACCGATGAATATGTCAGTTTCTGTTTAGGCACTGACCAACACGGTTTTTTCTTCGGCACTATTCATGGCAATGGTGGCATGCCTTTCCCCTATGTGACTCTGAACGAGGTAAACATTAACACCTGGAACCAATTGGTAGTCGTCAAGGATGCCAAGGGCTACCAGAAGTTCTATCAAAACGGCAAACTCATCCACGCTGACCACAATTCAGTTTCTGCTGGTTATATACGTCCTTTCCGGGAAACCCCTGAAGGGACAAAAGAACCTATCCGATTATCCATGCCCATGGGAGGTATGATTGCAGAAGTCCGGATATTCCCGGGGGAGTTGACCGCTGATGAGATAGAAGCGGACTATTTGGCTAAGAAAGAGCGATACAATCCTGCGCCCCCCGAACCGCCGGTTTTGCTCCGCGAAATGGACTCATTCCCCGCGGCGAATCGCTGGACTGAGCCAATCACTGCGAAAAACTGGTCAAAAGTACGCCAACGCATTGTGGAGAAGGTTATGAAGGGTTTAGGTACTTTCCCTGATGAAAAAGTACCTCTTGCCCCAAACATCATCTCGGAGGTAGACTGTGGCGGTTATATTCGTCGGAAAATATCCATTGCGGTACAGACAGATGACCGAATGCCGGCGTATTTGCTGATTCCCAAGAATATCAAGGGACGAGTGCCGGCTGTTATCTGCATGTATGGGACTACCAGCGGGGCAGGCAAAGATACGACGGTAGGGCTATCCGGCAGGGAGCCTGGTTCGCCGCCGGTTAGAAATTATAGCTTTGCGTTGGATATGGTGGGGGCGGGTTTCGTAGTCTTCGCTCCTGACTTCCTGCGTGACGGTGAACGCATCCAACCGGGCGAAAGCCCCTACGAATCAACATCTTTTCGGCGCAAATACCCCCAGTGGACGATAGCCGGCAAGGATGTCTGGGATACCTCCCGGGCGATAGACTATCTTCAAACCCTGGATTTCATCGCTCCTGACAAAATTGGCATGACAGGACATTCTTACGGGGGCTGTGGCACGATTAATGCGACTGCGCTTGAACCCAGAATTAAGGTAGCTGTGGCGAATGGCCCAGTCTCCCAGCCGACAACCTATCACGAACTCACCGCTATGATTGCCCCGCTACCGTTATTAGTAGGACAGGCGGTTGGAGAACACCGCCCAGAAGAGGAGGAAATTTATGCGGCTGTCAGTCGGGTATATCGGGCGTTAGGACGCCGAGACAGCGTCCTATACCACTGGTACCCAGGTGACCACGATTACCCTCCACAGATGCGCAAAGCTGCTGTGGAGTGGTTTCGCAGGTGGCTGGTAGGTAAGTAAGTAAATGGTCAATGCGTAATACCGTTTGTAGTTTCAAATGAGACTTTCTAAGCCGCTATAAGCACCGGCACAGATGGGTAGGTGTAATGGCTATTTCGTCTGGATAGATGTCCTTGCAGTGAGGCGACGCTTCTGGGCATCGTGGATGAAAATGACAGCCAGTCGGTGGGTTAATTGGGGAAGGAACATCCCCGGATAAACGAATCGTTTTTCTGCCCGTCCGCGGGTCAATTTGGGGGATGGCGGAGAGGAGAACACGCGTATAGGGATGTTTGGGGGTATCAAAAATCTCTTCGGTTCTTCCTCGCTCTACGATGCGCCCTAAGTACATAACCGCTACCTCATCAGCGAGGTATTCTACGAGGGACAGGTTGTGGGTGATGAACAAATAGGTCAAGTCGTATTCCTTTTGCAACTGTTCGAGCAAATTTAAAATCTGCGCTTGTACCGATACATCAAGGGAACTGGTAGCTTCATCGCATACCAAAAACTCAGGATTTACCGCCAAACAACGAGCAATCCCAATTCGCTGGCGTTGACCGCCTGAAAATTCATGGGGATACCGATGAATCATGTCCGGGGCTAAACCCACTTGTTGCATCAGTGTTTGGATGCGTTCTTTTTGTTCCGTTTGATTTGCTCCGACGCCATGCGCAGCCATTCCCTCCTGAATGATGTTTCCCACCATCATGCGCGGATTGAGGGAAGAATATGGAGCTTGAAAGATAATCTGGAGTCTGCGGCGATAGGGATGAAGTTCGTTTCTGCTGAGTTGTGTCAAGTCAACACCGTCATATTGGACTTCTCCTTCTATCGGTTTAACGAGTTGAAGGAGTCCTCTGCCGAATGTAGTTTTTCCACATCCTGATTCGCCAACTAAGGCAAATATCTGTCCTTTTTTAATTACAAGGTCAACGCCATCTACGGCTTTGACGTAACCGACAGTTTTTTTGAGTAAACCTTTTTTTATGGGAAAATAAACACGCAGCCCGCGTATTTCGATAAGCGGTGTTTCCTGGGAGGAGGGCGGTTCCTGCTTGCGAATTGATTCACGAACCTCAACACTTTTCACTTTGGCAACACAAGCTTCGTCGTACAAATGACAGGCTACCTGATGGTTTGGCTCTATCTCCAGGAGACGAGGTAAAATGTCGCTGCACCCTTGCATCACCCGATGACACCGGGCGGCGAAACGGCAGCCTTCTGGATAGTGAGTAGCTTTGGGTACGCGTCCCTCAATTGTCATAAGCGAATATCCGCGCTTCTGGCGAGACGGCAGGGATTCGATGAGTTTGACCGTATAGGGATGACGGGGATGCTGGAAGAGAGACTGTCGTTCGGCGAGTTCGACAATCTTTCCAGCGTACATGACAGCAATGCGGTTTGCCATTTCCGCAACTACGCCCAAGTCATGAGTAATCAGCAGCACAGCAGTATCAAATTCTCGCTGGAGTTGGCGGATGAGTTCCAAAATCTCCGCCTGAATCGTCACGTCTAAGGCTGTGGTGGGTTCATCCGCTATTAACAGTCCCGGCTGGCAGGACAGGGCAATAGCTATCATCACCCGCTGTTTCATCCCACCCGAAAGCTGATGAGGATATTCATGGAAGCGGCTCTTGGGTTCTGGTATCCCAACGCGTTCCAGCATTTCTACGGCTTGCTGTCTTGCTTGAGCGCCGGAAAGTCCTTGATGAAGTTTGATGGCTTCGACGATTTGCTCTCCGACTTTGAATACGGGATTGAGGGAAGTCATCGGCTCCTGAAAAATCATGGAAATTTCATTTCCCCGTATCTGGCGTTTCCCCCACTCGGAGAGGCTTGTAAGCTCACTACCCTTATAGTAAATTTCCCCACCCGAAATGAATCCTGCGGGTTGAGGAACAAGTTGAATAATCGACAACGCGGTCATACTCTTGCCGCAACCAGATTCTCCTACCAGAGCAAAAATCTCACCCCGCTGAATCTCGAAGGAAACGTCGTCCACCGCCTTCGCCAACCCTTCGGAGGTACGGAAATAGGTTTTTAGTTCACGCACCCGCAGTAAAGGTTCATCAATGTCATCTATAGATGTTGAGTTGTTGTTGATGTGTACTTCGCAAACATTGGATTTCGGCTTATGGTTCATCAAAGACTCCTGTGCTGTTTTTTAGCCCGATACTACTGCTCTGTCAAGATTGCATTGATAGGTTATAGTAGGTAGGGTATGGTGAAAACCTACCCGACAATTGGCGCAACGAATGTTAGTCGGGTAGTACTGCGTACATACCCTACCTACGATTGCGTAACCCATCAAACCAAAATTGACAGAGCACTACTGCTTTGTTGACTTAATTATGAATAACATATCGTGGATTTAGCAATCCACTCAGAGCATCTGTCTACCGCCGCTCCTGCTGGATTGCTAAATCCAGCGGGGCTCGTTCAAAACTAAATCAACAGAGCACTACTCTGTCAATTAGACCAAGTATTTCATAACAGTGGTAATATAAGTTTTCGCTGTAGTGACAACCCCTTTGGCGAAGATACCCCGATGTCATGCTGATTCTAATGCGTCGTGTAATTTTTATGAGATATAAAACCATATCGAAACTGAAAATCCTCTGGATATTGCCATTCGACAATTGGTTCACCCACATTTTGCTCCCAATTCCTCAAAGCTTTTCTCAAACGTAGCGCATTCAGGTAAAACAGTTCCGTATTATCAATCTCTTTTTCCAAGTCAATTATGATGGTTGGGTAGAATAACTCAATATGTAAGTCAAAGGTTAGAAAAGCATCGTCCCCCAGATTGAAGGTAGTTCTAAAAGAAGCGGCTTGAGGAATCACAGTTTTAATAATTTGACCCGTTTTGCTTTTTACATAGCCATTGATGTCCAAATCAATCCATACCTGGTATATGTGTTTATCCGCACTTGCAATTTGCGTTTTCAACGCTTCCAGCAATCCTATCTCTTTTCCATAAGGAGCGGCTTCGGAACTGTTTATCTTGTCACCATAAAAGTCGATGCTATATTTCCTCGGCAGACAAAGGTCAATTTCTATAAGAAATGATTTGAAAAAATTTTTAACCTGTTCTAAATGCCAGTTGCAGCTCTCTTCTACGGAACTTTGCGCTTGCCCACAATCAATAATCCACCATCCCGTTTCCTTATTGTAACGCCATGTGTCCATTAAGAAATGTCCTGATTCTTCTGCCATTCTACAATTCTCCCACGACTCCTCTGTGGATGCGGCAAAAAGTGCAGGCAAAGCCTTCGTCTTTTGTAAAGTTTAATATTGAAAACTACCTAAATGTAAGTGTTAAAAAAGTCCAAAAATTACCACATATTGTGGGTCGAATCTTAATCGCCTACAAAATGTGGGTAAAAATCGACTTTTTTAACACCCACTAAATAAAATTATTACTTTTTACTTTTTGCAACCTTAGTGCGCCGTGAAAGCACCCGCTTTCAAGCGTGGTGATGAAACGGCGCATTGTTTTTACTCAAATTTTTAATAATTTTTTCACTTTTTGCTTGACAATAATAACAACAATATGTCACAATTATGTCACAATGAAAGCTCGCCAAAGCAAAAAAGGACAATATCATAGATTTGCTATTCAAATCCCACTTTCTTTATGGGAGAAAATCAAAAATAAGGCCGAACTCCAAGATAAAAGCTACTCAGCCTTTATCGTAGAAATTCTCCGTAATGCCTTGAAGGATAACCAATAGTAACGAGAGTAGCCCACAACGGAGCAGGGAATAAGTCCTGCTCCGTTTATGATATACTGTATGAAAACAATATGGGCAAATCAAAAACACCAACATTCATATTAGAACTTGCGATAGTTTCATCACCACACGAGGAAACTGTACTTAACGCCAGATTTGAAGCCGCTCGCCAACTCTACAACGCTTGCCTTGATGAAGCTAAACGCCGTCTTGAATTATTGCGCAAAAGCAAGGAATTCCAACACACCAAAAGAATGCCGAAAACTATAGATGGCAAACCAAATAAAGGGCGAACCGAGGCATTTAAGACGCTTAATACCAGGTTTGGCTTTAGCGAATATGACCTACATGCTTACGCAACCAAAATCAGAAATTCTTGGATAGGTAATCATCTTGATTCCACCACAGCGCAAAAAATAGCGACCAGAGCATTCAAAGCAGTACAGCGCGTTGCATTCGGAAAAGCTAAAAGAGTAAGGTTCAAAGGCTTTTCTCAACTCAAATCAGTTGAAGGCAAAACCAACAAAACAGGTATCCGATACATTTCAAAAACAGGCCACGTTCTCTGGAAAGGACTTAAACTCAAATGTGTCATTGATGTCAATGATGAGGTTGTAACTCATGGTTTATCCCATCCTGTCAAATATTGTCGAATCATCAAGCGCGTATTCAATGGTAAGACTCGATTCTTTGTCCAGCTTGTTCTTGAAGGCAAACCGCTTGTTAAGGACAAGAACAAACCCGCTGATAACATCGTAGGGGTTGACATCGGACCCTCAACAATCGCGATTGTTTCTGATGACAATGCCACTATTGAACGTTTCTGCAATGAACTCAAAAATAAACAGAAGGAAATCAGACAATTACAACGAAAATTAGACCGACAACGTAGAGCAAACAACCCACAAAATTACAACCCCGACGGAACAATCAAGCGCGGTAAAAAGACAAGGCACTCTTCAACTAGATACAAGAAAACGAAACGCAAACTCGCTGAACTCCAAAGAAAACTCGCTGCCCATCGCAAAACACTACATGGTAATCTTGCTAACCGCATTCTAAGGCAAGGGAAGCATGTCAAAACGGAAAAACTTAGCTACAGAGCATTTCAAAAGAACTACGGGAAGTCTGTCAAGAACAGGG
>CAZRLY010000220.1:0-10858 GCA_964601015.1 uncultured bacterium
ATACCGTAGAGAATCAAGCGTACATGAGTCTATTGAGCAATCCTGCTGATATGATGTCCTCCAATACGGTGAAAACTGAGGTCAACCGGCTCAACATTATAAAATCCGCGGATAAAGATTTTATCGCAATCGGAGGGGAAATCACTTACACGCTTACTGTCAAGAATCCGAGCACTATTGCTGCTGACGATGTTGAGATAATAGATAATCTGCCAGACGGAATGAGCGTCATTAATATCTCCGATGGCGGAAACATGATAGGAGGACAAGTGGTATGGAATATCGGCTCGCTGGGAGCTAACGAAGAAAAATCAGTTACAATTACCCTGCGTTTAAACGAGGGCTTCGAATGTGGAACAATAAATAACACAGTTGTCGTCAAACACAACGATGTTTCCCAGGCTGGATCTACTATTGAACTCCCCATAAACGGATTGTTCCTCAAAATGTCAGCCGACAAGAATGACGTTACTGTAGGTGATATAATCGACTTCGCACTCGAATATGGCAACAGAGGCTGCCTCCCTTTGACCAACGTGGTGGTAGAATCTGAAGTTCCAAAAGCGCTTGAATGGGCGGAGGGCGGTGAGTATATCGCTGACCGACGCGTCGTAGTATTCCGCCTTGGAGACTTACCACCGTCCATAACACCCGCTCCCCCGTCCGTAGCGGGGCGGAGAAACAAGGCTTTTCGGGCTCTTCAGGCGAATAAAGTTACTTATAAGGTAAAGGTATTAGCACCATGTCAGGTTGGTGGAGCTTGGTCAGATATAGCTATTCCCACCGCAGTTCTCACAGGCGACTTCGTCTCACCTGTTACCGACTCGGTGCCTATCACCATTCACATAGACTTTAGCCCGGTTGTAACTCTTGAATTCGCACCGCCCGGCGCACAACTTGAATATACTGTTACCTACTTAAACCAGGTTGCCAAAATGACTAATGCGATACTCCGCATTAAAATCTCAGAGCATACAACCTACGTCAGAACTTCTGGGAATATAACCGGACATTATTCAGAAGAAACCAGAGAGGCAACCTGGGACCTGGGAACTTTGGACTGCGACGATAGCGGTGTGCTCAAATTAGTGGTATGCATTAATCCTGATGTTCCGCCCGGAACTATCATAGAAGGCATAGCGCGTTTCGCGAGTGACCAGGTTGACGAAGCAACCAGCACTGCCAGAACAACCGTTGTCGAATCCGGCCTTGATATTGTAACAACTGCTGTGCCATCGGCACCTGAACCTGTGGCACCCAACGAGGAAATAAACTATACCATAACCTATGCGAACAGCGGCGACACTAAATTTGAAAAAGCTTTTATCAAGGATAAAGTTCCAGAGAACACTGTCTTAGTAAGCGTTGGCAACGACGGAACCGTGGATGATGAAAATGTTGTAACTTGGTCGCTTGGAGCCTTATCACCCGGTGATAGTGGAAGCGTTGAATTGGTAGTCAAAGTCATAAACGAACCGACTGAATCGCTGTTAGCTTCTAAAACTATTATTAACATTGCTACTATGGAGGCCTCGCATAGTCTATTTTGCTCGCCTGTGATAGAATTATCGAGCGTAGAAACCCCGGTAAACATACAACAGAATTTACAGGTGGACAAGAAGGCTGAACCCACAGAAGCAAGGCTCGGGGACATAATTACCTACACCATAACCTGTAGCAACAGTGGGAACATAGACTTTACAGACGTCAAAATCGAAGATACACTGCCGCCGGAATTGGAGTTCGTAGATTTTATCGGAAAAGCGGGCGAATACAAGGATGGCAAGATAACCTTCGACGTTGGCAAGCTCGAAGTAGGTAAGGAATCGCAAGAATTCCAGTATGAAGCCAGAATAAAAGACGACATTGACGCTACTAAGGTACACCAGATTAAAAACGTCGTCATCGCTAAACAAGGCGACTCGCCGCCTGCCAGGGATGAAGAAATTATATACGCTATCCCAGATTTCTTGAAAATAGCTTTAGCGGGCAACAAACGCGTCTTGGAAATTGGTGACCCGATTGCCTTCGTCATTGACGTTGAAAATACCAGCGTGGATACCACAATCAAAGATGTGATAATTGTGAACTTCCTGCCGCCCGGGCTTAAATACATCGAAGGTACGAGCAGAATCGAAGGCAAGAAAGTTTCTGACCCAAAAGAAGAAGAGGTATACAACACGCAAACCGGCACTCCCCAACAAAAACCGGACTCGCACCAACCTACAGCATTGGGGGAAATTAAACAGGGGCCACACCAAAAACTGACGTGGGAGATAGGTAATCTCAATCCGAAAGACAAAGTTAGATTGATTTTCCGAGCAACGCTGGAACCCACCGTCAGCGACAGAACTTTCGGACTTGAAAATACCTGCTTTGCCCAGGGTACTATGGAGAGCAACGGTGTCCTCCTCAAACAGGGCGCAGAAGTCAAATCAGCCGAAGCCAAATGGCAAATTCGTGTAAGACGCGGCATGTTCAATAAACTCGGTCAGATTATAGGTAAGGTATTCGTTGACGAAAACCACAACAAATTCCAGGACGGCGAAGAGAGAGGCTTCCCAAACGCCAGGTTGTATACCGAAGACGGAACGATTATCACAACCGACGAAAAAGGCAAATATCACACCACCCAGGTAGAACCCGGCTATCACGTCATCAAGATAGACAAGAGCAGCATAGAAGGACACGAGGTAGTTGTGCATACTACCCGCTATGCCGCTTTACAGGGAACAAACCTCCTCAATGGTGAGCCAAAACGGGGACAGTTCGTAAACGTGCCGGAGAACGGAACCGCCAAAATAGATTTCGTACTCAAGGCACTATCCATGTCTAAGCATGTTGAAATGAAACAGGTTCCGGACATAACGCCCATTGTCGAACAACCCAAGGCATTAGTTGCGGAAGTACACATCCCCTTTCCCGAAATCGAACAACCAACTCTTGTCCTACGCCAGGTTCCGCAGATTATACCCGAAATCGAACAACCTATTGCAATCCCAATGGATACGGGTGCCTCAAGAGTGACAGCCGCACCCTTTGGACTGCTCCCTGTAAGGGTTGCGCTTCCTATCATCGCAAATCCAGCTCAACCGCCCAATGTGAAAATAGACTTTAAGCCAGACCGGATACCAGCAGGTGACCCAAAAATCACCGTCACATCGCCAGACATTCTGCTAAACGTCATAGCTGAACACCCCGACGGCAGGAAAATACAACTGAAAAAGAAAGCGAATGGCAGTTGGCAGGAGGAGTTTACAGTACCGTTTGACTCACCAGAGGGGCCGTATCCATTCACCTTCTGGATAACCGACCAAACCGGACGCGAATGGTACCTCCGCAGAACTGTAATGGTAGACAACACCATCCCGAATGTCTACGCGGAATTCGTACCCAAGACAGCCAAAAGAGGCGTCAAAACACAACTCAAAGTAACCCTCTTGATAGACGCAACAACCGTATACGTCACATTCCGGGACACCAAGAAGACGCTGCACCTCAAGCGGGACAAACGATTCCATTGGTCAGTCGGCTATACTATCCCCCAAAATATGCGTCCCGGATGGCATAACGCACAAGTAGTTGTCGTGCCGAAAGAGGACCCGCGCTTCAAACAGCGTGCGATTGTCGCTTACGAAGTAGAATAATTACGCAACGGTGAGTACCTTTGAGGTTACCATAGGCATCAACTTAATAGAAATGGGAATATAACCCTTGTTGCCTATCTAAAGAAGCAAACTAAAGTATAAGTGCTGGTTTGGTTAGGTAGTTTTCAAAAATAAACTTTACATTTGAGACAACTGCTTTGGGGAAAAGCAGGTTATGGGGTATTGGGGGTTTGGGGTGTTGGGGGAGATTTAAATCTTTAAACATAACTAACACCGTTGCTTTAGCTGATGTCTTTAGCCCGGTGATAAAGACGCAATTTTTCCACTCATTAACGATGAAATCTTCTTTTATGAATCCTCTGTCTTTTGCGGCGATTTAATGTATCAATCTCGACAAAGGAACCGAAGAACATGAACACTTCAAATACGTTCAAAATACTAATCATATTACTACTCCTATTTCAGGCATCTTATGTATTTTCTCAAGGAGAGCCGCCTGCTGATGGATTAATGCTATTGACGCCCCAAGAAGGTCAACGTTTTTACAGGCGCGGAATTACCATTACTGCCGTAGCGGAACGCAACGTTACCATACAGTTATCTATAAATGGGCAGTTCATCAAACGGGAAAAAACCGTTAATCCTGCTCGATTCCCTAAAGTGGCTATTGACCCAAATGCCGCCATCGCTTATGGTTTAACTGCGCCATCGGTTATCGGTGTTTGGAGTTTTATAGACGTTAAACTCCAACCCGGTCCGAATCGAATAACCGTCAAAGTTATGGGTGGAACTTACGACGGTGCCGAAGTAACTCGAAATGTATACATAGTCGGCCCCCCAAAAAATATCACCATTTCCGCAGAACCCAAAAACGTGCGGGCGGATGGTATCAGTACATCAAATATTACCGTCACCCTTACAGATGAGTCGGGAGAAAATGTTCAAGACGGCATCTACTTTGTAACAATTGACCCGGGCACCGGCAAGCTCATGCCATCCCGCAGTAGAATTGACCCAGCGTGGTCAACCGAAGAAGCGCAACCTAAAAGTAGGATAGTCCCCGCGCAGTCGCCCAGTTTAGACGCGCAGCCGGGAGTACCCGGCATACAACTTCCAGTAAAGAACGGAAAAGCAACCGCCATACTTGGGCCAAGCCTTCAAATCGGCGAAACTGAGCTTATCGCATCGTACAACGACATCAGAGCAAAAATCAAAGTGCGATATATCCCTCTCCTTCCGTCTTCCTGGCTTATAGCCGCCTTAGCCACAGGTAAGCTAACGAATTTTGAAATTAAGGATGACGCACACAAATTTGAGAACCTTGGAAACAGATTAGTCGAAGATTCTGACCTATTTTATGACAAGCGGACAGCGATATTTTTAAAAGGACCGATTTCCGACAGATTCCTTCTTACTGGTGCTTACGATTCCGAAAGAAAACCTTATGGCTCAGTTGAACGCGAGAGGATATTCCGACAACTGGAACCCGACAAGCTCTACTCCATCTATGGCGATTCAAGCTCGCTCTTCTACGAAGCGCAATCCAGCGCAAAAGGTTATCTCAAATTAGAAAAGGCTAGGTCTTACGGGTTATTCGGAGACTACAACACCACTGACTTATCGGATAGTGAGTTCGCGGCTTACAAACGCTCCTTAACGGGGGCAAAAGTACACATCAACGAACGCAACGTCAAATTAGTGGGAATAGGCGCATGGACAGAGCAGGGGATTGTAAGACAGGAACTCCCCGGTGAAGGCACATCAGGCTTTTACTATCTTGAAAAAGCTCCAGTGGTACAACTCAGCGAAAAGGTGCAAATTGAAATCCGCGACCGATTCCACTCGGAAAACATCATCAGAATAGAACCAAAACACCGATACATTGATTATGACATCGACTACGAACAGGGAACCGTATTGTTTAAACAACCCGTTCCAAGCCGCGATGGAAATTACAACCCCGTCTACATAGTTGTCATCTACGAATCCGTCGAACCTGTAAAAAAAGATTACGTCACCGCCCTGCACGGCGAAATCAAAGGCGAGGATGAGAATTCACGCCTCGCCGCAATGGTGGGAGGTACGCTCATCAAGGAAGGCTTCGACAAAGACGCCGATTCTTTCGGGATGTTCCAACTAACAGCTTTTCACGGCAAATTAGGAACCATAGACAATAAAAATACGCTCTACGGAGAGTTTGCCCGGAGCGAATACCAAGATAAGAAAGGCAAAGATTGCGAAGGCTGGAAGATAGAATTCAACAGCCGTCCGATAGATGCCCTCTCCTTAGAAGCATACTACCGAGACATTGGGAAAGATTTTCATAACCCGTCAACTTTGCTAACAGAAGCAGGAACTAAAAAATACGGCGCGAGCCTTGACCTTACCGTGGGCAAGGGCGGCGAGTTTCATACCGAACACTATCGGAGTAAGCAAAACATTCTGACGACAGGCTTATATCTGGATACAATATCAACCTCCGGTTGGTATCAACACAAACTGGGACGCATCACAGCGCGACTCGGCGCTGAACATCTGTTGTTGAAAGAGGACAAGGCGAAAAGAGAGACAGAATCACTGCTGGGCGTAGCTGGATTTGACCTGGAATTAATCCCTGATAAACTGGCAGCGCAGATTCAAAGAGACCAAAATTTCATGAAAGATGACCAATTGGTCAACTACAAACCAGATGCAACAAACGTCGGACTGTCCTATAAAATCAGCAACAAAATCACAACCTACGCTAACCATAAAATTCCCGATGATAAACCATTCGACTTCGACAACAACTCCACTGTAGTTGGAGTTAGGTCAACATTGATGGGTAATTTGACAGCTTTTAGCGAATACCGTATCGGCGGCGCAATCGCTGGAGAAACCAATCAAGCATCCATCGGTTTGCGCAACCGCCTCCGCCTAACCCCCGACATCGCAGTCAACATCGCCGCAGAACGAAGGCGGTTCATAGATGACTTAGACGCCGCCGGAGATTTTGACGCACTATCCCTCTCTGCCGAATATCTCCCCGTGGATATACCCGCCAAAACCACAGGCAAATACGAAATACGAAAAACTCCAGACTCCATAAATGACTTGGCTGAAGTAGGAATAGACTTCAAAATCAAAAGCGGATTCAGCTTCATCGGAAAAAACCGATTCTACAGAGAAATCTGGCGCAAAAGACCGGACGAACCCCAGTTCATCAAAAACCATACCATCGCCGGTATAGCACTGCGCCCAGAAAACACCAACATAATAAACGCACTGGCAAAAGTAGATGTCAAATACAATGACAATGCCCCAACAGGTTCCAACATGGAGCCGTTTCTCGCCAACAAATCGCTTGTTGTCATCGGCTCAACTGACCTAATACTCCAGCCAATTCGCCACATTGAACTATACGGCAAATATGCTATAAAATGGCGTCGGGAAGAGGACTTTGACCCGGAGAACTTTGACCCGGATACAATGGAACCCCTACAAACCACCTCAACGACTAACCTTTACATAAGCAGGCTCCGGCTGGAACTGAACAACTACATAGATATAGCCGGTGAATACCGCTTGCTCTATCAACACGCCATAAAAGAATTTGAACACGGTGCCTCCACTGAACTTGGCCTCTGGTTCATCCCCAACCTACGCATAGCCATCGGTTACAACTTCCTCGGCACAAGCGACAAAGACAAAGATTTCCCAGAAAGCAAATACTGGGCCCGTGGTCCCTTTGTAAGACTATCCCTTAAATATTAATCTACCAATCCACCAAAGAAAATTAGGGTAATAGAAACCGAGTTTTTCCGCAAAACTCGGTTTTTTAGCCGCAAAATATAGAATGCCCCCCCTTCCGAACAAAAATGCTCAAAGCCCCGAAATAAAGTTATTAGCTTTTTCGTTGACAAAGTAATAAGAACGTGTTAAACTAATGTCATTCAGATGAAAGCAGGCGTGACGAAAGAAGGATAACTCATGTCTAAAAGAACAATTTTTGTGATACTACTCACTTTAAATATTTTTTTGTTTTCAGAATACAATATTCAAGCTGAATGGAAGATTATTCAGTTGGCCGATTGGAAAACCGATTATCGGGACGTTCAATTTATCAACGCCAATGAGGGTTGGGCAATAGGCAAAAAGGGCGTCATTGCTCACACAACCGATGGCGGCAAAACGTGGTATGCCCAGAAAAGTGGTACAAAAAATAATCTGAATCGCATTTGCGTTCTTTCCGACAGAGCGTGGATTGTGGGCGACGCGGGTACGATTTTGTATAGTTCAAACGGCGGAAAAACCTGGGCGGCTCAAAGAAGCGGAACGCCAGAAAATCTCTATGCTGTGCATTTTATCAACCGAAATAGAGGTTGGGTATCCGGGGGCAATGGCTCGGAACGAAGTGGAGAGGCGAAGCGGGCTTTCTCGAAACGAAGTGGAGAGGCGAAGCGGTTTTTCACAATCATCTACACAACAGATGGCGGAAAAAAATGGTTCCGAAGTCAGGGACTTCGGCTACCCAGCGGCACCAATAGCAGTCTGCGGGCGATATTTTTCGCCAAGGATGCGAAAACGGGTTGGGCTGCCGGCGACGATAGCACTATCCTGCATACAACTAATGGCGGTAAAAGCTGGAAACCGCAGGACTCAGAACTGAGTTGGGGGATTGACAAATACTACAGCATGTATTTTGCTGATGAAAAGTTGGGTTGGATTGTGGGGAGCGGCGGCAGCATACTACATACTAAAAACGGCGGGAAAAACTGGAATGTGCAGATAAGTTCTACCAATGATGGGTTGTTCGATATTGATTTTATAAGCAACACGGAGGGCTGGGCTGTAGGGTACAAACCGGGGTTTGCCAATTTCCCTGCGAATAGTTCAGTCATTCACACTCGCAACGGAGGTGCTTTTTGGACATCTCAAGTAATTGACAACACAGCATGGCTATACGGGGTAAATTTTGTTTCGCCCAAAATCGGTTGGACGGTAGGTACTCAGGGGACAATATTTCACACAAAAGATGGCGGGCGAAATTGGCAACAACAATCAAGTGGAGATGCTTTGAAGGCGGTTTGCTTTGTCAAAGATGGTAAAGGCTGGACTGTCGGCGGAAACGGGCTTATCTTACATACCAGCGACACCGGAAAAACATGGAAAAGACAGGAAAGCAACTCCTTTAGTTCCCTAAGCGATGTATATTTTGTAGATGCGCAAACCGGCTGGGCAGTGGGAGCCAGTGGCGCTGTTTTGCATACTGCTGATGCTGGTGAATTTTGGGTACCGCAGGCTGCCGGCACCACCGATTTACACGGTGTATTTTTCGTTGACGCTAAAAAGGGTTGGGCTGTGGGAAGTAGAGCGACGCTTGCTTACACGACAGATGGCGGCGGAACCTGGGGACACCAGACAATCGGTGGAACAGGAAGATTACTTAGCGTTTATTTTATCAACGCCCAAAAGGGATGGATTGTCGGAGAAGCCGGCAGGATGATTAAAACCGTAGACGGAGGGAAAACCTGGACTTTTATTAACAACCCGGCGCGAGATAATCTTAATAAGGTAATTTTTCTCAATGAAAACGCTGGTTGGACGGTGGGAGATAAAGGGATAATCCTCCGCACAACCGACTCCGGAAAAACCTGGCAAAAGCAGCATAATAACACAGAAGTCAACCTGTATGGGGGACTGTTTTTGAATCCGAATATCGGCTGGATTATCGGTGAAGACGGTGTGATTTTGCATACAAAAGATGGGGGCAAAAATTGGCAAGCTGAAAACAGCCTTACGAAAAATAATCTTAATGGAATAGCGGCTTTGAAGGGAATACCTTTTTGCGTGGGCGATTGGGGGACGATTTTATCTCGGTAGGGGATGTTGAGGAACTAAAGAGTAATAATTTTACTCATTACTCTTTAGTTTTTACTCACTTTATTTTGTCGCCAAAGAGCTTTCTTCCATCGCCTCTGACAATTTACTCAGGGAAATCTGTTGCGATGTTATGCTCACTTTTACCCACTCTTTGCTGAGAACATCCAGCAAATCCACTATCTCCTCTTTCTGGGATATTGTATCAAGGGGAACTTCCAGCGTAATCGTCGCCATTTCTGACTTTTGAATTTCCCCATCAGCGTTTAGTTTTACTGGGTCAATTTGAATCTTTTTTAGTTTTGCATCCATTGACATACCTCCTCAAGAAAATAAAAAACAGATACGACATTAAAAGTGAGATTTTATCCATCGGCTCACAAAACGTCACCATTGCGATGGTTAAAGATGCTGACAAATTGCTTGATGAGATGCTCGTAGAAACAGCGTTGACATCGTCTATTCCCTATTGGGCTGAACTTTGGGAGTCTGCCATCGCCTTATCGCGTTACATCTGGGAAAATGTGGATATGCAAGGTGAAAAGGTTTTGGAACTGGGTTGTGGCTTGGGTTTGGTCGGAATTGTAGCCGCCCAAAAAGGGGCGAAAGTCCTGTCGACAGATTACGAAGACGATGCCCTTTTATTTGCGCATTACAACGCGATGGTAAACGGCTGTAAAAACGTTGAGTTTCGCAATGTGGATTGGCGACACCCAAATCTAAGCGAGCGAAAATTCAAATACATCCTCGCTTCTGATGTCATCTACGAAAGGGAAAGCTGGAAGCCAATCATTGATATTTTAGAGAAACATCTCCTGTATTCTGGCGAAGCTATTATTTCTGAGCCGAATCGCCTCAACGCTTCAGAGTTTTTTGAACTTCTGCATAGTCGAGGATTTTGTTCTGCTAAGACATCGGTGACAGTTTCTCAAAATGGGCGTATGCGTGCGATTGCGATTTACCGCATATCAGGTTTACAGGAACGCTCGCGCCGTTTGAGCCCGTAGGAGCGAAGCACATACCTTTGCTTCGCTCCTACCTTTAGAATATGTAACCAATTTTTGCGGAATCATCCATCAAAATCCCAGTTCATGTCTGATGTAGCACAGCACGCAAACTCTTTTGGCCCATCAGCGCCCTCAATTTCAAAAAAACCTTCCTCCTCAAAATCGTCTGTCTGAAGTGCTTCTGCAAGTTCAGGATACTCCAATCTTATAAGTTCTTCTTTTGCCTGTTCTGGCGTTGTCATCTTGTAAAATTCAACTGAATACAGCGTACCAGCATTGTTCCAACCTGCCTGTGTAAGTTTTTCAGCCAGTCCAGCGATGTATTCGCATTGGTGTTTTACAGATTCGCCAAAGGCCCGTAAATCGTCTGGAACCGCCGGCTCG
>CAZRLY010000221.1:0-10851 GCA_964601015.1 uncultured bacterium
CTTAGCCCTTGCGCCTGCTTCAACTTCTCTTTGCAAAAGGCAGACACACCGGTCTGCCGCTACGTTGATTTTTGCACTCCACAATTACCTAATCACTTTATGAACTCTTTCTGCAAATATCTGGCTGTTTCTTCTATCCTATCAGCAACCTTCTCGAAGTCAAGGGGGCTTCCTGCTCTCCCCATTGTTATGATGCTGTTTGCCGCTGGTACTTTCTTCGGTGCTTTCACGCCAGGATGCAATGGCATCTGTACTGACCGGCAGTTGGCAAGTTTTTCCTCTACCCCTGGGCTTAGAAGATAGTCGATGAGTTTTTTCCCCTCTTCCGGGTGGCGGCAGCCGGCAACCAAAGAAACTGTATTGGGAATAACCAACGTGCCAATTCCATCCTGGTCAGGATAGATTATTTTTACGGGTTTTCCATCCTCTATGGCGGAATTGGCATCATCCGTATCGGTCAATCCGACTTTCAATTCACCATCAGCAACCTGGTCGCGCACGATGGAGTTACCATCGACAATAACGACTTTATTGTCTTTCAAATCTGTAAAATATTTCTTTGCCTTCTCTTCTCCTAACAATTCAAACAACGCCGCCGCGTGTGTTGCTGTAGTGCCGAATAGGGGGTTGGCAATCGCTACCACTCCGCGCCATTCATCTTTCGTCAGGTCGAAAATCGACAGGGGAGCGTCCGCCTCATTCACCAAATCGGTATTAAAAATAATAACGCGAGCGCGAGCGGCGAAACCCACCCAATACCCCTCAGAGTCCTTGAATTGTTCAGGAATATCCTCCGCTGACGACGACACATAAGGCGCGAGAAGCCCCTTATTTTTCAAAACTATCGTTCGCGCTATCTCGTTGTTCCAGAAAACATCCGCTTGTGGGTTATTTTTCTCAGCAATCAGCCTGTTTACCAAACCCGTCGTCTTTGTCGCTTCAGTGTCATAAACCGCCTTAACTGTGATACCGGTTATCTTTTCAAATTCATTTAAGATAGGCTCAGAATAGATTTGGTCAAGACTGGTGTAAACTGCAACCTGCTTTGCGGGTTTGCCACAACCTATCGTTAGCAAGCTCAGACATATTATTAGCAGTATAGACGTTGATTTGATAGCGGACTCCCCTCTCCGAGTTTTATGCGTCAAGTGTAATCGTCAGATTCTGGGCAGGCTTCTGAATAGCGACCAATTTTCCCTCATCGTTCACCAAGCAGGATTCACCTATCGGATGGATGTCGTACATTGAACAGTTGTATCCCCTTGAACCGATACGGAACGGCACTTCTTTCTTGTATTCCACAACAAGCGTTGCCATGCAAAGAGCTTGGGGAACAAAAGCATGTAGCGTAGTTTTTTTCTTTAGCGTTTCCTTATCCATCATTCCTATGGCAAAAGCCCACTGCCCTATCATATTGTTGTCGATATTTAGCATATCCTCCGATATGGGGATGTTTTTTGCCAGATTAGTTTTTCCTATGCGAGCCTTGTAAAAAATCTTATCGCGTTTATATCTGCATTCTAAAAGCTGCTTCTGCTTATTGACGTTTGCTTCAAACTGATATAGGATTGGCTTGCCGCTCAACTCTGTATATAGTTTGCTTGAAGAGACAACTGTCCTTCGCTTTTGCCCCATCACGACAGGCTCTAAGAAAAAGTCAGATTGGATAAGGTATATCCGCTTTTTCATAAGGGTACTTTTGGTTATGACGAAACTGGACGTGCCGGCAAATTTATCATTTACTGTAAATCTATAGTTATATTTATTCCCCATCACCCACGGCAATGTAGTATCTTCAGCCGCTAAGATGGATTTGCCCAATCCGCCAAGTATGGTGATAGATGCAGCACCTGTCGCTGCCTTCTTAATGAACTCTCTTCTTGTCATATCACTCATTTACAGTTCCCCCCTTTCGGAGGTGGGAAGAGTATACCTACACCTCCCATCTCACCGTTGCTTAAAAATTTATTCCCATCCGTCTCATTCGTCTATCCCGGTCTCTGCCGCTGATAATGTCTCCCATTCTCCCAGAAAAACTGCCTTTTCCCCCTCCTCCTGCTCCGGCGAAGGCGTTGGCGCTTACAGCAAGATTAGCTACCACAGCGACAACGGCAAGTAGCCAAACACCAACAGCGACAAATACGGCCAACCATACAGAACCTACCTGTGGACTCTCGTTCATTTCAATAATCTTTGGTTTTTCATACGTGCTATAACCTCGCATTTGTGTCCCTCCTTAGCTATAGGCGGATTTCTTTAATCCGTGTAATTCCATTAATCCGGGCGATATGTCCACATCTCCAAATCAACCCCTTTTCCGAATTCATCTTTAAGAGTCGCCTCCAGAAAAAAAACGTGAGATTCAATAAATTCAGACAGAAACTCGTTACCGAAGCCTGATATGAGATGGCATCTCAATTTTAAAAGTTCCAATGGTTCCATGCGTTCTACGATGAAGGCAAAAATTTCGTCAATGGCGTTTAGTTGTTTCCCTTCTGCGTTCATACCCAATATACCGATGACGGATGCTGCAACCGGCGTCACAGGCAAATATAAACTTATCAGCCCAACGATTTTGCCATCATTTTCCATCAGGAAGAATACCTCCTGAAAATGAACCATTCTTGAGCGGATAACGCGGGGTGAGTAGAGGGCTTCTAAATCGCTGGGCGGCGCATAGAAGTATATATCATCTTCCGCCCACTCTCCTACGCATTTTGCTATAGCCCGGACATCTTTATCCTCCGCCAATCGCAAGTTTAAACCGGTAGTTTCTGCTCTGTCGTCTCCTTGAAGTTCCATAACTCCTAAGTCCCCCAGGAAATAAAGAGTATCTTTGACATCTTTCAGGAGTTCATCGTATTTTTCCATAGGGTACAGTTGCTTAAGTTCCGCAGCCATATCCTCTGCTGAAAGAGTGCCGTCAGATGCTTTTAGTATTTCCGTTGCTGTGCGGTTTAAAAAATAAAGACTTTCGGGTGCTATCCCACTATGTGAAGCAATTGATGAGATGCCATCATGTTCTTCCCGAAAGTAAAAATCTTTCATTGTCCTCTTTAGAATCGGTGTCATGTTCTTTAGCCCATTCGACTAAGTCAACGTAGATGTCATCTCCAACCCAGGGAAGAGGTTCCTGTTTACCTATGTCTTCCAGGGTGACAATGTTATTGACTACAGGTGCTACCCAGGGCAATCTCCAGGCGTCCTTGAATCCTGCGTCCCAGTATTCTCGGAAAGTATGTTTCTGGAGATTTCCGAAGACAAACGGTAAATAGGGTGAAATAATCAGCGAACCGTCTGAGCGGATGTCTGTCGTGCAGGTATTGGCGTCATTCGACGAAAACAGATATATGTGTTCGACCGGGTCACCCCATTCTATGAATAATCTGTTTCCGAGTTTTTGGCGCGCCTTTCTTATCATCATTTGCAATCGTAAATAGTCTTCGTCAGAAGGTAGAATATCCTCCGCATTTTTTAGCGTACGCCCCAACGGTAACATGGGCATAAATCTGAGTGAGGTTATTCCGATGGATACGGAAAGTTCTATCATATCAGGGACTTCGTCGATATTGAATTTTGTTGGGCAGTATGCCACTAATGTACAAATACCCTCTTCTAACAAATGCTCGGTGGCTTTGATGGCTTGAGCCCAGCAATCCGTGCCGCGGAGTCGTTGATGGGTTTCGGGGCAAACACCGTCTATACTGACTTGTCCGTAAGATAGCCCAGCTTGCTTCAAATCACGCGCTTTCTGTTTCGTCAACAGCGTACCGTTTGATACCATGCTAACTAATATCCCAAAATCCGCCAGTTCTTCTGTTATCGTAAGAAGTTCATCCTTCAGCAACGGCTCTCCGCCACATAAACACACGTTAAACGGCTTTATCTCTTTTATCTCCTGAATGATTTTTCGGGTTAATTTTAGGTCATTTTTTTCAGGTTCAATCTCGCCGCTATAGTTATAACAATGACGACATCTCAGATTGCATTTGTTCGTAACATTCCATGACATAAAAATTGGACCGGAAAGCGAAGCGGCATAAGCTTCTGGTGTACTCAGGGGTTCCATGTCAATGATGGCATCGCCAAATGAAACGCGTGACTGTTGCGGATTCGATTCAAGTTGTGGATGTGCATCTAATGCCCTCAAGTAGTGGTTTCTCCTTTTCTAATTATTCTCCCACCGCGAGCTTAATGAGTGCAAGGAAGTCTTCTTGCGTTTGAACTTCTTTTGTTCTATTCAGGAGCATTTTCAGACTTTCTGCCCTTTTAATTTCATCAAGTTCATCCAACAAAGCTGGTTTGACAATTCCAAACTTATTTTCCAGGGTTGAAAGTATGATTTCCTTATATGCTTTGGTGTAGCCTTCTTGAAGTCCTTCTTGAAGTCCTTTTTGAAGTCCTTGCTGAAGTCCTTCTTTTTGTCCCTTTTGCCGTCCTTCTTGAACGCCCTGTTCTATCCACTCCTGTATAAATGGTACACTTCGCATCTGTTCCACCTCCTCGCTGAAAAACTTCCAAAGAAAATCCCTGTCAAAATAACGAGATGCTATTGTCACTGCTGTTGCGAGCAGATGCGCCCGTTTTCTTTTATCTTTCTCCTAACCGGTCTGATTTTTACCGTGGATACTTCAGAGTACCGTTGAGGTAATTCACCTGTACGCCCCACCGCGTGGATTCAAAGGCTTCTGGGAACGGAAGAAATGGGTCAATTACCAGTTGCGTTGAGGTATTTGGGGCATAGTGTTTCATCCCTGTCCAGTACAACCCTATCGTAGCGTCATATCTAACGCCTTTCTTACCGCTCCAGGTATAATCAGTTTGGATTGCGCCGGTCTGCGAGATGATATTGCCGATAGAATCGTAATCGTAGGTAGCGACAACCTGTTCATCTTCGTCGGTTATCAATCGAACGTTCCCGAATTGGTCGGGATGAAAGCAGTATTCTATACCATCCCGGTGCATTGCGCAAAGTCCACCTTCGTGACAGAAAGTATAGTATGCTACCATCGCTCCTGCTTCATCAGTTACGATGACAGGGATAGGTAATACTTTGCCGTAGTTGATGTCGTTCAGATAGTTTCGGATTGTACCATTATCGTTTGTAGAAACCAGGACAGCATCGCCGTCGTAGGTAAAGGACTTTGTCGCGCCAGTCGGAAGGGTAACGTTGGCGAGTCTTTTTCTTCCGTTGTAAACGTAAGAAGTAACGCCTTCCGCGTCGGTTTTGCTCAATCGGTTTCCATCAGCATCGTATGTATAAGTAGCGACGGTATCCGTGCCGTCGTCTGTGTGAGTGAGATTGTTGACGTTGTTGTAGTGGAGGTTCATAATGTTGCCGCCCGGATGAGTGATGCTGGTGAGATTATTATTTCCATCGTAAGTATATGCTCTGGAGTATATGGTGACGCCAGCGTCTGTGTTCTTGGATTCGCTTAACAAATGCCCTGCTTCATCGTAAGTGAAAATAGTGACATCGCCATCTGATTCCGTTACTTGAGTACAGTTTCCTGCGGCATCGTATTCACAATCGTAGCTTTCAATGATGCTACTATCGGATTTTCTGTGGGTGATGTTCGTAGGCAGATTGATGGAATTATAAGTATATGTGCTTACTGAGCCATTTGAGTTGACGACACGCGTTACATTTCCTGCTCCATCATATTCAAAGGTAGTGGTTTTGGCGAAGGGGTTGGTAATGGAGGTACATCCATCAGCAGTATTGTAGACGCAGTTAGTCACGCCACCCTCCGGGTCAATTACTGACTCTAAGTTGCCGTTTCTGTCATAAGCATACATAAAAGACTTATCCCCCGGATAAGTTACCTGAGTAAGTCTGTTCGTGCTATCCCAAGCATACGAGGTAGTGCCTGTGGTATCTACCATGTTTGTGCGATTGTCTTCCTCATCATAATTATATGAGATTGTCGTACCATCGGAGAGGTTTACTTGACTTATTCGATTGAGTACGCCATAAACATAGGTTGTGGAGTTGCCGTTGGCTTCAGTTTGCGATGTCAGATTACCTACGGCGTCATAAGCCCAACTTTTCACAGCGTCGTCCGGGTAAGTCTCGCTTATAAGCCTGCCCACATCATCGTAGTCGTAGGTGTAAGTATGTCCATTCCCATCTACCAAGCTGACCAAATTTGCGGCGTCATCGTAATTGTATTGTCTGACGACGCTAACCTGATTGGTAATGCTGGTTACCTTCCCGTATCCATCATAACCGTAATCTATATTGCCGCTGGAAAGCGAATTGACAGTATCAGGGAACACATCCAGCCCATACAATAGCGATATTGAACCGCCATCTGGATAATTTATCTCTGTGATTTGGTCAGCAGGGTTGTAAGTGATGGCGGTGGGTTGTCCATTACCATTCGTCTCTGTGGTTGCGCGCCCTAATATATCGTAGGCACGGCTGCGGGTATTACCCTCCGGGTCAATTATAGTGGTGCGATTGCCGTATTCGTCGTAAGCGAAGCTGAACCGATGTCCCTCTGGGGTAACTAACCCGGCCACATTGCCGTTATCGTCATATTCCAGCGTGGTAACGTTTTCCTCCGCGTCCTCTAAGCCGGTGAAATTGCCGTTCGCATCATAGTTGAGGGAAGCAGTATTATCCCTTCTATCGGTAAAAGCGGTGAGACGGTTAGAAGTATAAGCAAAATCTGCGGTATTTCCCGCCGGGTCAATTACGGAAGCAGTATTGCCGAGGGAGTCGTATGTATAGTTTATCACATTACCGTTGGCGTCCGTTTCGCTGGTGATGTTTTCATTGGCATCGTAGGTTTTGGAGTTCTCGTAATCCAATCCAGATGGGTCAATTTCTGTGCGAGTGATGTTTCCGTGTTCAGTCAGTTCATATACAATGGCAGCGCCATTTGGGTCAATCATTGTGGTAGTGTTGCCATCGTAGGAGAAAACATAAGTAGCGCCGTAGGCAGTGCTGGTGCTGATTCTATCCTCGTCGTCATAGGTGTTGACGATGTAGGCTGCTCCTTTGGGATTGGTGATTGAGAGCAGATTGTGTTCCGCGTCATATTCGTAAGCCACAACATACCCCGCAGGATTGATTGCTTTAGTGAGGTTGTCGTTGGCATCGTAATTATAAGTGAAAATCCTGCCAGCCGGGTCAATTATGGTATGAACCTTGTTATTAGCGCCGTAACTGAAGGTAAGTTCTCTGCCAGCCGGGCCGGTGATACTAGATAGTTTGCTGCCTGCATCATAAGCGAAGGTAATTTGATTATCATTGTGGTCAACTATTGATACGAGGTTGCCCAAAGTTCCGTAGTTATATTCGATTCTGCCGTTTTGTAACGTCCAGACGTAGCCATCCGCTGTTTTAGACATAACATCATAATTGTCTACAGGGGGTATATAAGTGCCGTCACCGTTATCGGTATATTTCAACCTGATTCCATCCAGCCCCCTGATTATCAGATATGTATTCAAGTGGTCAGTTGTTTCTATCAACTGCAATGGATAGCTCAAATGCCAGCCAAACCCAAACGGGCCATTGTACATATCCCGGCTGTGGTAAATCCTTGTAATTTCAATGGACAACCCCTGCCCAGGAACGAAAATGTCCTGATTGCTGACGTAGTAGTTACCATCTAACAAATGGACCGGGTCACCTCCACTACCTCCGCCGCCAGGCCCAGAGCCGCCTGGCCCGCCTGGTCCGGTTGCGTCATGTCCTGTGTCCATGGGCGGCGCGTGGTAGGCATAAACGTTATCATGAAAGAGAACTGGGGCTACAACAACCAATGTTGCAACAATGAAAAAAACTATAATATCACTAATATTTTCCAAATTTACCATGTTTTCCACCTTTATAACAAATTGTTGTCTAAATTTTTAAGGGGAAAGGGAACGAGTACCAATGGCAAAGCGGCTTTTCCCTTTGGGTGCGGAGAAAAGGAGATGGGGGGAAGTTTCTTCCTTTTTCTTCCAATTTTGGATTTCTTTCAGCTTAGAAGGCAAAAGGTGCGGGCTCTTTTAAAATCGCTTAATTATACCACATACCGTTGGTGAATGTCAAGACAAAAAAAGTAAGTTGTTATATCAAGCGCAACAGATTTGTGAATTTGCGAGTGAGTAATGAGTAAGGGGTAATAATTTTACTCTTTGCTATGAGACGGCAATTACTATCATTTGGTTTTCTATAGGTATCTGGGTGTTATAGGAGAGGCATCCTGCCAACGAGTCGCGGGTGAACGCATTATCATGTGGTGCTTTTGCTTTTCTCTAAATTTCGTTTTTCATTTTAATCATCTGAAACCAACAGAACGACATCGATTCTAATGCCTTCTTTCACCGTCTACATCAGGGTTAAAGGCATGTTGGTTTGATTATAATTTTAAGTTTTTTCACCGGCTAAAATCGCTCATGCTCCACATCGCCAGTCTCCAATACCCGGTAAACGTTGTCATATCCTTCCACCTTTTCTCCTTCTCGGAGGAACAGGACATCGAAACGAGTTTTCCCTTTCAGCAGTTTCACCGCCTTCCGCATCGCCTTCTTAAGCACTTCTTTGTAGTTCACGCCGTATCCATTATCGTCTTCCAACTTCATGTGAGGGCTCTTCCACATCATCCCAAAATTTAAGGTAGCGTCGTCGAAAAGATACCCCCACGGGAGAGCGATGGCGACTTTAGCATTGGCTGTCAGTTCATCCGGTGTTGCTGTTCGTGGGTGAGCTTCGATGTAATCTCTGAACTTTCGAGTAAAGGAGAGTTGCTCGATAAACGGTACGTGGTGAGAGTGGTCAGAAGTCCAGAACCAAAAATATGTCGCTCCCTCCTCATAAGCGAGGGGGAAAGCCCTATCAGCAGCGTCAAGCGCCATTTGACCGTAAATAGCCACGCCCCACTTGCCGCCAAAATGCCTGGCGGCTCCTCGGTAGAAAGCGTAATGGAACTGCAAACACGACTCTACATCATCAGGGAAATCGACGTCAAGTTTGCGTTTCACCAAATTGGCGAATTGTTTGGGCCGATACCGCCCCTCGAAGACGTATCCAAAAACTCCAGCCTGTAGTTCATACCATGCGGCGCTGGTAACCGTCTCCCATACCGGAAAGTCAGGCTGCAATATCTTGACCTCGCCGAAATCGTAACCGGCGTCTTGCAGGCGTTTCATCAGGTTACGCATGCCATAGGAGCCGTCCCCCGCAGAACGCTCTTTGACAATCTCAATGAGCCGGGAAGTTGCTTCCTGTGGCGTTTTAGCGTCGGTGACTTCATCGTGTGCCATCACTAACCACGCTGGTTCGTCCATGAATTGGACTGAGCCCAGAAAGTTACTTCGATACAACAGGTCAAAAGATTTATCGAACCCCTCTCGCAGGATGAAGAAAACCGGTTGCTCCACCACATAAGGGAGTTGAGAAGAGGCAACGGTAAAGAGATTCATACCCGCATCTTCTATCATCTGGCGATAGTCATCCTCCGTGAAAGTCACGTAAGTGTAATCTGGCTCGCCGGGTGGCGGCGGTTGACCTGGAAGATATAACCTTTTCCCTTCAGCATCCTTGAAGTTCCTGCCCGTGCTGATGAGCATGTCATCCTCAAGCTCAAGACGGCGAGCATCTTTCGTTGGCAATAAGTTCGCATCTATCCCCTTCTTGCGAAGGCGGAGTGAGCGTCCCAAATATGTTCCTTCGGCGAAAAGCGGCCTCTCCGACTCGTCGGTGTCCTTAGCGTGAGGCAGAAGGTTTTTGAAAAAATCGAATGGCGGTAGGATTGCTTCGCCCGTAGAACTTGATGCAAACTCAAGCGGGTTGCCTGTTGCGGGAAACAGAAGGTAACGATAGACGTGCACATCTACTCCACCGGGGCGCAGGAAATCAAGAGAAGAGACGAGCAGAGCAAGAGCGTAAAGCCTCTTATCTCCTGAGAAAGCTTCAAGCTGAAACCATATCGATTCTTTGCAATCGACCGTTTCAACGGCAGGCAAGCTTAATATAACATGCGTCAAATTCGGTTTTTTATTTTTGCCTTCGACAACCTCGTATTTTCCCCAAAGTCCTTTCAATTCTCCAAAGGGCTTTGTGAATGTTTTAGCTGGAGTAGTAGACATAAAAGATTCCAATGGAAATAGGATTTGCATGAATGTTTCTCCTTAATAAGTTACTAATAAATTATCACGAAGGTAAAACCTGAGACTGTAGCGATTTGGGTGGAGAGGAGAAGGTATTGCCCTCTCCTTTGAAATCCCCTCCAAAATCGCTCAAATTTAGTCAATTTAGTCATTTTTGTATTAGGCAGAAACATGTTGTAGTAGAAAAATGGCGATAAATCGCTCTTTTCGGCTGCTCGTTGCAGTTCAGAAAGCCTATATCGTTAGGTAATTTTCAATATTAAAGTTTATGAAATGACTTTATAATTAGCCACCTTTGGACGCAAAGGTCGCAAAGAAGCAGAGAACGCAAAGGTTCCTTTGCGTTCTCTGCGTCCCCCCAAAAAGCGCAAGTTTATTTTTCAAAACTACCTAAAAAAGTCGTTTTTTACATTACGACATCTTGTTGCCCAATACACAATTTAGTCATTTTAGTCAATTTTTAACCAGTCAGGATGGAGGATTACTGATGAAAAGTCGGCAAGTCCTTCGACCAACGCCTGTGCAAATGTCGTTTTCCCTGAGGCTGAACCGCCCGTAATAGCAACGGTCGACGGTTTAAAGTCGGTCATAAATTTTCCTTCGAAATAGTTCGGTGGGAGTACAATTCCCCCTTAAACATTCACAAGTTGGATAAATTATATATGTTAAATGATAAAAAAGCAACATCTTAAGTAAGTTCTAAAAAAGGGATTACACTTTTATCTGCGTGGAGCATGGAAC
>CAZRLY010000222.1:0-10806 GCA_964601015.1 uncultured bacterium
CCAGAGCGGAAACACTATACCTCGGCACAAGAACTCCGATTAGCGGAGAATGCAAAATATACAAGAGCGTAGATAGCGGCAAAAGCTGGCTTCTACTGGGACCGAAGTTTCAGCCTATTGGCGATGGATTCCCAAATGTCATCGTAAATAATCTCTCAATCCATCCAGTAAACGCCAACGTCATTTATGCCGGCACCTCCGGCGGCGTGTTCAGGCTGGCTCAAGGAATACCGCCAAACAAAGACGCTAAAATGCAAATATCCAACGTGATAAACTATCCAAATCCTTTTGCGCCGAACAACGGAACTACATTCAAATATACGTTATCTCACGACTCGCACGTCACCATAAAAATTTTTAACACGGCAGGAACGTTCATCCGCACCGTCACAAAGGACGCCGCTAAAACTTCTGGGACTCAAGAGGATACTTGGGAGGGAAGGGATGAACACGGAAATCTTGTCTCCTTTGGTATGTACATCTATAAAATTATCGCTACATCTATTTTGGACGAAAATAATGTCTCTGCGATGTCTAAGGTACTGTTGGTTTTAAACCATAAGATAGAAAAATAAAAAACTTTGCCAGATTCTTCCTGATTTTGTGTCTATATAATGACAGGAGGAAGTAAACGATGGCAACCGATGAACAATTGATACAACAAATTCAAAAGGGCAAAGACGAGGCTTACGGACAACTTTTCCGCAGATATTATCAGCAAATTTACTCTATCTGCTTCTCCATTCTCAGGAATCCGCAAGACGCCGAAGAGGTAGCCCAGGAAACGTTTGTCCAGGCCTATTTGAAGCTCAACCAACTCAAAAAGCCAGATAAATTCTTCGCATGGCTCCAAAAGATAGCGCAGAATCGTTGCAAAAATTACGTGCGGCGAAGGAACCCTGAGATGATTCCGCTTCATTTGGCAAGCGTACAAACTGCTCACGAAAGGGCCCTGGTCAAGGGTTATATCTCTCACCAGATAGCTCCCGACGAGCATGTTCTCAAGCAGGAGTTGGTAGATTCCATCATGGAGGCGGTTGAAGCCCTTCCGCCAAAGGATAGGGATGTGGTTCGGGCGCACATAGACGGCTTGAACCACGCCGAAATCAGCGAACGATTCGGCATTTCCGTTGAAGCGTCAATGAGTCGGCTCTACCGCGCTCGGAAAAAGCTCGCTGCTAATGTGAAGGATTTGTTGAACGCAATCTTCGGTTTGCCAAAAATGCTTCCTCTCAAAACAATCATTTCAGGAGGTATTTTGGCAATGAAGATAGGAACAATGGCAAAAGTAACGGTTGGTGTTATCGGCCTTTTGGTGGCAGGATGTATTGGATTTCAAGCCGTGACGCATCAGCCTGATGTCAAAACACCCAAAGTGGCAACTCAACAACAAGCAGCCCGGTCTGAGGTTAGGCGAGGTACAGTTTCAAAAATGAACTCTCGTCCGAACAAGAGTGAGAAGATTATCCAGGATGAGCAAGACTTAGACAGACAAATTGAAGAAACTCTTACGTGGCTTGATTCACCAGAAGAGGAAAGTTCAACTGAATTAGACAAAGTCGAGGTCAATGAGGAAACTATTTCTGAGGAGACTATTTCTGAACCGCAACAAGAAGAGCGTTTTTTCGGATTGACTAAGGCAGAAATTGAAGCACAAATTCCTGTCCTTGAGGAGAAAATTTATACCAATCTGACGAAGGCCGTTTCCCTTTATAAAGATTTGATAAGCACAGATGGAATGGGAGCGATTCCGGAAGTTGCAAAATGGCGTACAGAAACGTGGAATGAGATAAAGCGACTGTGGGAAGAAAATTTTGCCGATACTTGTCGGTATATAAGATACTCGCTTGTGATAGATGCGGATAGTTTCCGGGCTAATAGCCCCCTGGCTGAAGGTGGGTGGATACATGAATTATATAAACCATTGCCCATGCGAATTGGTAGCGGTGTGATACCTACTGCGAAGAACTAACTTCTTCACCATAAATCTCTTTTCTTGAAAAAGATTATGTCAAGTAGTATCAAAAAGTTTTAGCTCATGTTAAGAAATCGTGCAAATAAACCGAGTTTCTCAGAGAAACTCGGTTTATGGTGGCTACCTTGCACTTATTTTTGACATGAGCCTAAGTTTTCTATTGGCGAGGAGATATTTCCGTTCCCATAAATTATCTTCTTGAAAGGAGATGCTATCCATGAAAACCAGATTTTGGCTCGTCTACTTCTTTGTTGTATTCCCGTTAATCGGTGGGATTTACTTCGCAACTGCCGAAAGGTCAAACGTTCCATTGGCGTTGTCTGATTTTTCCTCAGAGGAGGATTCCTTAGATTTAGATATTGAAAAGATCTTGAGCGGCATACAGTATTATGATTCTCTCATTAAATCAGGAGAAGGAGATGTGACTTACAAACACATTTACACTGTCATTCTGGGAGGCACTAAAATTCCAAAGGGCAAGATGCCTGAAATGCGTGACGAGACTTATACATACCATCTTACCTTTTATCAAGGCAAAACACGGATGGATATCCCGGAACACGTAGGTAATATGCATTCTAGTAAGCTTACCGTGGTCAACGACGAGAAAGGTGAGTGGACTGTTGTCTATCACGGTGGTAAGATTAGTCGCTATACGTACAGTACCAAACACAGTATTTCTTACATAGACCGGGATCCAAGAAAGGTAGTGCTAAAGATACCATGGAGGTCAAAAGGCACTGTTTATGAATATTTAAAGAAGAAGAAATTCGAGATAAAGCAGAAGGAAAAGGTTAGAAAAATTGAATGTTATCGCCTTGAAACCCCAGATGGAAAGAGAAGGATTTGGATTGCTCCAGACCGTGGATTTCGGTTTTTGAAATACGAGTATCACTATGTGAGTAAAAACGATTCACCAATCTGGGAGGTTAGGAAAAAAGGAACCCCCGCGCTCGTACGCAAGTTGGTATTTTACCAAAAATACGGAGAAGCATGGTTTCCGAAACAAGGTATCAGGGAAGCAGTCTTCATTGATGAAAAAGGACAGGAACATCTGGTTGAAAGACAACAGTATGAAATTAAAAACTTCCGTCTGAATCACGACATTCCAGAGGAGAAGTTTATCATTGAGATTCCCGGTGATGCAGAGATTTGGGTGGCAGATTTACGCGAGACGTTGTCCAAAAAAGAGTTTCTAAAGTATTACAAACCGTAACCAAGTAATAATCTTTATAACTTTATCAGCCTTAGTTGCAGCAATGGATGCTATCGAATTGCTTCCCCAAAAGGATAGTAATTATCATTGAAGCCTCTGCATTACGACAAAGCTGGTGCAGTCAGTGAAACTCCAATTCGTTCACCATAGAGGTAATCATCCAGACGCTCTGATAAATCCGTTGGAGCATTGCTTTTACATCCCTTGACATTGTAAATGGTATCTTCGGTTAGGTCAAGCGTTTCAGGGAGCCCCGTCGAGAGCCAATGCTCTGCTTCATTGATGTCAACAAAAACATCTTCCGAAGAAGGTTGTTCCCGGGTAAGTTGCTCAAACAGTTCAACCGGTATAATCACATGCGTGTGTGTTCCTGATTCGTCAACGACATAACTTAGATTTGAAGTTATCTCAGCCATTTTGGCACCTCTCTTTTCATGAACCATATTATATCATGTCACCGTTAGTAAATCAAGAGGTAGTCGGAGAATAGAAAATGAACTATAAACTAACGCTCTTTATAACTTTATCAGCCTTAGTTGCAACATTAGCGCTCGGTGTGCAGGCTTCCGCAAAAGTGCCGGGTGCCTTTGCGCAAACCGTATCAGGCGCTCGACCAATCGGGTTGAACGGTGCTTATGTGGCGATTGCGGATGACGCCAATGCCATCTGGTGGAATCCGGCGGGAATGTCGCAGTTGAAAAAATCCCTATTCACCAGCATGTACGCCAATTTATACAATGTGGATGGGTTGTCCATGAGTTCGCTCGGTTTTGCGAAACCAACGGACATCGGTGCTTTTGGAATCGGCATAACCCATCTGAGAGCAAGTGACATCCCCATCACCGACGCAAATGGCAACTTAATCGAACATTCCGTCCAATCCGAAAGCGTTCTCACACTCTCCTACGGTAATTCGTTGCGTAACAAATTTCACCTTGGTGGGAGCGTTCAGTATCTGCGTTCAGGGCACATCGCAGACAGTTCAGGTTTCAGCCTGGATGTCGGTTTACTGGCAAACCCTGTCAGGCGATTTTATTTCGGCGCAATGTTGCAACATATAATAAGCTACCTTGCGGTGGACGGCGATAAAGAAACACTGCCGCAAAATATCAAAATGGCGGCGGCATTTAATACAGGAAAACTATCGGTTGGAGTTGGCTTAGATAATCTCTTATCATCGCACTATCGTACAATTTCCGCAGGTTGCGAAATTAAGCCTTATCGTTACATAGCATTAAGGGCTGGCTTGCGCGCTGAAATTCAGGGAAAAGCGAACTTAGCTTGGAGTGTGGGGATGGGCTTGAGCTTCAAAAGGATGCAAATAGATTACGCTTGCATGAATCAAACATCATTAGCGTCAACTCATTTGGTTAGCATAAGCATGTCTAACTAAAAAAGAAAACGAGAAAACGGGAAAACGGGAAAACGAGACAGGGATTGGAGGTGCGTAGCTCCGTAAGACGAAGTCGTCGGGCTTTATCGGGGAGACTGTTGACTATTGGAGAGACAAACAATCTTCAATTCCTTTGGCTTGTCTTCCCCAAAATAGAGATGAAAAATTCCAATACAATTTCATTGATGTTAATATTATTCTTCGCTACAACAGTATCACCTGCCGAAGTGATAAAAGCAAACAGCTACATCATGCAATGGATACTTCTTGGTCCAATTGCCAACGCTGGACCGGCCGCCATCTCAACCAACGTGGATTGGTTAGCTGATTACGGTGGTGAGACCAAGATTCGCCCGTCTGAGGGAGATGAAATTGAACTGTCCGGAGAAAAATACAAGTGGAGAAGATACCAGATTTTGAAAATCGGCGGCAATGAATTTGACCCATTGGGTAACTTCGACTTCTCCGTAGCGTACTTAGCAATCTATATCAAGTTTGCTCAAAGTGTGAGGGTTGAATTTCTCTTCGGCAGTGACGCGGGATTTGCCGCTTGGGTTAATGGCAAAGAGATAGCCCGGCTGGCAAAGAATAGAACAAATTGGGTGCAGGATTCGCACAACGGACAAATTCAAGTCAAGGGCGGACATTGGAATCTCTTGCTGGTGAAAGCTACAGAAAACCAGCATGAATGGGGCATATCCGTAAAGACGACAGAAGAGATTTTCGATTTTACCTTCACCTCTCCCTGGTCAAAAATCCGCCCGTATGCAGTGGCAACACGCAAAGTCTCTACCAAATGGGCGCACATCAAAAAGGGAAGGTAATGCGGAGTGAAAATCCGCTTCACTTCGAGCAGAGTGCGGAATTGAAAGGAGAATCAATATGACCGCGGAGAAAGTCCTTTTAATTCTGGCGTTGACAGCCGTTTTAGTCGTTAGCTATCCTCTTGCTGGCATGGGCAAACCAGCCGGGCAGGATAAAACGGTATACGTGGAAAGTATCGCCGTCGAACTCACATCGCAGAATGCCAATCGCTGGGAAGCCACAGCGCAAGTGACTATCCTGGATAAAAACGGCACTCCGATTGAAGATGTCCGCGTGACGGGAGATTGGGACGTAAACGGAACGGTTTTCCAGACAGGAGTTTCTGGGAATACTAATGAACAAGGGCTTGCCGAAATTTCATCGGATTCACAGCGGGCGTGGGGTGGACACGTATTCACCTTTACCGTGGCCAATGTGACTTGCCAGGGTTGTGTTTACAACGAAACAGACAACGCTGAGACATGCGATAGCGCTATTGTGCCGCTGCCCAATGACGAGGTAAGCTATCCGTTTCAAGGCATCAAACGGGTGTGGCGAAGGACTAACATTCCACACCCCTTGAATATTAACGTACTTGAGGTGGACTTAAATGAGCCAGCCATCAACTTCTTTGTCACACCAGGCGGTCAAAAATACGATGTCCCGGATACTGATATTCAGGAGGAAGTTCTTGCCCGAAGGACAACAACCTTTGTGACAGATTATGGGCTGCAAGTTGGCATAAATGGTGACTTCGCAGCGTCAGCTTCGGACTCGCCTTATGAATACCAACCGCGCATTGTATTGGGTTTGGCAGTGTCGAATGGCGCTCAATACTCGACCGATGACGGTTGGCCTGCCTTGACACTTCCCAAATCTCCCCGGTCGGGAACGGCTTACATTGGACATGCTCCATTCCCTGCCGATGTCTACAACGCGATAGGTGGAAACAAAATGCTTGTTGAAAACGGTCAACCCGTCAAGCCATCTACATGGTACCCAATCGGAGGCGCGTTCAAACAACACCCTCGCACGAGTTCAGGATTATCTGCTGATGGGGAGAAGCTGATTATTGTTGTCATTGATGGTAGGCAACAATGGTTCAGCGAAGGCGTGACGTTGCCTGAGATGTCCGAATATCTCATCGAATTTGGCGTTTATATTGGGCTAAACCATGATGGCGGAGGCTCCAGCACACTGGTTTTTGAAAGCGCAGATGGTAGTCCGACTATCATCAACTACCCTTCGGATGCAACGGGGGAGCGAATCGTGAGCAATCATTTGGGCATCATCTCCGCACCGATGCTGGCGCAGACCAATTTTGGCGACATTAACAATGATGGCAATATCACCGCCCACGACGCTCTCCTAATACTTGAGCATATCGTTGAATTAATCACCCTTTCAGCAAAACTACAGCAACTTGCTGATGTCAGCAACGATGGCGCAATCTCCGCTCTTGACGCAGTCTTGATTCTTCAATACGCAGCCGGACTCATCACTAATTTTCCAGTTGACCTTCTGAATAGCGCGCTGGTTTTGAATGCCGAACTTGAATCTGAAATGTTAATTGAAGCGATTTCTGAACTTGAAAAAATGTCTCTTAACAGAGGACAAAAGTGGGTGTTAGAGCAACTAAAACTGTTGGTTTTACAGAGAGTAAGGCCAGTTCACAACGTCCTACTCCAAAACTATCCCAACCCTTTCAACCCAGAAACCTGGATACCATATCAACTCGCGCAGGATGCAGATGTTGTCACAATCAGCATCTACAACATCAAAGGACAACTTATCCGAACCATCAATCTTGGTTCAAAAAGCGCAGGCGTTTACACCAACAGTTCACGAGCCGCGCACTGGAACGGACTTAACCAATCAGGCGAGCCAGTCTCAAGCGGAATCCACTTCTACACCATCAAAGCAGGCAACTTCATAGCCACCCGCCGCATGATGTTGGTGAAATAGGATGATAACAATAGGTTTAGTGGTTCGTTTCTTAATTCCATGTAGGGTTTGACGGCAGGTGGACGGACAGAGAAAGTCCGCTACATGGGGATTGCCGGTCGTAGCGGAAGTTCTCCGATAAAGCCAGCCCGTAGCTTTGCTACGGGGTTTCACCCGATATGAACTTTACGGATAGGCTTTTAACGAGACTGACATCAGTCATGAAAGGAGGAACAGATTATGGCGTTCAATGTAAAAAAACGTGGGAAGTTGACGTATTACTACCACGGCGAACATCCTACGCTGTCGGCTCTGGTAACCGAGGAGTTGCCAGACGGAGATTTGAAAATATACTTTGCCGGGCTGACAGGTGGATACTCAGCAAAGGGTGTGTTGAACAGGGAGGAATTGGTTTCGATGGAGCCTGAGAAAGAGATTCCGCTTGTGTTCAAAAGCTGGGAGGCGTGGCTGCAAGAGGCAGGCATTTGCGAGTCCTTGAAGGACGTGGATTTTATTGAGATTCACGCCTTCGGATGCCAGCCCAAATCCCCTAACCCGCTGGTTGACCCGATTGGGTATGCAGCGGAACAGGAACGGCTGCGCAAGGCATACGCTGAAGGCTACCGGAATTTCTTCCGGGATTATTTACCTGACAACGGAGTGCCTGCTCGGTTCACGGTTCATCTGGCAGATGTGCCGGATAAGGCTGCCTCGTATGAATTCTACGGGACGGCACTGTACCAGAAGGCACTACAGAAGAAGTAGCGGTCAATATAGGGTTCCGCCGGAGTGCAAAAATCAACGTAGCGGCGGAAGCATGTAAAATCGGGAACCTATAAAATGGTTAATGTCTTCGCCATGAGAGGTAAAAAATCGTATCAGGAATCAAAAAGTACCAGTTTTACGTGCATACAAGGCGTGAACTTCTTACAGAAATTCCCCATATGTAACACAATCTGTTAGATTGTGAAAAGTTTCTTTGCGCAAACTAACAGTTTGCGTTACATGCCGCTACTTAAATACTAACGTGGGGAATTTCTGAACTTCTTAGATTTTTCTTGCTTAACGCGCAAGGAAATAGTACAATTTTTGAGTGACAAATTTGCCATAGGGAGAGGTTATCTCATGTCAAACCAAAACAATTTTCCACCTCAAATTCAGGAGTTGCTCAAAAAGAAAGGTTGGCTCTGGCCGCCTGATGAGAAGTTGAGAGAGCAAATTCGTGAAACTATCGAAAAGGCGGCTGGCAGCTTGCATACACCACCCGACATTCTCAAGAAAGTTTTGAGGGAATCAGGCCAATAGGTTCTTAATCTCTTCCAGTACCTGTTTCGGGCGATGGAGTGTTCCAAGTACGTTAGGTGGCATAAAACGAACGTCTGCGTGTCCATTTGCCGCTGCCTTGACGTAATGTACCAACTGCCCCAAATTATTCTCCAACACTAAAATCGCCTCAACTTCCTTTGCCAATGCAGCGAACTGTGCTTCTGGGAAGGGCCAAATAGTTACAGGACGAAAAACGCCAACTTTTAAGCCAGCCTCCCGCGCCATCACAGCCGCCGCTTTCCCCGCCCGCGAAATGCTTCCATAAGCGACAATTGCGACATCTGCGTCGTCGAGTTCAAACGATTCAATGATGACTATATCATCTATGTGTTTGCGGATTTTATTGTTTAATTGTTTAACAAAATAATCAAGTGCTTCGGCGTCCACCACGTTCCTCTGTCCGTAGCTATTATGACATGAACCGGTCACATGCGATTTGAATCCCTTACCGAATACGGGCATTGAAGCAACGTTTTCGTCGAGAAAACCTTTGATGTTCTGCTCACCGGATTTGGGTATTCTTCTATCAGCGTACACAATATCTTCTGGCTTAGGTATGTTGACTGTTTCACGAGTATGCCCCACAAATGCGTCTGCCATGAGGTAAACTGGCGTCCTGAATTTCTCCGCGAGATTAAAAGCCTGGATGGTCAAATCAAACATATCCTGTGAAGATGCTGGCGCGAGGGCAATAATTTCATATTCTCCATGCGAGCCTCTTCGCGACTGCAAAACATCCCCCTGGAATGGAACAGAGGGGATACCCGTACTCGGCCCGCCGCGCTGAATATCCACGATAACACACGGCGTTTCCGTTCCTATAGCGTAGCCGATGTTTTCCTGCATCAAACTGATACCCGGTCCGGATGTCGCCGTCATAGCTTTTGTTCCCGTCCACGACGCCCCTACCACAGCGGCAATCGAGGCAATCTCGTCCTCCATCTGAATGTATACGCCGCCCACTTCAGGCATCCTCTTTGCGAGGTGTTCAGCAATTTCCGTAGCCGGTGTAATCGGGTATCCAGCGAAAAATCGACACCCCGCCGCAAGCGCGCCCTCTGCGCAAGCAACGTTTCCCTGCATAAAGTGAATTCCTGTCATAACCGCATTAGCCATTTAACCTACCCCTTTCTCAATGTGCTACTGTAAAAACAGTAAACCCTTGCCCATCCGCTCTTTTTTTACCTCGCCCGAACATCATACCTTAATTCAATTTGTCCTTCTGGGATATTGATATTTGCCTCTACACCGACGGTGCGACATTCCAGCTTGTATTTTCCCGGGAGGAGATGCAACATCTGATAGCATCCATTCTTATCAGTACGAACGGAACAATTTTGGTTGATTTGTATCTGCGGTTCAACGTCTTTTTGGCCTATAATTGTTACACCGACAGAAGGAACGGGATTGCCATCGATATCCGTGACTTTTCCAAACAGGCGAATGTTGCCTTTTTTGATAAAGTCTAACTCAATAATTTCACCCTCATGGACATCAAATTTTGCCCAACTCCTTGGAGTGCCTGAATAATACAAATAATAGTTTGCCACGGAGATACGCCTTCAAAAAGACTTCTTGAGCTAAATCTTTGGCATCCTCGAAACTTTTGGTCATTTGCAATGTCACAGCGAACACCGCAGCCTGGTAACGTGTGACCAATTCGGAGAACGCCTCCGTCTGCCCGCAGAGCACCTTTAGAATCAATCCCTCGTCGCTGACTTTGTCGCTGATTTCCAATGCGTTTTCCTCCTCGAAAGAGAATTCACTATAATAGACACGAAACCGTTGAAAAAATCCGACAAAAATGCTTACCCGCTTCAATTTTTTCGATGCTTACTCTTCTTCAACGACAATTGCCAAATCTGGACAATATACCATACACAAACGACATAGAGTACAATCCTCTTCATTGATAATGGTTGCCGGATGAACGCCGCCGGCTGTGAGAGTTTCCGAAACACCAAGAACATCCTTCGGGCAAAAGGAAATACAAAGTTTGCATCCCTCCATGCCTTTGCATAATGTCTCGTTTATTTGAATGATAGATTTTGGCATGTTGATAACCTTTCATCTTTATGTTGGGGGAGACAGGTTTCCTTTCTCCCTAATCCCCCCTGCCCCCCTTTTCCAAAGGGGGATGCCCTCTTT
>CAZRLY010000223.1:0-10787 GCA_964601015.1 uncultured bacterium
GGCGGCATTCCTCCCCTTAGTATTGAAACAATCAGAAGGGGTATCCTGCCGCAAAAAGATGAAAGTGTTTTTTTTTCGCTTCGCTACGGGCTATAATCAGGTTGAGCAAAAACGGTTATGAGATAATCGTGATAACCAATCAAGCGTGTGTAAACAAAAACCTCGTTTCATCCGATATAGTAGAGCGTTTGATGTTATCATAAATAAATGACTGCGAGGTTGCCATGATTAGAAAAAAAATTGAGCAGCGAACCGCACGCGCGGGCGTTATCGGTTTGGGATATGTGGGGTTGCCTTTGGCTTTGACTTTAGCGAATGCGGGGTTTCAGGTAATAGGAATAGATGTCAATTCCCAGAAAGTTGAATCAATCAACAACGGTATATCCTACATAGAGGATATTGATTCTGACCTAATGGCTACTTTCGTCAGAGCGGGCAGACTGAGAGCCACAGTTGATTACAGCGCACTTCTGGAATTAGATACGGTGAACATCTGCGTTCCTACCCCGCTCAGGAAGAGCAAAGAACCGGATATGAGTTATATAGTCGCAGCGGTAGACTCAATAGCCAGGTATGTAAAAGCGGGACAATTGATTATTCTTGAAAGCACGACGTATCCTGGCACCACTGAGGAGATAGTTCTGCCCAAACTGTCAGAGGCCGGACTTGTGGTGGGTAAGGATTTCTTCCTTGCTTTTTCGCCTGAACGAATTGACCCGGGCAACGAAGTTTATACGCTGGCGAATACGCCCAAGATTGTAGGCGGTATCACACGCACATGCACTGAGGTGGCAAAAACGTTTTACGAACAGTTTGTCGGCAAGGTTGTGTCCGTCTCTTCGACGAGAACTGCGGAGATGGTAAAGCTGCTTGAAAATACGTTTCGTAGCGTCAACATCGGTTTGGTAAATGAGATGGCACTTATGTGCGATAGGATGGGGCTGGACGTGTGGGAAATCGTTGATGCTGCGGCGACGAAGCCTTTTGGATTTATGCCGTTTTATCCCGGTCCGGGGTTAGGCGGACACTGCATTCCTGTTGACCCACATTATCTCTCATGGAAGGCGAAAACTTATGAATTTTACGCCCGATTCATAGAATTAGCCAGCGAAATAAATAGTTCCATGCCCAGATACGTCCTAAAAAGGATAATGGACGCACTTAATTCTCACAAAAAGTGTGTAAACGGCTCGAAAGTTTTGATTATCGGAGTTGCATATAAGAGGGATGTAGGGGATACGAGGGAATCTCCTGCGATAGATGTCATCGGCATGCTTGCTGAACTCGGCGGGGAGATTTCATATTTTGACCCCTATGTTCCTGAACTACGAGTTGACGGTAGGATAAGTAACCGATGTTCGGAGTTGACCGATTCACTGCTGACAGAGGTAGACTGCGTCGTCATTATGACTGACCACTCTTGTATCGACTATCAGGACATTGTCGCCCATTCTCGCCTCATAGTTGATACAAGAAATGCCACCAAATCGGTGAAATTAGGACGAGATAAAATCGTCAAAATCTAACGCCAAAATAGCTTCGGAAGGGGGAAACTAAGGAAACAGCACCCTAAGCTTCCCCCTATCAGAGAGGAGTTAGTTATGTCACAAATGTTATATAATAAATTAGAAGGCTCGATAGACGAAGAGGAATTAAGTTATATTCTCTCAAATTGCCTCAACGAAGGGGAAATTATTTCGCTTGTAAATAAATGTGGTGTCAGTTACGAGGGCATTCGTACCAGTTCCGTTCCAACCAGGCAACTTATCGTTGACCTGGCTGAAGATTTCCTTTCTGACCAGAATACTGCTAAACTAATTATTAAAGGATTGGAAAGAAACTCTGCGGATGCAAGCAATCGTGTAAATGATATGACAATTGATGAAATAAAAGTTTTCTTTTCAAATGCCACCCAATTAGTGGAGGATAAAGAATTTGGTAAAATAGTTTGGGCATTGATTTCAGACAAGCGCCCCGAGGTTAATGAACATGCACACGAACTACTCAATGGCTACTATGAACTTATTCAAAAGAAAAGAGATAACGACGCCGAAAAATTAGAATACTGGTTTGACGAGGATGATGATGAACCAGAAACTTCGGTCAAGGATAAGAATATTGCCATTCTGGAGGAAAAAATCGTTGACCTTCAACTTGAATTAAGGGATAAATTGAAAGATATTGAGCGGAGAGAACGCACAGAGAAACGGTTGGATGAAAAGAATGCAAAACTACAGAATCAACTGGATGCCCTGAAAAAAACTTGTAGTCAGTTTGCCGGCGAAAAAGGAGAACTCAGGGAACGATTGAAAAACTTGGAAGGGGAAAATCTGAGTTTAAGGAAAACGAAAAAGCGCAAGCAGGAAGCGGAAGTAGAGGTAAAGCAGAACCACCTGGAACGAGAAAATAAAAAACTGATATATGATATTGAAAAACTTAACCAGGATTTAGCGATGCTTGAAAAGATTGAAGAATGCAATAAACAACTGGAAGTGGAAGTTAAAGCGGTAGCAGAACAATTTGAAGCATACAAAATTAAAGCGGAACGAGAAAAGGAAGAGTTACGGCGAATCCTGGAAAAGAACAGAGGGGAGTTAGAAACCGCACAACAGAAGATTAAGGAGTTAATAAATCCAGTCCAGGAAATACAACGTAATACCAATGACCGGCAGAGAGTTGGTGTGTTTGTGGATGTGCAGAACATGTTCTATGCCGCAAAGGATAAATATGACGCCAGGCTGGATTATACAAAACTTCTTGACATGGTGGTAGGACAGCGACTCCTCGTCGCCGCCATAGCTTACATAGTGCAGATGCCGGATGTCGACCAAACGTCGTTTATCAACTTCCTGGAACACAATGGCTATCAGATTAAAACAAAAGATCTGAAATTGCGAATGGATGGCTCTGCAAAAGGCGATTGGGATATGGGCATTGCCATCGACATTATCTCCATGCTGAACGATTTGGACGTTGTCGTCTTAGCCAGCGGAGACGGAGACTTTTGCGCACTGTTGGAAATGGTAAAAGAGAAAGGTTGTCGAGTCGAAGTAACGGCTTTCCCGCATAATACATCAGTTGACCTACAGAAGGTGGCTGATGAGTTCTTCCCCATTGTGGGAGATATGTTGATAATGTAGTGGCAAGGGGGCTATCGCCATAGCCTTTGCGTCTAAACTTCAAAAACGGTGAGGTGTTCCCTGGCATATTTTGGCAGGCTCTTTTTGGTTTTATTAAATAGATATCCCACTGGTGAGCAAATTGCGGTAACACCATTGATAGTTTGTTGGTGTGACGACTTAAAATGTGAGTGTCCGAAGAGCGCGTATTTGACGAGTGGCTCATTTACACAGATTTCTCCCAGTCCCTTGCTTCCCATGAAAGCACTGAAAAAATCCCAGGGCAGTTCCCCGCGATAGACAACACTCTCTTGAAACGGCAGGTGATGAGTCGCAACGGCGATGTGTGATACTTTGTTTTTGATGGAATTAATCTGAGATTGAAGTTCCATCTCGAACCGATGAGCCAGTTCTTTATCGGAACAATTCCACTTAGCGTAAACTACATCGTTCCAGATAGAATTGTAAAGTCGCTTTCTGGCATACTGAGATTCCGAAAACCCATATTTTTCCACTTTGAAAGAGTAATCATACCAGCCTATCGTACCGCAAAATCCAACTTTGCCGACGACGATAGCCTCTTTGCCAAGGTGATGAAAATCGCATTCTGAACATATATCACTTAGAGTTTGATATTTTTGTTCGCTTGTTATATTGTTTTCAATAACCCAGATGTCGTGGTTTCCTGCCACAAACAGTTTTTTGCAATTCAGTTCCTGAAAAGCCAAAAGTACGCGAGATAACTCCAACAAATTAGGTGAGACATCGCCGCAAATGACCAGAACATCAAGCAAGGCTTCATGGGCAGTATTTACCAAATGTTCGACAATCCAGCGATTGGCTGGGGCTATATCCGTATGAATGTCCGAAGTTACTCCAATTCGCATTGGTTCTCCTCTATGTGGGTAAGTAAGTAAAATCTTGCCAGAAAGGGCGTCCTCTGCAGGAAATGGCAACTATATTATACTGCCTATAAGCTCAATTGGCAAGGATTTTTTTAAACGTTCATGAATCCTAAAAAAAGATACTATCCTTTAAGTGATTTTTTAAGAAAAAGATTCGGTTGTAGGGTTTATAAAATCAGCTTGGACGCCGGCTTTACCTGCCCCAATCGAGATGGCAAGATAGCTCACGGTGGCTGCATTTACTGTGATAGCAGAGGTTCAGCGTCTCCGATGATAAATTCAACATCACCGATTCGAAAGCAGATGGAGATGGGAATGGCTTTCGTGAGGAAACGATATAAAGCTAAGAAGTTCATCGCTTATTTTCAGGCTTTCAGCAATACCTACGCGTCGGTAGAAGAACTCAATAAATACTACGATGAAGCGTTGGATTTTGAAGATGTCGTCGGGTTATCCATAGGCACTCGTCCAGATTGTGTGTCGGATTCTGCCCTGGATTTGATTGAAGGATACGCTCAAAACTATCATGTTTGGGTGGAATACGGAATCCAATCGGTTCACCTTCGCACTCTCAAGTTGATTAATCGCGCACACGGTTTAGCTGAATTCATAGATGCTGTGCTGAGAACGAAAGGAAGAAACATCAACATTTGCGCGCATGTTATTCTGGGATTGCCGGGTGAAGATAAAGATGATATGTTAGAAACGGCAAGGGTAATGGCGGCTCTGTGTCTTGAAGGGATAAAGATTCACTCTTTGTATATTGTACGCGGCACTGCCTTAGAACAGATGTACAGAAACGGCGAATATAAGCCGTTGACTTTTGAAGAATACGTGTCAATTGCCGCTGATTTTCTTGAGTTGTTGCCTTCAGACATGGTAATTCAGCGATTGACCGGAGAAACGCCAAAAGATATTTTGGTCGCTCCTGAATGGACGCTGGACAAACAACGGGTTTTAACGGACATCAGCGAAGAACTAAAACGCCGAGACTCATGGCAGGGAAAAAGGAATTTGGTGTCAGAAGGGGCTATCTTAAATGTATGAAGATTACTGGGGGTTAGAAGAGAAGCCTTTTGAAAATACTCCCAACCCAAGATTTCATTATCGCACACAAAATTGCCAGGCATGTTTGACGCGTCTGTTTTACGCGGTTACAGAGGAGAAGACCGGTGCTCTGTTGACCGGTGATTACGGCTGTGGGAAGACGCTGATGAGCAGAGCACTGATACAACAATTGGACAGGGATAGGTATGAACTGGCATTGATTGTGAGTCCCAGCAGGGAGCCAGAGGAGTTGCTTGAGCAGATTTTGATGGAATTTGGGGTTGAACATATAGGATTCAGGCGAAATGAACTGTTGCAAGCAATCAATGAGACTCTGTTAAACAACTTCAAAGCGGATAAACACACTGTTATTATCGTAGATGAAGCACATCTTATTAATGACGAATACGCGCTGGAAGAACTTAGGCTTCTGCTCAACTTTCAACTCAACGAAAAATCTTTGATAACCCTAATCCTGATAGCACACTCGGAATTTAGAAAACGCTTGAACAGTATGCAGCAACTGAAGCAGCGATTGGCTATGAAATGTCACTTGAATCCCTTGAGCAACGAGGAAACCGGAGAATATATAAAATACAGGTTGCAGGTTGCCAAAGCAAAGAGAGAAATATTCACTGATAAAGCGATGGATATGATATTCACAGCGACAAACGGCATTCCCCGAGAAATTAATAATCTCTGCGATATATGCCTGCTGCTGGGTTTCATGAAGAAAGCCGAGGTAGTGGACGAGCAAATAGTGGAGGAGGCGACATTGTGAGTAGACACACATCCGCAGAATTGTTAAGAGCTAAGTGTAAGGCGTTTTTCGGGTTCGCACAATTCAACTTGCTCAATGATGCCCTGAATCAATTCCCGCATCGGCGCGTATTTAAGTCCAAAGACTTCATCAGCGGTTCCAGGCCCTGCGCCGACGATAACGATGTCTCCTTCGCCTGCGCCCACGTAATCTACTGCGATGGTCGATTTCCCAGTAGGGTTGCACTCTGTATCCAATTGTTCGACGATTAGCAACGTGCGATTCTCATAGGCCTTGTGTTTTACAACCGATACTACTTTTCCGATGACTTTTCCAATATACATGGCTACTATTCCGCCTTATTGACTGCGCCTTTAACAAAATAGGCAAATTTGTATATATTATACCCCGAATTGTTGTTTGTGTCAATCGTTTTTTTCTTCGTCTCTCTTGACAGTTGATGTTAGTAGAAAGGATAGTGCTGGACGACATGCGTGAAGACAAACTGGAAGAATTTTCTGAAGAATCAATTACAAAGGCAGTGTTAAACGAAACGCTTCAGCACCCGCTCACGATAATTCCCGCAACCCTGGGGGGAGTTTCCTTAGTTGCAATGCTTCTCTTGGGCCCACTGGCGGTCGAATTTTTCATTGCCGCGGTCATTTTCAGCACACTTGGCGTTGCAACGTGGGTTATAAATTATTTTCTTCGCGGTTCTGTGTTCGTACAGCGATATTTTGAACGTCTTCTTTCCGAACAGCAAAGGGCAAAAAGAGCCTCGTATTTGCAAATCAGAGAAAAACTTGCCGAACTGGTAGAATATCCGGAAGCGTTGCGAGCTTACGATGAGTTGATGAACGCGTATGATAAGTTTCTGGGGATGTTAAAAGAACAGTCGAATCAGCCCATTACGGTATCGGAACTTAGCAAACACGCTCAAGCGACACTCGATAAGGGTATGGAAACGCTGAATAATGTCGCCGGCGTGTTGTCTGCAATGCAAAGCGTGGACATTTCCAAGCTGTCGATGGACAAACAACAGTTAGAGGAAACACTGAGCCGTTACCCTGAAAATAACCTTGTTGAACAACAACGCCGTCAGAGAGAGGCAACGGAGAAGAGAATACAAGCGCTTCAGGAGCGCATTGACACCTATCACGAATGCGAAACATTGGCTCAAGAGTTGCTGGCATCTTGTGAACAGTGCGAAAACGCACTCGAAAACGGCTTGTTGAAACTCTCAGGACGCGCTGCTATCAGTGGAGCAACTCCTGACGTTGATGATGTTGTAGCCTCAATGGAGATGTCCGTTGAGTCGGTGCGAAGGGTTGAAGAGATGCTCAAAAATCTTTCTCCTTCAGCCATGACGCCGGATAAAGTTCGCAAAGCGTAGAGCGTATTCGCGCTCCCGCCGTTCTACGATATCAAAGAAAGGAGAGAAAACAATGAAACGCACAATGTTTTTTTTCGGCTGTGCCATCATGGTGGCAATGTTGATGTTACAAACCACCACTTTCGCCGGACCGAAAAAACCGGAATTCAAAGTAATGTGGAGTATCTATGTAGGGTGGATGCCTTGGCCTTTTATGGAGGAGTCAGGCATTCTCAAGAAGTGGGCTGATAAGTATGGGATAGAAATCAAGCTTTTGATGGCCGATTACATCCCTTCTATTGAGGCCTATGTTGCTGGGCAGGCTGATGCCTGCGTGATGACGAACATGGAGGCGTTAGACATGCCGGCAGCCAGCGGCATAGACACGACTGCCATCATCATCGGGGACTTCTCCAATGGAAACGACGCGCTTTTGACCCGAAATAACATTCAGTTCAAAGATTTGAAAGGCAAGAAAATCTATCTTGTAGAGTTGTCAGTATCACACTATCTGCTCGCGCGTGGGTTGGAGATGAACCAGATGAAAGAGAACGATGTCAGCTTCGTCAACACAATGGACAGCGACATAGCACCCTCTTTCATTTCCCAAAAAAATTGGGACGCAGTGGTAACCTGGAACCCGATGGTTATAACCATTGAACAAACCCCAGGTGTAACCAGGATATTTGATTCATCTAAGATTCCAGGTGAAATCATCGACATGATGGTTGTGAATACAAAAGTGTTGGAAAAACATCCAGAACTGGGAAAAGCGCTCACGGGCGCTTGGTACGAAGCTATGAGCATTATGTCCGCGCGCAGTCCAGAAAGGGAGGAGATGCTCGCTAAAATGGCTGGCCGCGCAGGGTGTTCCAAAGGCGAATACAAGCAGCAGCTTAAAACAACCAAGATGTTCTATGAGGCTAAGAAAGCCGTAGAATTCACAAAGAGTCCAAAACTAATCGAGAGGATGGATTTTGTCCGCACGTTCTGTTTTAATCACGGGCTGTTGGGTGAAAACGCAAAATCTAAGGATGATGTGGGCATCCAATTTCCAAGCGGGACAATGCAGGGCAATAAGAAGAAAGTAAGACTGCGATTTACCGAGAAGTACATGGACTTAGCTGCTCAAGGAAAACTTTAGTAAGGAGTAAAGAGTAAAGAGTAAATTATTACTCTTTACTCTTCATTGGTCAATAGGTGGACAAAAAATGAATATGGTATTCGGTATCAACTCTGTGCTTCCACATCCCATTAAACTTTTTTTGGTAATATTACCCTTTCTACTTTCAGTCGTCTTATATTTTGGTATTTCTCACAGGAGACATCTCGAAAATCCTGATGACAAGGTTGCGCCGACTTTCGTACAGCTTGCTGAAGGTTTTTGGAGTACAGCGGCTCAACGTTACAGAGGGGAATTCAGACTCTGGGTGGATTCCCTTGCAAGTGCGAGGCGATTTTTCATCGGGGTGTCGTTATCTGCTTTCGTAGGTATTCTTCTTGGGTTACACATGGGTGTATTTCCCTTTTTCGAATCTCTGTTTCTGAAATTTGTAACGTTCTTCGATAAAATACCTGCGCTTGCGTTGCTTCCAATTCTCTTCATAGCGGTTGGAGTTGAAGAGAAAGCGAAGATTATGCTGATTTTTATAGGAATAACTCCGACTATCGCCCTTGATACCTACCTCAGAGCAAAAGAGATTCCACGAGAACAGTTCGTCAAAGCCCTCTCTCTGGGCTCTTCTGATTTTGAAGTTGCGTATAAAGTTGTTTTGCCTCAGATATTCCCGAAAGCTCTTGATTCCGTTCGATTAAATCTGAAAGCCGCCTGGCTTTTTCTCATCGCAGCCGAAGCAATTGCAGCAACCGCCGGACTCGGGTATCGGATATTCCTTGTTCGGCGCTACTTAGCGATGTATATTATCATTCCTTATGTTCTCTGGATAGGACTTGCTGCTTTCAGCGTGGATTTTCTATTGCGCTGGTGGGTGACACGTCGTTACCGATGGTTATATCAATAGGGAGTTTCTCAGATGCAAAATGAATATGTTGTTCAAATGCGCAACGTATACAAACAGTATCCGCGCAAGGGAAGCGGAATGGTGACAGTTCTAAATGATATTAATCTTCAGGTGCAAGCTGGAGAGTTTGTCAGTTTTGTGGGGCCCAGCGGATGTGGAAAATCTACCCTCCTGCGGTTATTACTGGGTGCTGAACTGCCGACTTCAGGGCATGTCCTCATCGGTGGTAAGGAAGCAGGCGGGCCGAACCGAGACAGAGGAATCGTATTTCAGAGGTATTCGCTTTTTCCCCATCTCACAGTGCTTGAAAACGTCATGTTTGGATTAGAGCTTGAGCAGATTAACTTAGTGAAAAAATGGTTGTGGTATCCCGGATACCACAGGATGCGAGCGGAATTCACAGATGAGGCGATGGAATACCTCCGCCGCGTGAAGCTTGATGAACACGCGGAGAAACACCCACACGAACTTTCCGGCGGGATGCAGCAGCGTGTGGCGATTGCTCAAGCTCTCATCATGAAACCGATAGTCCTGCTGATGGATGAACCCTTCGGCGCGCTTGACCCGGGTACACGCGAGGAGATGCAGTTGTTTCTGCTACACCTCTGGGAGAAGGAGCGCATGACGATTTTCTTCGTCACACATGACTTGGAGGAGGCACTCTTTCTTGGTGAACGCGTTCTCGTCCTATCACCTTACTACAGCACCGATGAGGGGCGTGCCGATGGCTCAAGAATTGTTATTGACAAAGAAACCCCAGGCAAACATTCTAAATCCATTGACGACAAATACACACCCGAATTCAACGTCCTGTTGGAGCAAATCCGGCGGGAAGGTTTCACTGAATCACATCGCCAGCACATCCAGGAATTTGACCTTTCTCACCCGGATTCTTTCAGCAAATAAATGCTGCGTTGCTAACAACAAACAGCGGAATAGGGAAATGCCACTTGCAAATATTTAGCTGGTGTTCCGGGAAACTTCTCCGCCAAATAACTCGCCATAGCCTGCATACCTGGTAATTCAGCGGTAGCGTGATTGACGACTAAAAGCGGAACATCAGCATCGGCTGCCCATAACCCTCCTGACCAATAGTTGAAACCATCGTCTGTGGCGAGGATAATGTCTGCGTTGAGTTTGTGCATACTCAAAAGATGCGTGATAGCACCCGTGCCAACTGCCATGCGACTCACCTTCTTCTTCCTGTCGCCGAATATCAACACGACATCTTGTCCTAAAGTACACGTCTTTTCCCGCACTGCTCTGGCAACCTCTTCTACGGTACGCTCGCCGACGAGACAAATCTTGTAAAAACTTTCGATGGGGCGTTCCTCCGTTTCAAATCCGAGAAACGTCGCCCAGGAGTCGGGGATGCCTACCTCCGGCATTCGGTCCCACGTATCGTGACATCGCAGCAACACGATGCCAGAGTCGTCCATGATGTTCTTCTTTTCCGCGACCAGGTCAACTATATCCGGGTCGCCTGAGTAATTGGCATAGAATGCTGGTTCGTGGGTGATGAACAGATTGAAACCCTCTTCTCCAGCCTGGCGGAGAGCCTTG
>CAZRLY010000224.1:0-4626 GCA_964601015.1 uncultured bacterium
CGCTGAATCATTAAAAAATATAGCGGCGGCTGAGATTGTCGCCGTAGCCTCGAATACAGAGGCTCATGTTAAACAATTTGCGGAAGAACACAAAATTCCCCACTATTTTACAGACTATCGCAAGCTGTTAGAGATGGACGAAGTAGACATGATTATAGTTGGGGTTCCGAATGACTTGCATGCCCAAGTCACCATTGACGCCGCAAATGCTGGAAAACATGTGGTATGTGAGAAACCGCTTTGCATGAATTTGCGGGAAGCCGATTCGATGATTGAAGTTTGCAAAAAAGCAAACGTCAAGCTCATGTACGCTGAAGAACTCTGTTTCACACCAAAGTATGTCAGGTTAAAAAGGTTGGTGGATGAAGGCGCTTTAGGGCAGGTTTACTTGGTCAAACAGAGTGAAAAACACGATGGGCCACATTCGCCGTGGTTCTGGGATGTGAATCGCTCAGGAGGCGGTGTGACGCTGGACATGGGCTGCCATGCTTTTGAATTTTTCCGCTGGATTTTGGGCAAACCGAAAGTCGAAAGCATCTACGCAGATATGGGTACTTACGTCCACAAGGATAAAACAAAGGGCGACGATAATAGCTTAATCATCGTCAAATTTGAAGGCGGCGCTACAGCATTGGCTGAGGAAAGTTGGGCAAAGAAGGGTGGAATGGACGACAAGGCGGAAGTTTACGGTTCAGAAGGCGTGGCGTACGCTGACCTTTTGAAAGGCAATGCTATCCACACGTATAGCGACGTAGGCTACGGATATGCGGTCGAAAAGGCACCTCAGACTGTTGGTTGGTCATTTACTATCTACGAAGAAGCCTGGAATTACGGTTTCCCGCAGGAGATGGAACACTTTGTCGATTGTGTGCTACACGACAAAGAACCGTTGGAGACAGGCGAAGATGGAAGAGTCGTCTTGGAAATGATATTCGCCGCTTATCAATCAGCGGCAACCGGAAAAAAGGTGGAACTTCCCTTTGAAACCCAAGCATCAAAACCGATTGACCTTTTGATTACATAACCAAGTGGAAACACGAGAAAGGGAGCATATCGTGCCATATTACATTTTAGTTGCAGATAATAATGATAGCATAAGAAGAAAGCGCTCTGCCGTGCTTCAGCAGGCAGGCTACATTGTCCATGAGGTTGCCAGTAGTACCGATGCTATTTTCGCCCTCAATGACAAACGGTTTGATTTGGTCATCACCAATATGGGACTAAATACAGATGATTCAACGGATGGCATTGCTATTGTGAAGGAAGCCAAGCGAATCCAGCCAGGAATAAAGGTTATTGTGAGTAGCCGCTTCACCCCTGCGCTTAACAGCGGGATGTCCTCGTTAAGCGATACTGAAGATGTGGTTAGTATCGGGCTGGATGTTTCTAATTTCATCCCACAAAATAGCGTTGCAGGGGATATTCTCGTCTCTGTTGGCGTTGCGCTCAAGGGTAAACAAGTGGGAGATGAAATCCAGTATTACGAAGAGGAATACGGACTCAATAACATCCTTAGCAAAACGCCTGCGATGCAGGAAATTATAGCACTGGCGAAAAGAATCGCTGATACGAATAGCATAGTGCTACTATTAGGTGAGACAGGCACGGGGAAAAGTCGGATAGCAAAAGCTATCCACAGTCATAGTGCGAGATGGAATAAACGATTGGTGGACATCAACTGTGGAGCAATTCCAGAGACTTTGCAAGAGAGCGAACTTTTTGGACATGTTAAGGGTGCTTTTACCGACGCGACCAAAGACAAAAATGGGCTTATCCAAGAAGCCGATGAGAGTACCGTATTTCTTGATGAAATCGGCGAGATGATTCCCACGATGCAGGTAAAATTATTACATTTTTTGGAAAGCGGTGAAATCCGCCGCGTAGGTGATACTAAACCTATTCGCGTGGATTGCCGCGTCATCGCCGCTACCAACAAGAACCTTGAAGAGGCTATCTACAAAAAGGAGTTCCGAGAAGACCTTTTTTATCGCTTAAATGTCATCTCCATCAGGATTCCATCGTTGCGCGAGCGGAAGGCTGACATCCCCCTTTTAGTCGAACACTTCCTTGATAAATTTTCTTTGAAACATAAAAAACCTATCATCAGCCTCTCTAAAAACGCGATGGAAAAATTATTGAACCACACTTGGCCTGGGAATGTCCGGGAATTGGAAAACACTGTCGAACGCGCTGTACTGCTATCCAACAACAATGACATTACCGAAGATGATATATTCATCACCCTATCCCAAAGGGGTAAATTCAACGGGCATTTTGACATCGCCGATGATATGACTCTCAAGGAAGCAGAAATATCATATATTTTGCATAAACTCAAGCAGTGTAATTGGAATAAGCAATTAGCTGCTGACAAGTTGGGAATAGGACGTACTACGCTGTGGCGGAAATTATCTGAATACGAAGCTAAAACAGAGAAACCAGGTTTTTTGAAAAAACCTGGTTTCTGATAAACGCAAAAAACAAGTACCCCATTATCCTTAGATTCTCTCATAAAAGTAGGTTGGGTTGAGGAACGAAACCCAACCTACGTGGGCATTCAAGGGACTTCTCGCATACGCTCTTAGAAATATGACCGACCAATTCTGCCAGTCCCAAAAGAGCCATAGGGTACACCAACAGGCAGGCTTTGTATTCCCCAAGTTTCGGTGGTAGCGTCGTAGCCGAGTCCGATGGTAGCAGATGGGTCCGCTATGAGGTTGATTTGGAAGGTAAAATCTTTTCTTGGCTCAATGGTGCCTACTCGTCGCCATGTGAGTCGCAAATCCCAGCAGTGCAGACTGCGGCGGAGGGTAATTTTTTGAGAGTAGAAATCCTTTTTTATCCAGTCGTATTGAATATTTATGTCAATTTCCAATTTACGACTGGGGCGGAGGTTGATACCCGTGAAAATTTTACGTGATGGGTTGCCGCTGTAGTATTGGTAGTAGCTGTTGCCAAAATTGATTCTCCAACCTCTTTTGTAGGTACCTCTGGAATAGTTCATGCTCCCTTGGAAACCTATCATTTTGGCTTCTCCTCGAATAAGTGTGGCGAGGGGGTATACAGCTTCCCATTTGACAGGTTTTCCGCCTTCCTCTTCACCATTATTTGGGTCATGCGTTGTATTGATGTTAATCCTGAGATTGCGGCTGGGAAGCGGGGTTATTGAAAATCGACTGCGGATGTAATCATATTTCTGTTTGTAGTAAGAATACTCGCCTCCGTCTGCTGAATAATCTATAGCCCACCCAGTATCAAAGCTAAATAACGAGAATTTTCTATCGCCTCTCCTTAGTTTTATCTGAATATCCGTTTCAAAATCAAAAATCAGTTTATTCATTTCATATACATAAGCACTTGGGCCGAAGGTATAAAGGTTTTCCTCCCTTACCACATCCGGAGTGTGGGCATATCTGACAGAGGTTTCTATCTGGTGGCGGAGTTTGCTGGCGTAAGGGATGAAACTGATGTCGTAAACCCGGAACAGGGTATTTCTCAGAGATGAATTGGTTGTGAAAAACTTTTGGACGACGTTGCGTTTTCCCCCCCGGTCTTCGTCATGCCAGATAACGTTTCCATTTACCCCCAGGTCAAATCTTAACTCGCGACTCGGCCAAAATTCGATGGTAGATTGCTTTTGTATTTCAAAACCGGCGTTTGCGGCTTGTAAGTAAATATTCTCCTTTTTGTGGGATTCTCCCTCGTGGTAGTAGGTATATTGGTCTTTGAAGTAGTTACCAACGCTTCCGTCAATGTCCAATCGGATGTCGTCCAGCGTGGGAAGTGCCAGTATCGGTACTTTCTCTGTTTTGACCTTTCTGGCAATCTTCCTCAAGGATGAGTTGATTTTTCTGAGCCCGGGCAAATAAGCCAAACGCAGTCCTGACCAAGATATTGTCAGTTCAGGAAGTTTTTGGGTTTGCCATATTCCAGTTCTTTCTTCTTTTGGGGTTGTCAAATCCAGGGCTTTATCTATCGTCAAACGCGCTAAAATGTTGGAAGGATAGACGAGTGTACCCGTGTCGGAGCCTTCGCCTGTCTCCGGGTCAATTTTGTCCAAATCCTTCAATACTGAAAGTGCTGAACCCCATGTGAACGTTCCGTAAGTTCGCAACTCGGAGCTTGGTGTGCCGTATCCTTCATCGTACTTTTTGTTGAAATATTGCGTCCTTCCCATGAACGTAAGGCCTTTTCCCCCGAATGTGAGTTCGCCGCGCTCCCCCTCTCTGCGGTCCCAGGGGGTATAAAACATGTGCCGATGACTATGCCAGAGTTCGTATCTACGCCCTATCTTATAAGCGCTCGTCCGCCCGTAAGAAAAAAGGTCACTTGTATAACAATACAGACTGCCGTTGTAGGTGCGTTTTTGCTCTATTTTGATAATGCGGTAATCCTTCTTTGTAGCGATTACGTCACTTACTCCACCATGATCAAGTCTTGCCGCCTCGTCCGAGACAGGCGATGCGTCTTCCCACGGGCCGCGAAAGCCTCTATCGCCGCCTTCTTCCGCTTCATCCCCTTCGGAATATTTTCTCGCCAGTTCTTCAAAGGTAGGAGTATCCTCTTTTTCCAGTATCTTGAAGATATAGATGCCCTCATCCGTTTCAACCGTTTTGCTTATTTCAT
>CAZRLY010000224.1:4726-10774 GCA_964601015.1 uncultured bacterium
CCACGGTTCGTCAACTGTTCATGAATATCCTTAACTTTCGCCTTTACAGCTTTTTTGGTTTCATCTGCTGGTTTGATGGTTATCAGGATATGTCGCACTCTAATTTCATGAGTGCCGTATTCGTCCATGAACTGGTCAACTTTCAGGATATTGTAACCCTTCTCCGTCTTGATGACATCGCTCACCTGTCCCGGTTGCAAGTTGAAAGCAACATCTTCCAACGCGGGTTCAAGTACATCATCTCCTCGCATGATGAAGCCTAAGTCGCCGCCCTTGTATTTCGTTTTCTGGTCATCTGAGTTTTGGCGTGCCAATTCTGAAAAAGAAGCGCCCTCCGCTATGTCGCCCTTTCCTTCGGAAACCCCGACTTTCCCACCCAAAGACTTGGCTTTCGCATGTACCTCTTTGGCTTTGTTTTCTGCGCGCTGTATGTCATCTTCGCTGATTTTATATTCGAGAAATATCTGTTTCAGGTGATATTTGTTAAATTCTCCCTCTAAACGCTTTAGTACCTCTTCCGCCAGCCTTTCTTTATCCTTACGGATATCGAGGGTGGCATCTTCTGGAATTTTCAGAAGTATCTCTTTGAAGTTGACATCTCTAACGTTGTACTTGCCTTCAGTCCCCCAACCCATACCGCGACGGGTGGTATAGTCATACAATAACACTCCGTCGTAGCGTTCGCGCCGGGCTACAGGCAGGATAACGTTCATGTAGTGTCCCTGATAGCTGTCGGTTCCGAGTTTTACGATTATCTTTGCGCGTTTGTCCTTTCTCAAATCCCTTCTGTAGAGGGGCAAATAGAGAAGCGGAATGCCGCCGATTTTTAAGACGACGTGTTTTGCAATCAGTTCTTTGTCTATGTGTACGATAATCTTTTTCGCTTGGAAGTAATAATGCGAGCGCTTCAGCGAACAGGTTGTCAACATGCCGCCATCCACAAGGGATTCCTTCTCTTCGACTTTAAGTATTTCTTTGCCCTGATAGTACCACGGTTCGTTGTACATAGTGCCATTTCTGACGAGTCCTTTTTTGGTATCCAGATTGTAAACTAAGTCCGCCGCGTAGGTATCCTCATTTCCGACGCGCAAGTGTACGTTGCCTTTGGCGCGCAACAACTTTTTGTCAAAATCCGCCCAGATGTTATCTGCTTCTAAAATTAAATCTTGATATTTGAGATAAGCATTTCCCTGCAACCTGACAGCCTGTTCGTTCCAAACTACCTCGTCGCCTTGTCCGACTATTGTATTGTCGTCCAGGACTTCATCTAAATCGATGTCGGCTGAAACTTCGGGTTTCTGGGAAGCAGTCGAGGGGGATTCATCTGTTCGCTCATCCGATTCTGTAGATGTGCTACCGGGTATGCCAGATGGTTGTTCGGTTTGAGCGAGACAGGCAAATGTAAGACAAAATAGGGTAAGAATCAATGATATTGTTTGGGACATTTTATTTATCTATCTTCACTTTCACAAAAGCTTTCTCTTTGAGTTTATCAGTATACTTTGCCCATTCCACTTCAAATTTTTGCTGTCTAAGGAGCATGCGTATTTCGTTTCGTTCTTCATCGGTTAATTGGGCTTTCTCACGTTTATCCAATTTAAAGATATGCAGTCCATACTGAGTTTCGACTGGTTCGCTAACCTGCCCTTCTTCAAGTTCACTGATGATGTTGCGCGTCTCTTCTGTAAAATCAGCAAGTCCACGAACACCCAACTCCCCACCTTTGATTTTTGTCTCTGCATCGTCAGAGTATTGGGCTGCTAACTCACTGAAATCGGCGTCATCCTTCAACTTATCAATGATGTCGTTCATTCTGTCCTTCGCGGCGTCTATCGACAGTTGGTCAGTTTTCAATGCGATTAAAATATGTCTGAGCGTTACGCTCTCTTCGTCCCTCTCCTCCACCTTTAGTATGTGCAGCCCGTCTTCTCCTTCCACTGGACCGGCTATTTGCCCTACTTCAAGCTCGTTTATGGCATCAAGGAACGGCTTGGGCAGTTGCTTCAATTTCTCACTGGTAAGCCTTCCCAAATACCCTCCGGCTTCTTTGGTGAGTTGATTTTCAGAGTATTGTCTGGCTAACTCAGCGAAATCAACGCCAGACTGCGCTTCCTTCAGGATTCGATTTGCTTTCTCCTCTGCTGCTTTCTTAGCAGATTCGCTCAGTTTAAACTCCACGAATATATGGCGGAGATGAACTTTGTCCATTTTAGTTGTAAATTTATCCCGGTTTTCTTCAAAAAATATGTCTATGTCCTTATCCAGCACATCCACCCTTGGCAATACCATCTGTTGTACTAATTTCTCTCCTATGAGTTCCTTGCGAGTTTTCTCTCTGTATTCATCTAAGGTATATCCTTCACGTTTCAATGCTTTTTTAAGTTCATCATCAGCACGTTCTTTCAAATCATTGATGGACGTAATCTCAATATCTTCAAGTTTTTTAAGCATACCAATAAATTCTTTCACTTCTTCGGAACTGGTATCCTGATTTTCTCCCTTCTCCATTTGCTGTGTAATTTCAGCCATCAACGACGGTTTCTGAAGGACACCTATCAATGTTTGTACTTTGGCTGGGGGCAGAGGGATTTGTGCCCGCTGGATTCTCGGCAGCAGGAAACTTAACAGCAATCTTTCCTTATAAACATTGATATTTGAATTGACTACCTTTTCAACTTCAGCATCTTCTACCTCAATTTTCCGTCGTTGCGCTTCTTGAATTATCAAAATCCTGCGTATGAGTTTATCCAACAGGTTGGCATTTTCTTGACTTGCTTTTTCGTCGGCTTCGCTTTTGGGAATGCGATATAATTGTTGAAGTTCCGCGCTTCGTTCGCTTACAAGCAGATTCAAATCGACAAGGGTAATCACATCGTCGTTGACATACGCTACGATGTGGTCAACAACCTTCGCGTTTGTCGTGTGATAGCAATATAGGGTTAAAAATAGAAGGATGGCTGCGATTGATTTGTTTGGCATGTTTTTTCCTTTCAAGTTTTAGTAATACTACGCTGTTCGATTGGAGGGATGGACGAATGGATGAGCAGGTTCTGTTCATCCATCCCTCAGAATTGAAATCTCATAGTAGTATTAGTTATCAGATTCTTCTGTTTTCTCAGTTCCTTTTTCTTGTACTTCAGTTTCTTGTACTTCAGTTTCTTCTGTTTTCACCGGTTGCTCTGATGTTGTTCCCTCTTCCTTCGGTTCTTCCGGTTTTTGTTCAACTTTCGCTTCTTCTTTCTCCTCCTCTGTGGTTGGTACGGTAACTTTCTCCAAGAAGGTTTGGAGTTTTGCTTTTTGTCTCAAGCTTTCTACCCACTCCTCCATCCGTTCTTCCTCTTTGTTGCGTTTGACGGTACGCTCTACGCTTGTCCGAACATCTTCCTCCTCAAGCTCTTTCTGGCGTTCCTTTTTGTGTTCCAACTTCTTGAACATCATGTAGTATGTTTCCGTTCCTCTTGGTCCATCTACCTCTTGTTTGATAACCTCATCGGTCATTTGCTCGTTTTCCATCGAAAAAGCGGCTTCAAGGAAGTCGTCGAAGCCTGAAAAATCACCTTTTCTAACGAGGTACACGCCATCTTGGTTCTTTCCCGCTGTTAAATTATCTTTACCCAGTTCCTTAGCAACCTCGGAGATGTCCTTCCCGCCTTTGATGTCATTAAATACCTCATTAGCTTGCTCTTCATCCCGCAGCATAATCAGGATTAACTTTACTTGTTCTGGCTCCAAATATTTGCCCTTATTTTCTTCATAATATTTTCTTAACTCCGCCTCATATTCCTGTGACTTTTCCTTCATCCATTTTTTGACTTTATCGTCCACTTCCATCTTAGAAATTTTTTCTACCATCAATTGATGGCGGTATTCGTCAACCTTTTTAAGTATCTCTTCATCACTTAGCTTTATGTCCTCAGCGAGACAAAGCAGCACACGGCTCTCAGCCATCAGGGTTAAATATTCTTCCCTGCCCTTTTTACCGGAATATTTCTCTTGTTGATATTTCGGCAATTCGCTGATTTCCTTTTCCATCTCGTCAATCGTGACGATGTGGTGTTTGCCGCCCCAGTCGAATTCGGCTAACACCGTCTCAGTTGTCATCTTCTTTTTACCACAACCTACCAAAGACAAACTTGTAAGAACTAACAATATAGTTAGAATTTTGAAAGAGTTTTTCATTTTTCTTCTCCTTGTATAATATTTACCTAAGAGGGTATGCGAAAAGTGTCTATAGTTGCATAATTTTTGTTTTAACATGAGCCGTTTTTTTTTCACGTCTTTTTACGCTCTACGCTTCCCGCTTTACGTTTTTTCACGCTCTACGTTTTTTCTCACGTTAGTTTTTGCAACACCCGTTTTATAGTATCCAACAACTGCTCACTATCCAAATCCGCTATGTCCATCATCAATCTTGCGGGCGGTGCCAGACTCAGACGTTTATCGGATTTGATTACAGCTACCAACTTACGCGGGTCAATTTTGGTTTTGCGTAGGTCAAATGTGATTTTGACGTATTCTTTGCCTGCGACAATTGCGTCAATTCCGAGTTTTTGCGCCATCTGTTTGAGTTCAGCAATTTTTAAGAGAGCGTGGACGGGAGGCGGAACGTTGCCGTATCTGTCTTTCAGTTCGTCTTCCACATCGCTACGTTCCGCTTCTGTACTAAGGGTTGCTATCTTTTTGTATATGGATACTTTCTGCTGGCTGTCGGGGATGTAATCGTCTGGGAGGAATGCTTCGATTGGCAGGCTGATTTTCGTTTCAACCTCTTCAGCAACCTCTTCGCCTTTCAGTTCCTTTACGGCTTCATCCAACAGCTTGCAATATAAATCGTATCCCACTGCGGCGATATGTCCGTGTTGTTCTGGGCCGAGAATATTGCCCGTACCGCGGATTTCTAAATCTCGTAGTGCTATCCTGAAACCTGAGCCTAAGTCTGTAAATTCTTCGATGACTCGCAAACGCTTTTGCGCTCCTTCTGTGATAACTTGCCCGCTTGGATAGAACAGATAGCCGTAGGCACGATATTGAGCACGCCCCACCCTCCCGCGAAGTTGATAGAGCTGTGCTAAACCGAGTGCGTCGGCGCGGTTAATGATGATGGTATTCACGTTTGGGATGTCCAGCCCGGATTCGATGATGGTTGTGCAAACCAAAACATCGTATTTGTATGCGACAAAATCAAGCATTATTTTTTCCAGCCTTCGTTCGGGCATCTGTCCGTGCGCTACGGCGATTCGAGCTTGAGGAACAAGTTCCTGGACGGACATGGCTATGCTATCTATGCTCTGTACGCGATTGTGTACGAAGAAAACCTGCCCGCCTCTATCCATCTCTTTCAAGATAGCGTCTCGCACAACATCGGGGCTGTATTCCATCACGTAGGTTTCAATCGGCAAGCGGTTCTCAGGCGGGGTGTTGATGACGCTCAAATCGCGTGCGCCCATGATGGACATGTGTAGAGTGCGTGGGATGGGCGTTGCCGTCAACGTGAGCACATCAACCTGAGTCCGCAGTTGTTTGATGCGTTCCTTCTGTTGTACCCCGAACCTGTGTTCCTCGTCAATTACCAGCAGTCCCAGCACACGAAATTTGATGTCTTTCGATAACAGCCTGTGCGTGCCGATTACAATATCAACCTTCCCATTTTCTAAACCCTCAAGCGTCTTTTTCATCTCAACCGGTGTGCGGAATCGACTGAGCATCTCTATCTTGACGGGGAATTCGTAAAATCGCTCTGTGAAGGTATGGTAATGTTGTTGCGCCAGCACTGTCGTTGGCACCAGCACTGCCACCTGTTTGGCGTCCATTACTGCTTTGAAAGCCGCACGCATGGCCACCTCTGTTTTCCCGTAGCCCACATCTCCGCATACCAACCTGTCCATTGGGCGCGCGCGCTCCATATCCAATCTTACGTCCTCAATCGCCTTCAACTGGTCAGGCGTTTCTTCGTAGGGGAACGCCGCTTCAAATTCGTATTGCCAGGGCATATCCGGAGAATAGGCATGTCCGGGCAGGGCTTGCCGGGCTGCGTAAAGTTGGAGCAGT
>CAZRLY010000225.1:0-10599 GCA_964601015.1 uncultured bacterium
CGGTATCGGCGCTATCCTCAAAAGTGACCTGGCTTATGACGGAGGAAACGCAGTTTACATCTATTCTGCGGACATGGACGATGACTTGACTACCGAAGAAGACGGGGAACTTTACGGTATCACTTACGCTGGCGGTTTGTGGGCAACGCCCACTCGATTGACCGACGACAATGTCAAAGACGCAAACCCGGATGTCGAATATACCGGTTCAGGCTCACTTATGTTACTGTGGTACAGAGGTGGGCAAATCGTTCAATCAGATGACCTAACTCTTTCCACGGTTACCACAGTCGTTGAGACCGGTGCCTCTTCAGGAGCAGCAGATTTCAGTCTTGCCGTTGGCTCAGGAAATAATATTTCCCTCGTCTGGCAGGATGCTTCAGGTGAAGGTGTCGATCTTTGGACAGCCACTTTTGACCCGAACGCGCACGTCTGGAGTTTGCCATATCAACTCACATCTGATTTAGCATTGGAACGGAATATTACTGCGGGATATGATAGCGGAAATTTAGTTTTAGTCTACAACAAAGCCGAGGTAATAGAAACCGACGAGCAAATATCTATAGGACAAATTGACCTTTGCTGGTTAGAGCGTCAAATAGGCGTTGACCTGGCGGTATCAGCAGACGACGTGAGCTTTTCACCCGCTAATCCGGCTCCAGGCGAAGAATGCACGATTACTGCCGTCATACACAATTTAGGAGATTTAGCAGTCGAAAACGTGCAGGTATCTTTTTACGACGGAAATCCCGCAGAAGGTGGACAACAGATTTCGGATGCAACGGTGGATAGCCTTCTGGCTGGCAGCCAAAGCGATTCGATTTCCATAGCATGGACACCACCCGATGAGATTGCCGAACCCAAGAACATCTATGTTGTTGTTGACCCAAATGAGGCAATCCCAGATAGAGAACGGTTAAATAACACATGCAGCCGGGGAGTTGTCAAGCCTGACCTAGCCATTCAGGAAATCTATACGCAACAGTTTGGGGATAAAATCTCGACTGTATTCCGGGTAATAAACATCGGCACAATCCCAGCCGAGAACATACAAGTAGAATTACGAAAGGACGCGCCTGATGGCGAGCTTCTAAGCGAATTTCAGATAGAAAAACTTGGTAAAGATGTATTCGAGGACAAGTCCATAGTCTTGGATAAGAAAGACTGTGGAATAAAGCATTATGTTGTCGTTGATGTTGCTGACACAGTAGAGGAATTTAATGAGGATAATAATGTTGCATCTGTAACCCTTCCAGAGAACCTTCCTGGCGATGTAAATGACGACGGGAAAGTTACTGCTCACGATGCTTCGCTTGTCCTTCAATACGTTGTGGGATTAACTGACTTCTCAATATTTCAACGAGAAGCCGCAGATGTTACAGGCGATGGCAACGTCACTGCTCTTGATGCCGCTTTAATTCTACAATACACTGTTGGGTTGATAACACAATTTCCTGCTCAAAGCGCACCGATTCTTGACGCCAAAGGTGAAAATCAACTGTTGACTAAAATGCTCAATGAACTTGACAACTCCTCACTTTCAACAGAGCAAAAGCGCGTTTTAGAAAAGTTAAAACGCTTACTTTGGCAGCAAACATTACCAAAACAGACAGTTTTACTCCAAAACTATCCTAATCCCTTCAACCCCGATACGTGGTTGCCATACCAATTAGCACAAGATGCCCCAGTCACCATCAGCATTTACAATTCCAAAGGTCAACTTATCCGCACTCTGCACCTTGGGAATCAAAAGGCTGGTATTTACTTGACCAAAGACAAAACTGCCTACTGGGATGGCAAGGATAGTTTTGGTCAGAAGGTGGCTAGCGGACTTTACTTCTACACTTTGCAAGCAGGCAAGTTTACTGCCACGAGGAAAATGGTCATCGTCAAATAGGTACCATACGCATCAATTTCAACCTGTGAATCAATTCACAGGCTGAAAGCAAAAGTCGTCTCAAGACGACTAAGGCTGTGGTTTAGTCCACTTCGAGTGGACTTGTGCTTTTAGCCTGAAATTAATTTCAAGGCGATTGTAGCGCACAAATAAGCGAAAGAGCCCTTAAATTGATACACATGGTCATCGTCAAATAGGTACCATTAAGGTATAATTAATGACCAATTCAGCTTTCTATTAAACAGACAGGAGTGAGCCCAATGCGCGACTCAAGAAATTCCGATAGACGTTCGACAAGAGAAGAATACGATGACGAGTCCATAGAAAACCTTGACTATTTGCTTAGGCTTTTCGACAACGATGACGACGAGGATGATGGCGAAACCGTCCTTCGCTCTTTATCCATTGTCGACCAGATTTTAAGTTCAATGAGCAACAAGGACAGAAGACGCCCGCTTTTGTACCAGTTGAGACGGCACCTCATAGAAGACGAACTCACATTTCAGGAAGCCAAACAAGCTATCATAGATATGGAAAATGCCATGGAAAAGTTGCGGGCACCGGCGAATAGAATTGGGACATATTTAGGTTCGCCCGCGGAGGGTTTGGCGTACATCACCGTTGGCGGCGCAGATTATTATGCCAATGTTGACCCAAAGATGGACCTCTCAGAGTTAAAAATCGGCACGCGTGTTTTAATCAACGAAGCCTACGTTGTGGTGGGAAATTTGGGCTATAATCCGTCAGGGCCGGTCGGCAAGATAGCCGATGTGATGGACGATGGTAGGCTCCGAGTTGGACAGGAACACGGGCTCCAAGCTGTCATACTGGAGCGGTCAAGCGCACTCGCCGACGTTGATTTGAAAGCCAACGATGAGATACGAATTGACCCAAGTTTCAGAGTAGCCTTGGAAAGGCTGAAAACTCAGGAGTCGAAAGAATACGATTTGGAAGCAGTTCCCGACATCCCCTGGAACATGGTGGGAGGGCAGGCTGAAGCTATCCAGGCTATCAAGGACGCCATCGAAATGCCACTCCTCTACCCTGAACTTTTTGAAAAATTTAAGTACGCACAGCCAAAAGGGTTTTTACTTTACGGCCCGCCCGGCTGCGGTAAAACGCTGATAGGCAAAGCGACGGCCTATAATTTGACCCAACAACTGAAAGCACACGATGGGAAAGATGCTAACGGCTATTTCCTCCACATCAAGGGCCCGGAGATACTCAATATGTGGTTGGGAGAATCTGAACGAAAAGTCAGGGAAATTTTCAGCATATCGCGTGAAAAAAAGAAAGAGGGCGCTTTGTCCTTCGTTTTCATCGACGAAGCTGAAGCTATCTTAGGTACGCGCAGGGCTGTACGCTCCCATAACATCGCTAATACCGTCGTGCCGATGTTCTGCGCTGAAATGGACGGTATCGAATCGCTGCACGACGTTGTGATTATCCTCGCTACAAACCGTCCAGACTTAATTGACCCGGCTATTTTGCGCCCCGGCAGGATAGACAGAAAAATCAAAGTCAAACGCCCCGATAAAGCGGCGAGCAAAGAAATCTTCGCTATCTACCTGACTTTTGACCTGCCGCTTGACCCAAAATTGATGGAAGAACACGATGGAAACGCTGAGTCAGCGGTAAGTCAACTGATTGACCAAACTAACGATGAGTTCTTCGCCAAAAGGGAGGACACAAAATTTCTTGAGGTAGAATTTCGTAGCGGTAGGAGGGACATACTTTATCGAGGTAATTTGGCAAGCGGTGCCATCATAGCTTCCGTTGTCCAACGAGCTAAAGAATCAGCCATAAAACGCTCAATCGCTACCGACGCCGACGAAGGTATCTCGCTGAACGATTTGTTGGATGCCGTAGAAATGGAATACAGGGAAAACGACATCTTCCCGCCTACGGATAACACCGAAGATTGGTTGAAACTGCTGGATTATGAACCAGAAAACGTGGTACGCGTCACCCCAATACGCCCTGCAAAAGAGGCGAAGAGAAAATCGGCGATGAATATTATCTGATAATGTTAGAAACCGAGTTTTTGACAAAAACTCGGTTTCTAAGCTCATCGTAACATCCTATCCTTTTGTCCAATCTTCCAGAAAATCCTTTGCTACCTTCAAAGCCTTCTTTCGGGTTTTAATTTCACCAGTAAATTGCAAATCCTCTATTCGTTTCAACATTTTGCCGACGGGAAATTTGGGAGGTAGATTAAACTCTGCTATTAGTTCATCTTTGGTAACAAGCCTTCCGAGACACATCTTTGGCAACAGTTCTTGAAAGTAGATGTCCGCAACCCATCCAATTATTTGTTGCAATTTCAACTCCTCTTCCTGAGTTCTGAGCGGCCCCTTAGAGGCCTGCATGTCGAAATAGGACGCAAGCAACACACCTACCCAATCATGGCGCACATTTCTGATAAAGCGAACAAGCATACTTTTCGTAAGATTTTTGTGTTTGGTCAGATACATAGTACGGAGGTGGTTTCTTGTGATGTTTGATACTAATTTCGCCCCCTTGCCGCCTGCCCTAAGTTGCATTACGATGTCGTTAGCAAGTTGTGCGCCGACGTGTTCGTGTCCGACGAATCGAACCCATCCGTTCTCACCAACGCTTTTTGTAGGTGGCTTGCCTATGTCATGCAGTAGCAACGCTAATTTGAGAAATTGTATCCTGCGCTTGTCGTAGACGAGCTTATGATTCAGATATTCTCTGATTTTACCTTCGTATCTTGACAAACAACCGGGGATAACCTCTTCCTCGAAGAGTTCAAGAGCTAAAAGCGTATGTTTCCAGACGTCAAGGTGGTGATAGGCATTTTGTTTGACGCCTTTCATACATTCGACTTCCGGCAGAATCTGCAATAATAAGCCGGTTTCATCCATCCCTCTGATATACTTCGTAGAGTTTCGTGCTTCTAAGATTTCAAAGAATTCGTCTCGAATCCGCTCGCGGGATACTTGTGATAGTCTGGGAGCGTGCGTTTTGATGCTGTTCACAGAATCCGGGTGGATGTCAACATCGCATGCTGCGGCAAGGCGATAGGCGCGCAACATGCACAATGGGTCAAATTCAATGGCATCTTCCGTTGTGAAGCAGATGATTGTGGAATTTGAATCAAGCGAGCCGTTTTTTGGGTCAATTGGGTTGATTTCCATATCATAGATTTTGAGGGATATAAATAAAAACCAGGTTTTTGCAAAAAACCTGGTTTCTAAATCGACAAATAAGGGAAAGGTAGTTCGCCAATGTCACATTAGATATTAGAGCAAGTCGTAGCCCAACTTTCTAAGTTGGCCCTGGGGAGCGTCGTTCGCTCAAACCAAGATAGAATCTGTCTCTGTTTTGATTTTACTTCCGCTTTAAAATCAAAACAAATTGGGCTACGTGGGAATGTGACATTGGCAAGGTAGTGCCTATTTCAGGATGACCATCTTCCGCGTGGCGACAAAATCGCCCCCTGTCCCTGACAGGGGGCGAACCCTCAACATATAGAAGTAGACTCCGCTGGAAACCAATTCTCCGACGCTGTTCCGTCCATCCCAAGACACCGCTTTATCTTTCGTAATATACGAGCCGGCCGATTGCTTCCTTAGTGATAACTGACGAGCGAGATGGCCTTGCCCGTTGTAAATTAAGATAGAGATATCGGAGTCCGTTGCGAGAGCATAAGGAATCCATGTTTCTGGGTTGAACGGATTGGGGTAATTTTGAAAAAGCAACGATTCGCTCTGCAGAACTGGGCGCGGTCCAGTTGTTAGTTTAGGCCAATCTAACTGAATCGCGGGAAAGCGTTCTGCCTTTCCGGTAATATCAATATGCTCCAGCATGTAGAAGTAGACTTTCCCTTCCTCGGCAGTTTCGTCGATGAATCGGTAGCTACGAGTTGTTTGTGTATCTCCTTTGCTCGCCACCCAACCGATTTTAGTGTAGGGGCCATTTTTTCGCTCACTCCGATAAAGCGCGAAGCCGAGGTTGCCGAATTCGCTTTCTACCTGCCACTCCAAGAACACCTTATCAAAAACTGCCGCGTAAGCGGCAACAAAGCTTGAAATGGTAACTGGCAGAGAAATATCGCCATTGCTCGTCACGGTCAATATCTCTCCCCCATTCAGGTGTGCTTTCTTAAAAGTAAGCGCGCTGACATCGGTTGGGTCATCGGAGTCCACATCGAAGATGATGAAAACAAGAACCCCGTTTCCACTGAGTGGTTGCGAGCTTGCTATCGCAAGGGAGATTTCCCCTTTTACATCATTAATGTTGGTCGTCGGACCGCCCCCTTGGACAATTGTCCCTGCAAATGTTGCGCCGGTTGCGGTGAGAACATCGGTATCATAACCGATAATCAGATTCGCGCTGATAACATCTGTTACGTCGATGGGTATTTGCACATTGATGGGCACTTGCACGCCTGTTGCGCCGGGCGTTGTTATGAGGTTAGGGATGGAAATGAGCACCGAGCCAACGGGCAGGGTGTCAACGAGAGTAATCTCCCCGTCGCTGGTTTCGGCTGGGACTGCGTCTGAATTAAGTTTTGCTTCCGTAAGAGAAAGCGGACTGCTGTCGTTGACATTGTCCGAATCCACATCGAAAAAGATAAAAATCAGGGCACCGCTTCCACTGAGTGGGGGAGTTGGCCTGACTATCGCGATATCGATTGTCCCGTTGGCATCGTCAATGTTGCAGGGAGTATAACTCCCTTGCGCGATGGTGTCTGTTACCGTAGCGCTGGTTGCCGTCAGAACGCTGGTATCGTAACTGACGGTCAAATCAACGCTGATGACGCCAAGCCCGGTTAAATCACTAACGTTCACAGGCACTTTCACGCCACTTGCGCCCGGAGTTGCCGTCAGACCCTTTGGAATAGAAACGGTGACGGATTGGGCATGAACATGATATACACAGAGGAAAGTGAAAAGAAAGACAAAAGTTAAAAAGTTCCTTCGATTGGACATAATTTTTCTCCTTGTTATTTTCTTGTCTACTCCTGATTCAAATGATACAATATAATGGACATTTAGTCAACATCAAGGAGGTGTTTTCGATGGATTGTGAATCCATCACACTCGAAGAGTTCCTGACTAACGATTACGAATCTTATGAATACGCGAAGGGAGAATTAGTACCAATGTCATTTCCAACGATGGAACACGGAGAAATTAGTACCAATATCGTTACCCTATTGAATAACTACGCGCGCCAGCATCAATTGGGTAGAATATACACAGCGGAGACAAAATTCCAAATAGGAGAAAGTGGGCGAAAACCCGATGTGGCGTTTGTTACACAGGAACGGCTTCCTGAAAATAGACGCCAAGCGAGTCCGCTCCCTCCTGACCTGGCAATCGAAGTCGTTTCGCCAACCGACATGCTCTACAACGTCTTAGAGAAGGTGGCGGAATACTTGGACGCCGGTACACAAATGATTTGGGTAATCGAGCCAATTTTCAAAACGGTCACCGTCTACCGCTCACCGGACGACATCAAGCTGTTCACCAAAAACGATACCCTCACGGGAGAAGATGTCGTCGAGGGCTTTCAGTGCACCGTGGCGGAGATATTTGAGTGAAACGGTTTAGAAACCGTAGGGGCAGTGCCTGTGTGAAAAGCCGCTTCGCCTCTCCACTTCGTTCCGAGCCTGCCCTTTGGACAAACTCGGTTTCTATGTATCGCACCTACTTGATGATGAGCATTTTCCTCGTGGCGGTAAAATCGCCGGACTTCAGCACATAGAAGTAGACACCGCTTCCCACCAATTCTCCTTCGCTATTCTGTCCATCCCAATGCGCTGCTTTATCTCTTGTCAGGTATAAACCAGCAGGTTGATTGCCAAACGTCAATTGGCGAACGATTGCCCCATGAGCGTTGTAGATTAAAATCGCCACGTCGGAATCAGCAGAAAGCTGATAGGGAATCCACGTTTCCGGGTTGAACGGATTGGGGTAGTTTTGAAGAAGCTGTGATTCGCGAGGTTTTACGGTGATAAGCCCATCGGTTTTTTGAATCGACAGACTATTGGAAAGCTCAACATAATCCAGCACCAGCGGACTATCTTTGCCTTCCGCCCCAGATAGCACATCGAACTCCACGATGAAAAGCGTATCGTTTGCCAAAATAGAGTTTTGGGATACGTCCAAGATAGAATCTTGGGCTACGTCAAGGGAGACAAAAGCTACGCGTACTTCTCCATCAAGCTCGGTATTGGCTTTCCAATAAGCTTCGTTGAGTCCAAGATAAGCCCTTTCTGCTTTAAGCACAACCGCGTCATATTTCAGTGTCACTCCACCGGCGAGAAATCCCTTTGCATAATCAATCGCTATGGGCACAGAGAGCCGGTCCCCAGCCACTGCCGTGAGTTCGGGAACGCTCACTTTGTAATGGCGTGGAACCGCATTTTCGGGTGCCATGCCGAACAGGCTGTCAACGGGAAATTTGTTAATGAGACCAATGCTAAACTGAAGTATCAGGGCGGCATCGTAGGCATTGACCAGAAAGTCGCCACTGACATCGCCGGTTGGGTATATTGTCTCGGTCAATCTCGCCTTGGTCAGTCCCAAAGCAATGTATTTCACAGAATGAGCTGTTTCCCTGATGATGTTCTCGACACCTGTGCCGTCGAGGTTCGCACGCTGAACCAATCCAATATTGCCTCCACTTTCATTCGCCGTCCAGTAGATTTTTTTATTCAGGGCATCTACCGCAACTCCCCGTGGATTTACCAATCCTCTGACGACTATTTCAATCAACGTTCCATCGAGATTGGCTCGCTTGATGGTTCCTTCCGAAGGCTCCGTCCAGTAAATTCGGCGATTCACTGAATCAATAGCGACTCCCAATGGCTTATTCAAGCCCTCAGCTACCCATATCAAATTATCCTTGTCCATCTGCGCCGCTCTGATTCTTCCGTTATCCCAATCGTTTTCCTGAACCGTCCAATAAATTGTGTTCTCGAACAAAGCTAACCCGCGTATCTCTGGTGTTTCATCCCAGGAGTAAAACACCTCTGGATTCGTGCCATCAAGTTTTGCCCGTCGGATGCTCCACACATTTATACTGTCGCGTGGGCCCTCCGTCCAATAGATTTTTCCATCGGCAGGATTGATTACGAGGGCTTCGGGTTGATTCAATCCAGTTAAAAGAGTTCCCAGATTGCTGCCATCAAGGTTTGCTTGACGAATAAGCCCGAGTTCAGGAACTGTCCAGTATATTTTGCGATTTGCCATATCGACGGCTATCCCACCGGGGGAATCAAGATGGCTCAAATTTTGAGCTTTCTCTGTGCCGTCAAGGCTGATTCCCCAGATTGAGCCTATCCAATCGCCAGTGAAAATTTTGTCAGACTCGTTCCAATATACCTTTCCCAAATTCCTGCTCAACGCCGCATGGTTCAAATCGGTTGCTCGCGTTCGGACAACGATTTCGGCTGTCGGATTAGCATCATCAAGGTTGGCGCGATAGACGACAAACGCAAATTTATCATCTTCGGGGAAATAGCTCTGTTGCAACCAGTAGACAACCCTGTTGGCCCCATCGACGACGAGCTCTGTTGCCCAGATTGTACCCAAATCGACAACAATTTCGCCGCCGTCCGCGCCCACATTCACTGCCCCACCCGGATCAAGATTGGTTCGTCGGAGCGTATAGTGAATCCCTCCGGTTGCGCCGCTGACACCAGCTATCCAGTATATATGATTGGTGGTAAGGTCAACATCGAAACCGTTAATGTAAGTTTCCACCCCTGTGAGATAAGACTTCTTTACGCCGTTGTCAAGGTTAATTCCTTTGACGGTAGTAATGAAGCCGTGGAGGCTCTGCTCTACCTCTTCCTCCTCGAACCAGTAGAGGTTTCTGTTGACTTCATCATCAATAGCGATTCCGGAGATGCGGCGCTCTACCTCACGAACTACCTCCCCAACCGAGCCATCTAAACCTACGCTTATGATTGTGGATGCCTTTGTACCCACAAGCGAAATTGTCTCCTCTATATCCACTGCGAAGTAGGCCTTTTTGTCAACTGCATCAAAGCCGACTTTACCTGGTGGCTCTGCTACATCTTCAATGCTTAACTGAAGTAGTGCCAAATATCCACTGAGCGCATCTTCGCTTAACACCTCTTCGACATTACTGCCGTCCAGAGCCATACGCCGAATCCACCTATTGTAAGCCTCCATAAAGTAAATTTTCTGTTCAGCAGAATCCACAGCGAGGTATCCCAGGTGCGGAGGTATAGTTAGGAAGGGGGTTTGAAAATCTCCCTGAAGTCCAGATTCCCAGAGCAATATGTCATCCCCGAAGTAAATTTTAGACTGTTGTTGCGTCGCCTCAGCGGCAGCGCCGCGGATGGAATCACTGCTCGCAAAATGGTCACCGTCTTCCGCCGCCTGCTGCGCCTTCCGAACCCATGACAGGGGCTCCACCCTCATAGCCTCCACTGTTCCTTGAGGCGGGGAGATAAGCAAAAGGAGCGCGCATGTAGTAAAGAATGTAAACAAACGAAAATAAACATTTAATTGATTTGTATTTTCAAGTTTCATGGTGTTACCTTCCTTTCGTAGGTGTTATAGGGGAAAGAAACCGAGTTTTTGGCAAAAACTCGGTTTCTTCACATTTCAATGTGAGTGGGGAAGCCCCTCTCGGTAGCTCTCCCCTCAGTTAAACCGTACATGCAACATTTCTGAGCATACGGCTTGGCAGAGTTG
>CAZRLY010000226.1:0-10560 GCA_964601015.1 uncultured bacterium
CGGATTTGCCAATCCGACGGGAGCAATTGGAAGGATTATTTTCTTGGAAATGCCTGAGTCATTTCGCTCCAAAACTGCGCAGGGGAAATTCCTACTTTTTTTTCAAGCCAAGAAAACTTCTCTTTTTGGGTTGGGCGGCATGTTTCTTGAGTGCCTCTTTTTCTAATTCATCAACCCCTCCAAGGTCAACTTCCGCACGCAGGGTGTCTTGAAGTTCCTCAGTTTCTCCAAGTATTTTTCTCAACCGTTCTTCCTCACTTAGCTCCTCTTCCTGTTCGACGGTTTCAGTTTCATCGACATCTTCTTCGCTATCCTGAACATAGACATCATCTACAACCTCATCAAGCTGTTCATCCTCCTCAGACGTCTCCGAATCCTCAAAAATAGCTTCTTCTATATCCCCCAATTCCACTTCTAAGTCTTCTAATTCTGGTAAGTAATCGACTTCATCCTCAATTTCCTCCTCTGTCTCCTCTTCGGGTTCCTCTTCAACTGCGGTTGATTCAGCGATTGCTGCCATTTCTTCCGCAGAATCGCCATCCAACAATCCGTCGCCAAAGCTTTGCACCAAATCCATCAGAGATTGGAATTGCGAATTTTTCAATTTCTGTCCCTCTGCAAGGGTAGCGTCTATATTTGCAATTTCCTTTTTCTTCTCAGCCAGTGTTGCTTCCAGTTCGCTGATTTCCGCATTGATGTCTGTCTTCCGCTGCCGTTCCGATTCGTATTCTTTATCAATGTTTTCTATATCTTTAATCAAATCAAAAACTTGAGATTTTAACGAATCTACCGTGTTTCGCTTTTGGGACAGACGTTTTTTTTGTTCCATCAACTGACTAATTTGTTCATCAAGTTGCTTTTCTGCCGTATCTACATCCGAGACACATTTGTTATAAATCTCATTCACCTGTCCGGTGATTCCGTTAATTGAGTTGTCCATTGTGAAACCCTCCATTATGGTTTTTGGCGAGTTGTTTAGCAAAAATGATACCACTTTTCTGAGCGGATGTGAATTGTAAATCAGCCTTAACGTCGAGGGGAACGGAACTGTGATTGAAAAGATATTCCGCGACTGGAAATATTTTCTGCCACCGCTGTTATTGCAATACTATTATTTTCGCGCTTGCCCCTTTTTAAGCGATTTGGGGATTGACATGCGAGTTGTCACGGGAAATTCTCCGGGCTGACATGCCTGACAGATGGAGAGGTGAGCGTAGGCGGTAACGAGCATGTACGCTTCGGGAAATGACAGGTTCCAGCGTTTCATTAGCAAATCCACCATCTCCTCGCTGGCAATGCGCATCGCTTCCTCCGGGTCAAGCGCGTCGCCCGTCGTCACCCATCTGCCATCGGCAGTTTCAATACACGGGCGGATATACCTTTCACCCTTGAGCAAGTCTATCTTCGCGGTAACTTCGGCGCAAACTTCAAAACCGACCATTGAGATTTCACCATCGCCCATTGAAGCATGGACATCGCCTATGCCCAGCAACGCCCCACGCACGAACACGGGCAGATGAACTTTTGCGCCCTCTTTCACTTCGTTGTTGTCCATGTTCCCTCCGTGTTGACCGGGATAGGCTGTGCTGACGCCCTCGCCTGCTGGTGCGGTGCCGATAACCCCTACCATCGGGTTTACAGGAAAACTGATGCGCTCATTGAAGTGTGCAATTCCGTCGCGTATGGGGATTATTTTCGTTACAAACTGCTCAGCCCTGTGCGCCAACAAACCGACACCGGCTTTGACAGCGAGAAATCCCTTCTCAGCGATTACAACTTTCTGTATCTCCACTAACAGACTGTCACCGGGTTCTGCTCCATCTACAAAGACGGGGCCGGTGGCAGGGTTCGTACCGAGCAGATGTGGTTTTTCGAGTAAGTCAGATTCCGTTTGGATTGTACTCGTCCGAGCGTCATCGGTCTCAAAAACTACAATTTCACCGGGTTGGATTTTCAAAACAGGCTCATGTTTTTTGTCAAGAGAGTAAACAATCTGGTTGCGCTTTATGCGATACATCTCTTCCTCCTTGATGCGAAAACAAAGTTTTCGCACTCCGAATGTCTCCCTAAGTATCAGGAGTTGGATTTTCAGTTTCGGGCCAAATTGCCTCTGGGGTAGGCATTTCAGTTGGCCTTTGGATTAGTTCCCAGATGGCGCCTAATGTTTTCTCCGTATCCAAGTAAGCATACCCGCTGCCGGGACGTTTGCCGCTTTGAAGAACACTGATTCCCTGTTTTTCCACCACAGCTACCGCTTCATCAAGATTGTCCACATAACAACCAACGTGATGTATACCTTCACCCTTCTCGTTCAGAAATTCGGCGTAAATGCTTTCTCCTAAAGGTTGGATAAGTTCGAGTTGTATTGAACCCATCTTCGCAAAAGCTATCTTCATTCTGTAGTCCGCCGGCTTGCCGCGTATCATCATATCAGTGAGAAATGGCGGTTCGTAAGTATGGATAGTAAAAGGCCCGATGCCAAAAGTAGTCCAATAATATTCCATACTCTTCTTTAAATCATTTACAACTACGCAGACTTGATTTATCTCCTTCAGCACAAGTTTCTCAGTATTTTCTTTCATCTCCATTTTGGGGGACAAGCCAAAGAAATCGAAGATTGTCTATTGACTATTGAAAAAATCTGCTTCTTTCCAATCCTCAATCTTAAATCGTCAATCGTCGTCCCCCAATCCCTTTCTTTTCGTATATACTCAAAATTTTACATCTATCATATGTATCAACTTAAAGAATGAATATGGTTTTAATCGCTGTTCGAGTTACCTGTAGCGCCGGTTGAGTAGACTCGGAACGAAGTGAGGAGTCGTATCGAAACCAAGCGGAATTCGTATCGCAAGTATTGGCATGCCCCGCTCACTTGGTTTCGATACGGTTTTTCACTCCGTTCAAAACCTACTCAACCGGCGTTCGTTCTGTTAAGTTGATACGAATAACTCAAAATTTTACATCTATGTTTTGGTCTGAATTGATTTGCGCCATTGTACCAGAGGATGTCCGCGGTCAGCAAGTGGAAATTCAACCCGGCGTCCTCCTTCTCGGTGCGATTGGTAAATCGCCATAATCATCTCAAAAGCCCAACGCCCTTCCTCTCCACTGCTGGGCGGTTGAGTATCTGTTTCCATTGCATGGACAAATCTTCGATACATGGTGATAACCGGGTCTTCAATACCTATGTCGGTTAGCTCGACCAGTTTCCAGTCCGACAACTGGGCTGGCGTTCCCTCCATTGGACGAGGTAAATGCCACAGGTTTTCCTTCAATGCGCTGGTACAACGAACTGCTAATTGTCCCTTTTCCCCGAGGATGTCTACACCGTAGTTTGCGCTCATACCTTGCCGATAGCCAGGGAAGTGAATTTCACCGGTACGCCCCTCGCTAAAACCATAATGGGCTATTGCGCGCGTTCCCATCACCAGCCCAGAATCCCTATCGCCGGGGGACATTTCTTTCGCTTCCATAATATCCTCCGGCCCAGCGAGCCGCTTCTGGTTGTAAACTGTTGAGGAACACCATTGTGGAATGCCTCCAAAGCAGAGCATCATGTCAGTCACATGAGTACCCATTTCCATTAATTCATTTCCGCTTCGCCGACCGGCTTTGTTACGTCCCCGAATCAGGATAACCTCGCCAATGATGCCTTCTTCTACCATAGCTTGTGCCTTGCGGATACCCGGATTGACATGGTTCTGTTGATGTATGGCAAGCTTGGCACCGGATTTGACGGAAGCAGCCACCATCTCATCGGCTTCCATCAGGTCAATAGCAATCGGTTTTTCACATAAGACGGAAATGCCACACAAAAGCGCGGCGACGGTAGGAGCACGGTGTCCGCGCGTTTGTGTAGCAACAACGACGATATCCAAATCCATTTCATCGTACATCTTCTCGAAATCGCTGTAACGCGCCTTAACATTATATTCTTTCCCTACTCTCGTCAGGGCATCAGGGACAATATCGCAAAGCGCGACAATTTCAAACCCAGACAGTTGTTTTAGAGTGCTTAGATGATGGCGTCCCATGCCACCACAACCAACAAGTCCAACCTTGTATATTTTTGAAAAGGACATTGTGAAATCCTCCTTTAGGTAGTTTTCAGTATTAAAGTTTATGTTCCGGGTAGCATTGGTCCCTGACCGATGCGGTGGCAGTCATCAGTAGTCAGCCAAAGTCAGTTCGCAGTCAGGGACTGCTGCTACCCACGGCTACCCATCTGCTACCCAACGTTACCCAAAACGTTAGGTTTATTTTTGAAAACTACCTAATTTGGCTTATAGCCCCACATATTGGTGTCAAAATCCATCGTGCTGGAGATTTTTCGCCCACGCTCAGATAGCGCTTGCAATTCTTCAGGGGATAACTTCCAGCCGAAGGATTTAACGTCATGTTTTAATTCCTCTGGATTTCGCGCCCCGACGATAGCGGAAGTAATATCGGGTTGTCCGACAACCCAATTGAGCGCTACCTGAGTTAAGCTCTTTCCATGTTTGTCAGCTATCGTTTGCATGAAATCCAGCACTTCCAAGCATCGCTCAAAAGTGCCTTCCTTGAATAGTTTATTCCTTGAGCGAATATCATCAGGGATATCCTCTTGACTGCGAAACCTTCCCGTCAGCAAGCCCTGTGCTAAAGGACTGTAGCAGATAACTCCAATTTGGTACTTATGGCAGAATGGAAGAATCGCCTCCTCTGCCTCTCTCCAGAAGAGGTTCAATGGGGGCTGACAACACTCAATCCGTGCTGTTTTCAAGCCTTCCTCAATTTGTTCAACAGAGAAATTGGAAACACCAATGTATCGGATCTTTCCCGCATCCACAAGTTTCGACATTGCTCCGATTGTATCAGCAATCGGAATGCGCGGGCTGGGGTAGTGAACGTGATATAGGTCAATACAATCTACTTGTAACCGCGATAACGCAGCGTCTGCTTGTTGAGGAATCTGTTTCGGGTTGGCGGAACATTTAGAAGAAATCAGCAATCGTCCCTGTTTCATTTTAAGTGCTTTGCCGATAATGCTCTCGGAATACCCTCCTCCGTAGCCCAGCGCTGTATCGACCATCGTAATGCCTTTATCTATCGCGGCGTGAATGGTGCGGATGGAGTCATTATCATTAACATTACTCCAACTGTCTCTTCCAAACATCCAGCCGCCCAATGTCATTACTGAGATTTCTAAATCTGATTGTCCTAATTTCCTTGTCTCCATAACCCTTTCCTTTCTCCATAATGAAAGCTGTATTATCACATATTATTTGATAATCCACCCGTGGTTTATTTTTTAAGTTCATATAGGGTTGCAAGTGGAAGAACAAAAAGCTATGTAGCAGCGGACCTGTGTGTCTGCCCAAGGCAACCACGCGGGGTTGCCGCTACAGGCTACCACATCGGGTTGCATCTACAACCATCAAAATTTGCTGGTCAAGGTAATAGTTGTGGTTTGATGTAAGGGGCAAGGAAAGCCCTGCCCCCCAACAAACACGAACTACTGGGTGCGTTTAATTTCGCCCCATGTTATGCTGAGACATCCGTTCGGATTAACCATTGCTCCCGGGATTCCAGGGCCTTCGATGCTGACATCATCGAAGAAAGCCTCTCCCATATCGCCTGTCCAAGTCATTAGGCCTACCTTTCCTTGCAAAAGCCCTTCATCGACATCGTGAGCAGGGCGTCCCCACTTGAGATTGTTATAGGTAAAGTCAAGGATTTTTTCTCCGTCGAACCAGGTGGTGATGTCCTCCCCCTGGGCTTTGATTTTGTAGGTATGCCACTCGCCATCTTGAAATTCCTCCCCCCTATCCCACAAGGCCTCTGGGATTGGGTCAGGTGCCTGGTCTTCTCCGGCCACATGGGGGCGGAGGTAAATTGACGTCCTCCAAGCTTCGAACCAGTACCAATTTTGTTCATCAATGTACCTGATAATTGGTCCACCAAGTTTATCCGCCTCCATTTTCATTTTTAACTCGACGGTGTAATCCGTCCAGGAATCTTCACCGACGACAATGCCTGGCCCGTGGTCAAACCCACCGGCGGCAGGTACATTCTCCCCTTTGAGGGTGCCATTTTCAATCTTCCACTCACCGCCTATAATCTCCCACTCGTTTAGTTGGGCTTTGTTTCCAAAATCGTAAAACACGCCCCATGTGGGAAGGGTAAGCAAAAGCAGGCTGAGGCAAATTGGAACTAACGCTTTCATGAAAAAACACCTCCTTTCAGTTTTGGATTTTTTGCTGAAGCTCACAAAATGGAATCGGCTATAATTTCCGAGCCCTCCCTTTGGACGGTGCAAAGTGTAAAAGGGCTAAATGGCTACAAATCTTGCGCGCAACGGAAACCAACGTTATCGCGCGAACTCGTCGGTTCGTAGCTATACCGCTCAGTACACCGCAGGCTGCTGGGATTGTCGTCCCACGAACCACCGCGCAACACGCACCTGTCTCCAAAATCAGAACCTTTAGGATTTTCCCGTGGGCTCTGAATATAGTATTCCTCATCGTAGAAATCATAAACCCACTCCCAGATATTGCCAGCCATACCCATCACGCCGTAGGGGCTGGCACCAGCGAGGAAACTGCCTACGGGCGCAGTATACTCATATCCATCGCCACCGCCTTTAGAGTTGCATTTTGAACCGTCCCACTCGTTCCCCCAAGGATATTTTCTGCCATCGCCACCGCGAGCGGCTTTTTCCCATTCCGCTTCGGTGAGAAGCCGTTTTCCAGCCCATTCCGCATAGGCGGCGGCATCATGCCAGGTAACGCCTATCACTGGCTGAAGAGGTTGGTTGTATCTTTCATCGTCCCAGTGGTTCGGCGCTTTGTGTCCGGTTGCTTGCATGAATTGCTCATACTGCGCATTGGTCACTTCGTACTTGTCGATGTAAAAAGCATCCAGAAACACCGTATGCTGTGGGTGTTCATTGTCATTGCCTTCTCCTTCTGGACTGCCCATGATAAACTCGCCAGCGGGGATGAGCACCATCAAGGCTAAGTCTTTGCCAATGATAATAGGCGGTGGCCCCTCCTGTTTTTCCAGGGTGACCGATATGCCATGCTTCCCTTCTGGTTGGACTGTGGCCTTGCGACTCTCGAAGCGATAACCCTCAACATATATAAAGACTGTATGCTCTTTGCCCGCCGAAACCCATCCAGTGTATGGCGTTACGCCCGATTCTTTGCCATCTACCAACACCCTTGCTCCGCTTGGTTCAGAACGAACTTCCAATTTGCCAGGCTTCGGCTCCAGTTCAGCGCGTACCTCCACCATCTGCTGATGTTTGACATCAACGTTGTCGCGCCAGATTTCGTAGTGTTCATGCTCCATTTTCACTCTGTAGGAGCATGCTGGAACATCCTTCAGAGCTAACGGCGTCGTACCCATCAGCTTATCGTCGATGTATACATTGGCACTCATCGGCTCTGAAGTAATGACCAAAGCACCCCGCTTGACGGACAATTGAGGTTGCGCTGTTTGCTCTACCAACTTCGGCGCTTTTGCACAACCAACGACGAATATTAACAATGTTGCTAACAGAAAATAAAAGTTGGGTAAAGAACTTCTCTGCATTTTGCATCCTCCTCCATTTTGGTTCTTCGCGTCCCTTGACAATTCAGAACATCTGGGTAACGAATAGTATAAATTATTTTTCTGTTAAAATCAACAAAAAAATCCATTCACTAGAAATTCCCCACGCGTTCTGGGTTGCAAAAATCAACGGAGTGTATTTTTGCAATAATACGCTATTGCTGATTATTGCGCTCCTAAAATTTTATCATGGGGAATTTCTGATCGATTCACCTATCTAGCGCTAGATGAAGTTGTGTTATCACTAAATACTTGATAATTCCCACGCTGACTTGTTTTTTATCCTGAATAGTAAAGAGTAAAAAGTAAAGAGTAAACTGCCTTATTACTCTTTATCAAACAATATGTGATAATACACTACGCAGATGATAACTGAGCTCCACCGTCTACTCTGAGCACTTGACCGCTTATGAAGTTGGCAAGAGGCGATGCGAAAAACTGTACGGCGCAAGCAATCTCGTCAGGTGTGGCATAGCGCAATAGCGTCGGCTTTCCCATTGCCTCAAGCATCTCCTGATTGGCTTGCCTGGTGGCTAAGAAACGTGCTGAAATAGTACCTCCGGGTGCTACCATATTTACTGTAATGTTGTATTCCCGCAATTGTGATGCAAGGCAGCGCGTATACAGTGCTTGCGCTGCTTTGGCACTGGCGTAGATTGAACCTTCCGTCCGTCCCATAAACCCGGCACATGAACCGATGTTGATGATGCAGCCACTGCGACGCTCCATCATCACAGGTGCCACCGTTCCGCAGCAGAGCATCGTCGTCATCACGTTGCGGTCAATGATAGCTCGAATATCTTCTTCGGACATGAAAACGGCATCGTTATTGGGAGGCTTACCGCCGTGTGCGCCAATGTCGCCTCCTGCATTGTTGACCAGGATATCGATTGGTCCAAGCTCTGTTTGAATTTGTTCAACCGCCGCTTTCACCTGAACGCTATCTGAGATGTCAGCAAAAACTCTCGCCACAGGTACGCCTAACGACGCTATCTCATCCGCCACATGACTGGTACTGGGTGCCTCGTTAAATTCTGTTGGTGTTTGTTCAGACCGGCTATGAATAACGATTGAAGCGCCGCACAACGCAAGACGAGTTGCTATCGCACGTCCTATCCCTCGCGCGCTGGCGGTAACCCAAGCAATTTTCCCCGAAAGCATCTTTGAGTCAATTGTTTCAGTATTCATCAAAACCTCCGTATTCTAATGAATTTTGACAATCAAATGGGGTAAAAAAGTAGCGGCGGCTCTCCGTCTCGCCAATCTTTCAACCCAAAGGACAGACGGAGGGAGTCCACTACGTGTTTATGATTATCGTGGAATAATCACCGTTCTCTCCTTCTACCTACAACAACTTTGACATCACTCCACTGAACCACAACTAAAGTTATTTCTTCCATCATATCAACGAAAATCCATTATACGCCGGTCTCACCAAAGTGTCAAGCCAGAAATGTATATATTGGGAATGCAATAATCAGCGACAGCGTATTATTGCGCAAAAATACAATTCGTTGATTTTTGCCCGAAGGGGCGAAGCGATCTTTTCACTCCAAGTTATCATTTTCAAACGGCGTGGGGAATTTTTGGTATCAGCTTATTGACAAGGACACAGGTAATATGCTATGATAATAGAAGTAAGAATTTGACATGCAAGGAGAAAGTATGTTAAAGTTTTGGATTATGAAGTATGTTGTGTATTCTATATTAGCAATTGTCGCATCAGCGACGACAGTAATTTCGGAGGATACCATGAAAAACCAACGCAAGTTTGACAAAAGCAAGCCGTATGCGCTTGTGACGAACAAGGGAAGCATACAGTTTTTGGTGAATGAGGCATCGTTAGGAAATGCAGGATTGGGAATACATGGCGTTGGTTGGACTTATACCAATCAGGATGCCGCAACCATTGAGGAGGATTCAGGGATTGAGAAGAACAGCACGCGTCGGTTTACGGGGAGCTTAGAAATTCCAACTGCAGAGGGAAAAGAGATAGAATTTACCCAAAAAGTGACCGATGCAAACACACAAGGCTTAGTGCTAAACTATCGCATCCATTTTCCCAAAGCCGTCCCGCTCAACAGTTACCAGATTTCGTTTACGATAAAACCGGAGCGTTTGCAAGGACACAAAGTCCTGCTTATCGGAGAGGAAACAGACAAGATAACTATCCCCGCGCAACATGGTTCAACGCAACTCGCTTCCCGACGGGTGAGGGAGGTACGCATAGCACCTGAACACCCTGAAGGATTCACGTTGACCGTTGACGAAATATCCCCCCTGTTGATACAAGATAACCGTGTTTATGGGAGTTCTGATATTGAGTTGCGATTTCCTTTGCATTGGAGAGGCGTTGGCGAGGAAGTTCCTGCTGGAGAAACAGTGGAAAAAGAGTTTCGAGTACATTACAACCAGCCTCTGTTTGTCATCCTTGATAAAGATGCAATGGAAGACCAAAATGATACAACCGATTGGGTTCCGTTTGTGTTGCCTTGGGACGACGCCCCCTTAGATATTTCATTCTTGAACGAGAAACCTGCGGGGTTACATGGCTTCCTGCTGGCCAAGGACGGGCAATTCGTCTTTGAGGATGGTACGCCGGCGAAGTTCTGGGGGACTTGTTTCTCAGCAGGAGCTAATTTCCCCACTCATGAGCAGAGCGAAAAAATTGCACGTAGGTTGGCGAAATTTGGCGTTAATATCGTCCGCACACATCACGCCGACGCTAACTGGGCAACCCCAAACATCTTTCAGTTCGACAGGAACAAACCTAAGGACGATACGCTCAGTTTTGACCCGGAAAGCCTTGATAGATTTGATTATCTCCTCCACTGTTTGAAGAACGAAGGTATCTATATTTACCTCGACCAACTTGTCCATCGCAAATTCAAACCGGGGGATGGTGTTGACGCAGTAGACCAACTGGATAATGCCGCCAAGCCGTATGCGAATTTTGATGAACGT
>CAZRLY010000227.1:0-10467 GCA_964601015.1 uncultured bacterium
AATGTTTCAATTAAATCACTGTGCAGCAGCTTGTGTTTATGTAAAACAGCTACAGCATCCATTACTTTCAGCAGCTTGTCCAGTTTTATCCATTTTTCATCATCAGGATAATTTCTTACCATTGTATCGCTTGGAAAGCTTTCGCTGAATACCCAGAGACAGGCATCTACTATTTCTGAGTCAGTCATCATCTCTACCACTTTTAGATAGATATTAGCGTCATCATAAGTTGGCTTTGGTTCAACCTTTCTCAATTCCTTCACGTAAAACCTCCTCTATTTCAATAACATCATCTTCCTAACAGCGGAGAAATTGCCCGCTGTTAATCTGTAGAGGTAGACTCCGTTTGCCATTTTCTCTCCTGTGTTGTTTTTGCCGTCCCAATAAGCTGATTGCGAGCGACTCAGGTAGAAACCCGCTGGTTGCTCGCCAATTTGGAGGGTGCGTACTAAACGCCCGGTGACATCGTAAATGTAAATTGTCACATCAGCAGGCGACTTTAACTGATATGGAATCCAGGTTTCCGGGTTAAATGGATTCGGGTAATTTTGCAAGAGCAGATTTTGGGGAGGCAACAAATCACCTTTGCGGATATGAAACTTTGCGAAAGCCTGGTTTACCTCATTTGGTGTTACTTTGTGATGTGTCTGGCCGATTTCTCCTTCTGGGGTGTTGATGGTTATCTGAAGGGTATCTCCTGGTTCTATGACGCTTTTCCTTGAAAGGTCAACCGATACCACTGTATACCTACCTGTTTTATCGTTCCAACCTGTGGCGATGGTGCCGGTTCGGAGATTTTGCAATTGAATGGTGGCACTTGACGTATCGACATTTGCTGGGCATCTACCTGTTAATACGAACGCCCAATTTGTCCTTCTTGATGCCGGTGCGGCATTCACCTCGCGGGAACTACCCCAGGCGTTGCCACTGAACGTAACTGTCCCGGCTTCAGGCACATTGATTATATACCCTTTCCCGCCTTCAATTGGAAAACCATCGTCCTCATTCGCAAGCGTATAACCGATAAAACGCATCTTGTCCAATTTGATGACGATAGTCGAACCGAGTTTTTCAGCAAAGGTTTTAGCCGTATACGGCACAATCGGTTCTAACGGCAGCGATACCATATTCAACCCTTCGTTGAGTTGCACTGGAAAAGTTGGGATGACTGTAAGGCTGCCGTTTTTTATAGTCACACTGATAGCACCCTCATTGAGTTTGGCCTGGGCTAACGTCAGCGGACTTACCTTGCCGGCTGCCACATTATCTTTCACTTGTACCCTGACATTTACAATCGCGCCGCTCCCACTGGAACCCCTGGCTGAAGCGAGAGATACGAGAAGCACACCCGGGGGTTTCACATTGTATGCCTTCAAAAAACCCGAGGTTAACTTTGTTTTCATGACTGAAGTGATGCTTATTATTTCCGGGTCAAATTCAAGCGTCAACGCTATCGAAGAAATCCCTTTTACCTCCTCTACATTGACAGGGATGTTTATTTTTTCTCCCTGCCCAACTGAAACCTCCGGGAGGGATACTTCCACTGCGAGACTGACAGATATTGACGCAAGAAATATGAACCCAATAGCTATAATCAGTACTCCGCAAATGCTCCCGTTGGATTGGAAAATCCAACGGAATAATCGGGATTTGCCAATCCCGATTGAGCGTGTTTGAGGACTACTGATAATAAATTTTATTTTCTTCATCATGCTACATATTATATAATCTAAATAGCGTTTTCGCAAATGAAAAGTGCGTTAATTCACCTGATTTGCGCACATTTAGTGATAATACAGTATTTCCTTGCAAAACTTCAATCTACATGATAAAATTCTTCTTGAAAGTATTATGGGCTTCCGATGTTTCTGGGAAGAAGGAAGGAGTTTTAAGATGAAGTGCAAAATTTTTTTAGCAATTTTGTTTTTAGTGGTATTCGGGGCGCATGTAGCTTTTGCAGACGGGATTATTATTCTGCCGCCTGAGATGCCACGACTATCCATCAAATATCACAAAGTCAACGTTACGATAGACAATCAAGTCGCAACGACTTACGTTGACCAAATATTTGTGAATGAATCACCATTTCAGATGGAAGGCACGTATATTTTTCCGTTGCCGGAGGATGTAAGCATTTCAGAATTTGCGATGTATGTCGGCGGGGAGCGATTAAAAGCTGAACTGCTGGATAAAGACACAGCGCGCAAAATCTACGAGGATATCGTCCGCAGCATGCGCGACCCGGCGATTTTGGAGTACATCGGCAGAAATATGTTTCGCGCAAGGGTATTTCCAATCGAACCCAACAGCGAGAAACGCATACAGTTGGAATATTCAGAGTTGTTGCAGTATGACGCTGGACTGACAAGGTATTTGTATCCGCTGAACACTGAGAAATTTTCAGCGAAGCCGTTGCAGGAAGTATCCGTAAGGGTTGACTTGACCGGCGCGCAACCCTTGAAAACCATCTACTCGCCTTCGCACAAGATTACCGTAACGCGTGATGGAGAATACACCGCCCATATCATATACGCTGATGAAAATGTCAAACCTGATACAGATTTTATCCTCTACTATTCTGTCTCAGCAGGCGATGTTGGCTTAAACCTGTTGACACATAGGGAACCCGATGAGGCGGGATTTTATCTGCTGATGCTGGCACCACAAACTGAAGTTAAGAATATGGATGTAGTCAAAAAGAATGTCGCCTTTGTTTTGGATACATCGGGAAGTATGCGCGGCGATAAGATAAACCAGGCGAAAGAAACGCTGAAATTTTGCATCAGCGCGCTCAACAGCGGGGATACTTTCAACATCGTTGATTTCAGCACGGAGGTGCGGCAATTTTCAAAACAGCCCGCCCTTGCGGACGCCTCGCACATCCCGGCAGCTTTGCATTACGTTGATAAGCTGGAAGCGATAGGCGGAACGAATATCAATGATGCCTTGCTTCTCGGTTTGATACAGACTACAGATGCTGTGAATATGATTATCTTTCTCACAGATGGTTTGCCAACCGTAGGTGAAACAAATAATGAGCGAATTATTGAGAACGTCACTCTCGCTAATGTAAAAAACGCACGCATATTCGTCTTTGGCGTGGGATATGACGTCAACACACATCTCCTTGACAAGATAGCGGGGAGGAACAGTGGCGTTTCAGATTATGTTCGTCCCGATGAGGACATTGAGGTTAAAGTATCTTCGTTCTTCGCGAAAATCAGCAATCCCGTCCTGTCGAACGCGCTTTTGGAATTCAGCGCCATTGACGTCAGAGATACCTACCCGCGTCAGATTCCCGACATCTTTGCGGGTATGCAACTCATCCAGTTTGGGAGATATACCAGTTCAGGCAGCGCAGCGATATACCTCACAGGTGAAGTAAATTCAGAAGAACAGCGTTTTACCTACGAAGCAAACTTTCCCGCTGAACAATCCCAAAACGATTTTATTCCGCGCCTCTGGGCTACGCGGAAGATAGGGTATCTGATGGATGAAATTCGTCTGCATGGGGAAAGTCAGGAATTGGTGGACGAGATAGTCTACTTGAGCAAAAAATACGGCATCATCACTCCGTATACGTCATTTTTGATAACAGAGGACGAACCGCCACTGCCCGGCGAGGTTGAAAAGGTTTTGGGGCCGCAAATGGGCTTCGACGCAGTCGCAGTAAGCGGGGGCATCAACGCATTGAAAGACGCTGAATCTGCTGATGGATATACAAATACGGAAAATATGAAGGTGGTTGGGAAAAAGGCGTTCTTCCTGCGTGACGAGTATTGGACGGATAGCGAATATGTCGATGGACAGTGGGTTATCGAGTTGCAATATGGGAGTGATAAGTATTTCAACGTCCTCGCAACTCACCCCGAACTCGGGAAATATTTCGCGCTTGGATTAAAAGTCATCGTCTGTTCAAACGGCGCTTGCTATCGCGTTCAGGAATTGCAAGCCGAAACGACTCCGCCACCCTGGGATGTGAATCAAGATTACACAATCGACATTTTTGACCTTGTGACGGTGGGAAAACACTTAGGCGAAAAGGGTGGAACCGCCGACATCAACAAAGATGGAATAGTAAACATAGCCGATTTGATATTGGTAGGAATATATTTTGGAAAACAATACGCCCCATAAAAGTGAGTTAAGTTATACTTATTGTAGAGGCTGGCTCCAAATCAAGTGAGTGGTGGACTGGTGACTGGTGATTAAAAAAATTGAAGATTGGAAAGAAGTAGGTTTTTTCAAACGGGAGCGCAAAATCTGCGCTCCCGGTCAATCTTCAATAGTCAATTCCTTGACCATCGTGAAATTACCAAAGGAGTGAAAGAGTGAACGTTGAACCTATCAAAGTTCTACTGATTGAAGATAATCCCGGATACGCACATCTGCTACGGGAGATGCTTGCGGAAGCTAAGACATCTCCGTTCGAGATGGAGTGCGCTGACCATCTCTCAATAGGTTTGGAACGTCTTGCCGACGGAGACATTGACGTTGTCCTGTTAGATTTATCACTGCCGGACAGCATGGGATTTGACACGTTCGTCAAAGTGAACGCACAAACGTCAAAAGTGCCGATTATCGTGCTGACCGGTAGAACTAACGCAGCCTAAATGGAAAGGTCAAGCGCAGGCGAATGGCATTACCATCAGCATTGAGAAGGACTTGCAAGAAGTTCCACAAGTTAACGGCAACGAAGCTGAATTGCGGGAAGTGTTGACAAACCTGATTTTCAACGCAGTGGACGCTACGCCAGAAAGCGGGACGATAACCATTCGCACCTATTCCGATGACGAATACGTCGTCCTTGAGGTGAGCGACACGGGCGTGGGAATGCCCCAAGATGTCCAACAACGTTGTTTTGAGCCGTTCTTCTCCACCAAAGGCGAAGATGGCACGGGGTTGGGACTGGCAATGGTTTACGGCATCGTCCAGCGACACGAGGGGAATATTGCAATTAAGAGTGAAGTGGGAAAGGGAACGAGTTTCATCATCCGACTGCCTCGCCTGACTGAGCAGCAGAGAAAGGACGGAGCGCAGAGAGCGGAGGCTAATTTACCATCGCTGCACATCCTCGTCGTAGACGACGAACCGATGGTACTTGATGTTGTCATCCAATATCTTACCGCAGATGGACATACCGTCGAAATAGCTACCAACGGCATCGAAGGATTGGAAAAGTTCCATACGGGTTGGTTCGATTTGGTGATAACGGATAGGGCAATGCCAGACATGAACGGAATACAACTGGCAAGCCTTATCAAACAGGTAGCGCCTAACAAGCCTATCATTATGCTGACGGGTTTTGGCGACATGATGAAAGCCAACGATGACATTCCAGAAAGTATTGACTACCTCGTGAGCAAACCTGTCACACTGACTGAATTCAGGGAGGTGCTGTCGAAGGTGAGTAAATTGAAGATTGAAGAATGAAGATTGACTATTGAAAAAACGAACAATCTTCATTAATCAAAACTAAGTGGTTTGTTCCAAAAGTCATAGGTATTTTTTGGGGACGCTCGGAGCGAAGCGGAGAGGCGAAGCGGCTTTTCAGAGAACGCAGAGGAGCAAAGAACGCAGAGAAAAAGGCCCAAGGGAATTTTCCTTCGCGTTCTCTGCCTCTTTGCGCTCTTTGCGTCCCAAAGAATCATACCTTTAAAATTGCACGTTATTTATGGAACAAACCACTAAGGAATGGCTGCTAAATAACTTCTGCATTTGCTCGGCTTGGATTGCTAAATCCAAGCCAAACATGTCGGATTTAGCAATCCTCCGTGAGCAATGTGGGTATACTATTTAATTGCCATTCCTAAGCGAGCAATTGCTCCGTTCTCCTATCGAAAATGCGCATTTTTGACCTGTCGAACCCCAACCACAATTTATCGCCTGTTGACGCCCAGAACGTGGGCAGGGTACGTGCTTTCAGGATAATCGGGAGTTTAGTTTCGGGGTTCTCGCCGAGGTTCAGGTCAATTATGTTTTCTGAACCGAGAGGTTCCAAGATGAAAAGCGACGCTTCGTAATATTCAGGTCGAAATTCTTTGGACAGGGAAATATCCTCGGCGCGAATGCCAAGTACCAATTCAGGACTGGTGGCGTTTCCTTCGACTTCCTTTGTCTGTTCATCCAAGAGTGGAATGGAAAGCCAAGTATGTGGCACTTGTAAGAAGGCTTTACCATTCTCTTTTGCGATTTTGCAATCCAACAGGTTCATCGGCGGATTTCCCATAAATCCAGCGACAAACAAATTAGCGGGGTTGTGGTAGACATTGTCAGGCGCGCCCACCTGTTGCAAAACGCCCTCGTCCATCACAGCGATTCTATCTCCCATGGACATCGCCTCAATTTGGTCGTGCGTGACGTAAATAGTCGTAGCGCCGATGTCATTTTGCAATCTTTTTAATTCAGCGCGCATTTCAACACGTTCTTTTGGGTCAAGATTCGTCAGCGGTTCGTCCATCAAAAACACTTTTGGTCTGCGTATTATCGCCCTCCCCAAAGCCACGCGCTGCTGTTCCCCCCCACTCAGTTTGCCAGGGTTGCGTTTTAGCAACTGTTCAATGTGCAAAATCTTTGCGACTTCCTCAACGCGTTCGTCTATTTCATCCTTTGGTATTTTGACAGCTTTCAGAGGAAAAGCGATGTTATCATAAGCGGTCAAATGCGGATAGAGTGCGTAAAATTGAAAGACAAAGGCGATGTCCCTGTCGGCTGGACGCAAATCGTTGACGCGCATGTCGTCGATAAAAATGTCACCTTCCTCGGGGCGCTCTAAGCCAGCAACTGCCCGCAAAGTGGTAGTTTTGCCGCAACCCGATGGGCCAAGAAATACGGTAAATTCTTTGTCCTTGACTTCTAAATTCATGTTTCTCACGGCGACAACATCGCCGAATCGTTTGGTTACGTTTATTAATCGAATGTCAGCCATTTTTCTTTTCTTTACCTCGCTACTGCTTCTATCATTTCCATCTGTGATATTTGCTCAATAGTTTCCCCAATTTCAAAAGAGAGATATGTTTTTCCAGCTTCTATTTCATCGCTTTCGGGGATTTCTTCGCCGTCCTCTTGCGTACATTCTATCGCGAAATCAGCCAACTTTTTTAGATTCTCCAGAGCTTCTTCGACTGTCTCGCCAAAATCAGCGACATTATTGAGTGTTGGCAATTCAACACAAATTTGCCCCGTTTCCTCATCTGTGTGAATTTCGACATTGTATATTCGCAACATTACCTTATACCATTTTAAGAAAATAAAGCAATATCGTGTCGCCACAGAGGGGCGATGCGACGAGTTGCGATCCGACATTAAATTTTTAAAATGGTATTACCTCCATCACATTACCATTTTGGTGTACGATTCAATCGTTGCCTTTGGCAATGACTTTGCACTCCAAACTTTTCGCAATGAGTCATTGCCACTTATTTACCTGAAAACCACTCATCCACAAACTCTTTTGCAATAGATAGAACCCTGCTTCCATTTTCCATCGCCCTGTCAGCGTCCTCTTTTTCGTATTCTTCAAAGGGCAGCCAGAGGGTATCCTCTATGATGCTTGGGTATCTGCTCAGGCTAACCTCTGGTTCTATACCTTCAGATATTTCAGCCGCCTCAAGGAGTATCTCCTTCCACTCGTCAGGAATTTCTACTTCTTGTATACTTGCCCTAAGTACTTCCCCAACAAAATGTGTCTTTTGAAAAATCCCCATTGCGATGAGAATGGATTTGATGTTCTTTTCCACCGCCTGTTGAAAATGATAAACTGCTTTATCATAGAAACCATCATCAAGCAACTTTTGTCCTATTAAGAAATCCCTGTTACTTACTCGTTACAAATATGTGGGAATACCACGTTTAACCGGAAAAAGCCAGCTTTCCCCTAACTTTTTTATCCCCTTTCTCTTGATATATTCCTTAGTTTCTTCCACCCAAGTTTCAAGAAACTTGTCCTTATCAATCATAATAACCCCGTCTTCAGCAATATCTAAAAAAAGGGGATTGTGGTTCCTGAAATTTGAATTGGCTTCTTGTGGGGTAAACAGGAGAATGTCAGCAGGCAGTCCTTTAAGATAGTGTTTAATACCAATTATCTCTTTCCATCGTCTGTGCCGCTTCGTATTGATTCCCTCTGCAATAACCAGAATATCGATATCTGAATCGGGAGTAGCTTTCCCTTTTGCCCTTGAGCCGAAGCCTGCTACGCCAGTGATGTCAAATGGCAACTCAGCTTTTTCTAAGGCAACTCCTATCTCTTTAAAGATGTCCTTGTCCATCAAGTACTTCTCCTTTTTTCGATGGTTCACAATTAGATTAGCACTTCTCCATCCACATCTTCGGGAATCCGCATACCCATCATCTTCAAAATCGTAGGCATCACGTCCATAATCTCCGGGTCAGATTTGGTAATCTCAGCGTCTTTTATGTACAACGTAGCGTCGGCGTAGGTATGCATACCAACCAGAGTACCTTTGTGGGTTAGCGTATCCTTTGCGAGCGCGCCTTTCAAGTCAAATCCGTCGTATGCCATTGCAACCATATCGGGTGCATGTTCAAGAAGCGGACCGTCGTAGAGCGCACCTTTGTAGTAAACTTTGTCCACAATTTGAGCGCCGCTTTCGGGTTCCTTCAATTCCATCAAAGCCGCCTTGATGTCATCGCGTATACTTTCATATTCCTGTCCCGGCGATACCTTCCCACGCGGTTCTCGTCCTTTAAGGTTGATGTAGATTCTGCCTGGCGCCATACTATATGCCACAGAGTCTTCGTGAATGTCCGCCAAATTTTCTGGAGGCTGCTTTTCAAACTTCAGCCAACCATTTTGCGCAAGCCAGTAATTCAAGTAGATTTCCTTCTCAACCGAACAAAAGCCGTGGTCAGACAGTACCACATATTGTGCATTGTGTTCCTGAAGTTTTGAATGGATGTCGCCCAGTGTTGCGTCTACCTTTTTATAGAATTTCACAAACTCTTGAGCATATTTTGGATCATTTTTTTCCCAGTGTTCCCAGAGGAAGTGATTGATTCTGTCCGTACCCATGATGTGGCACATGAGAAAATCCCACTGCTCGTTCTCCATGAGATATAGCAGTGCTTCAATACGCTTATCAAGCGTAAAATTTAGGTCAGCAAGAAACCTGTCCTTGTCTTGCCTCGCCACCCACGGGTCAATATCTATCCTGTAATCCATATCCTTGAGTTTTGGGTATAAAGATTTGGGAAAAACACCCTTGCTCAAATCCGGCGTGAGGAAACACGAAATCAAAATGCCGTTGACCGGCTTGGGCGGGTAAGTGGGCGGAACGTTCATGACGATAACTTTTTTCCCTTCCCGGCTGAGAATCTTCCATATCGTATCAGCTTTGATGTCGTTAGCGTTTGGAAGGTAAGTTTCGTAGGAATTCTGCCTTCTGTCTTGAAAGCCGAATATACCGTGTTTGCCTGGGTTCTTTCCGGTCATGAACGAAGTCCACGCCACGCACGAAACAAACGGAATGCTTGAGCGCATTTTTACAATGGTACCCTCCTCAACTAAACTGGCAAAATTTGGAAAATCGCCACTGCCAATCATTTTTTGCACAAAGCTATACGGAGTTCCATCTATGCTGATGACACAAACTTTCTTGCTTTTCTTCCCGAATATTCGTTTAAATATGTTCATAAGTTCAAAGTGCGCAGCGGAAACTCCCGCTTTCAAGCGTGGGGAGGAAGCAGCGCAATGTTTTATGTTTTTTCTTTGATATTTGAACGGGTTTAAGGTATACTAAAAGCCAAATGGGTAAATCAAAAACGCCAACATTCATTCTCGAACTTGCCTTAGAAACTTCACCACACGACGAAACTGTGCTTAACGCCAGATTTGAAGCAGCGAGACAACTTTACAATGCTTGTCTTGACGAAGCCAAGCGACGCCTTAATTTGATGCGCCAAAGCAAAGGGTTCCAAAAAGCTCGTAAGATGCCGAAAACTGCCAACGGAAAGCGGAATAAAAAGCGAACAGAAGCGTTTAAGGAACTTAATGCTGCCTTTGGCTTCAGCGAGTATGCAATTATTATCTATGCTACCGCAATCAGGCGTTCTTGGATAAACAATCATATCGACTCTAATACGGCACAAAAGTTAGCAAGCAGAGCATTTAAAGCCGCCCAGAAAGTTGCCTTCGGCCAAGCTAAAAGAGTAAGGTTCAAAGGTAAAAATCAGCTTAAATCTGTCGAAGGCTCAACCAACAAAACAGGCATCCGATACAAAGAAAAAACAGGTTACGTTGAATGGAAGGGGCTTAAACTCAAGGCTGTCATTAACCCCAATGATGCTGTTGTTGTTCATGGTTTCGATACGCAAGCTACTCAACCTAAAGGTTTATCACATCGTGTCAAGTTCTGTAGAATCGTCAAGCGCATTTTCAACGGGAAAGCACGTTTCTTTGTCCAACTTGCCCTTGAAGGCGAGCCATTGCAAAAGTTCAAAGCTCCT
>CAZRLY010000228.1:0-10405 GCA_964601015.1 uncultured bacterium
CCTCCGTTTTTATCGGAATACCGAGTTGCCCGAACCTGGAATCCAATACTTCCTTGAAAAGCGGATCTATCTCCGAACGTCCATTAGCTTCTTGATGCTCATTCGATTCGTTAAATTTTGACATTTTGATTTTCTAATCTCTGTGATTACGCACTCCATACTTGTCTCAGTTTGTCGAAATTAGAATAGCACAATTCCGTGAAAAAATCAAGAAAAAAGTCGACAGAGATTCCCCTCGCTAAAGAGTAATACCAACTTAAATAATTAATGCAATATTATCTTCGTATTTGGGTGATGGAGTAATAGAGCACTGGGCGTTGGGGCGTTGGGGCAAATGCTCCAATGCCCCAATGCTCCAACGCTCCCCAAACGACCTAATACCCCTCCTAATAGTAGTACAAATGATATTGCATTATTTTCTTAAAACGGTATAAGTAGTCAGCCTGCTCCCCCCGCCTGCACTTTTGGCTTTTCTCATCTGCTTTAAACTTCATAAATCGCCAGAGGATTTCGATTTTATTCAGTTGAGGAGAAATAATTTTGTCACACTACTTATTCAACAAAAAGCCCACTCATGGCGTGTATTTTGCTACTGATTCCCCTGTTTTTTTGTTAGGAAAGGTTGTGTTTGGATGATGTTTTTTTATCTGATGTCCTGTTTGTTCATCGCTATTTCCCCCAACATTGAAGAAGAATTTGCCGCTATTACCTCTCTCCCGCCTGAAGAGGAGAATATGTGTCAAACGAAGGCACCTTATGCGTTTGACGATTACCTCAGTTATGCCTTGATTGCGTCGGGAGCGCAGGGAGATGTCGAAAGGATGAAGCGGGTGGTTTATAATCTGGTTGGAAAACTGGAGAAGGATATGCACGCTGATAAAGCTAACGGGCAGGATGATAAGCGTGCTGAATATATCCTTCAGTGGTTGCATCAACATTTTCTATCGCGATATTCTCAAAATCAAACGAGAATTGATGTGTTGATAGCGAAGCGGACGTTTAATTGCGTTTCCTCGGCTGTTTTTTACAACATCATCGCACGCAAACTTGGGTTGAAGGTTGGGGGGGTAGTGGTGAAGGAACACGCTTTCTCTCAACTCCAATTGCCAAAGAAGAAAATCGACATCGAAACTACCACTCAATATGGGTTTAATCCGGGTGGGAAGAGGGCGCAGTTTGATGCGTCTGGAAAATTGATAGGGTTTGTTTACATGCCCAAGAACCACTACCGCCAGCGCGTTGAAATAGGCGATAAGGAAATGTTATCCCTCATCTACTCTAATAGGGCTCGTGCGCTTACGGACAGACACCGGTATGCGGCTGCGGTTGCGCTGTCGTATAAAAATTGGCGTCTTGCTGGCAATCTGCCGAATTCGCGAGAGGCTTGGGCTGGAGGTTTGATAAATTATATAGCATACCTTCAGAAACAGAAGCGATTCGCGGATGCGTTGTATGTTATCAGCGCGACGCGGAAAAATTTACCGAACAATAAAGAACTAACGGAGAGTTGCGCCGGGGTTTATGTTAATTGGGGTTATGAAGCATCAAAATGTGGTAGATACGATGAGGCCATCAAGGCACTTGGGGAAGGGTTGGCGCGCTTTCCAAAACACCCGCTGTTGATACAAAACCTGAAGGCGGCTTTTCAACAAAAAGCTCAACAGTTGGAAAAAGGAAAAAAATATGACGCATCCCGCGCTGTCCTTCAATCCGCAATGCAAATCTTTCCCAGAGATGACGGACTTAAACAGACTGACATGAATCTCTTTATCACAAGAGCGAGAAATTCTCCTCTGAATGTTGCGGAAAAGATTTTTTATCAGGGATTGAAAAAATATCCCAATGAAAACTACCTCTTACATCACTTTGCCCTTTTGTACGTCAAGCAAGCGTCGGAACTTGGCAAGGAAGGACGCTATGGCGAAGCTCTAAAGCTCATCAACAGGGGGATAAAAAGCGTTCCGCGTTCCAAAGAGTTGCTTAAAGGCCAAAAACAACTGTATAACAACTGGGGGCTTGCGTTGCTCACAAGGAAAGATTTTCCAGCCTCAATCGAAGTATACGAGTCGGCGATAGCATCCCATCCTACTGATTCCGTGCTGGTAAACAACAGAAATTACGCCATCTCTCAATGGGCATCTGCGGAATTCAAAGCGGGAAACTTTGGCAAGACGATTGCCATACTGAAAGAGGGGTTGAAAAAATCGACGAGGAATGCTGCATTTCTACAGAATATTGAGTATTATCATAACACGATGGCTGTGAATTTGATAAACAGTGGAAAATATAAGCAAGCCACCGAATATTTGAAGGCGGGATTGAAACTCGTCCCTAATAGCAAAGTTTTAAGGCAAAATTTGAAATATGTTATGGCCAAGTAACCTAACTTTTCAAAACCAACTCAACTACTGTCTCGCTATGGGGTGTTTGCGGAAAGAAATCAAACAGTGCGACGCTCTTAATTTCGTACTCTTTGAATTTAGGCACATCTATTCCAAGCTGCTTAACATTGCAGGAAACGTAGATAATGACTTTCGGTTTTAGCTCATTGAGCTGCTGAATGGTTTTTCTATGCATTCCGCTCCTCGGTGGGTCAACAATTACGAACAAGGGTTTTGGCAATTCAACCCTCTTCAGTTGTTTGGCATCAAGCAATATGGCTTGCGCGTTTGAAACGCCATTTTCCTTGATGTTCCTGTTAGCAGCATCTATAGACTGCTGAACATTCTCAATAATGGTTACTCCTTTAAAGAGTCCTGCGTTGATTATGCCGAAAGGTGCCACACCCCCATAAAGGTCAATCAGATGGGCTTCCTCAGTATCATAGTCCTTGAGCAACTCATGGCAATAAGCATACATCTTCTCGGACATCTCATAATTGGTCTGAAAGAAGCCCTGTACAGAATACCAGAATCTCTTGCCCAAGTATTCCTCTTTGAGCATAGCATTTCCTTTTACAATAAAAAAATTATCGGAAATGCTCACGCCCGAATTTGGAGGGACACGAGTGACAATGACGTTTCTGGCAGTTGTTATGTTTGCAAATGCCTCAATCTTGCTAACTGCGTCTGCTAATCCTTCAGAACTATTATTTAAAACAAATGATATGGAAGAATCATTTTGAGGTGTCCTGATAACTGCGTAGCGAAACGTCCCCGTGTGCTTTCTTAAATCAAAATAGTCCACATCTTTGAAGAAACCCCTGATTTCACTGATAAGCGTGTTGAGCTTGTCATTTGATATTACGCATTCCTCAATATCTACAACCTTATACCAATAACCCTTTTCTCTAAATCCTAAACCGCCTGAATGGAATACCATATCCATCCTGTTCCTGTAATGGTAACTCTTTCCTGAAAATACTTTAACATCATCGCATTTGATAGCATGCGCCAAAGCCTTCCTCTTATCCTCCAACTGCACAGCATAGTCTATATGTTGGTAAGAGCAACCACCACAGGTATTGAAATATTGACATAATGATTTTGTCATGATAAATTGTCAAAACTCAGAATTAGAAATCATAGACAACGCTCACCCGATGGCTCCCGAAAGTCTCCAAAACATTTCCGACTGGATAGACAAAAGCGTAGTCTACTCTGACGTTGTTTGTTGGTCTGAAGCTTGCGCCTGTGGTGATATTTGTACCCCAGGCAAGATTTTCAAGACGGAAACCTACTCTAAGTACAAGAACCTGCTGATAAAAATACCACTCAAATCCCGTCCGCACGTCAACTTGGGCGTGCTTGAATACTAAATCCATAGCCCAGGCGGAACGTCCCCCAAAAACTGCTATTCCCAGTCTGGAGTTTATGGGGAGTTTCTCCTTGACAATTGAGCCTTTTGATGCGACGTCTGGGCGATTGAGATTCTGGAACGCTAAGGCTACTGGAGTATTAGGCGACGGACGAAATATAATGCCCGCGTCCACCCCGATGTTTGTCCTATCTGGAAATTTTTCTACAATGCTTCCGTCCGCGCCCACAATCGGAGTAACTGACCAATTTAGCAATTTGACAGACGCGCCGAGTAAAAAGGTTCGTCGCTTGTCTTCCGCGCCGAATTCGTATTGTCTGGCTACCCCGATTGCAAAGGTATTCTCTGAATACAGCTTGCTTACTGACAATCGTTTCCATGTAAAACCCACAGCACCCTTTTGCGGTTGTGAATAAACATACCCCACCAGATTTTGCGTTATTTTACTATCATCGCTCAAACCCGCGTACAAAATCGCCCCCGTTGCTGTCAATTGTTGAGCGGGAATTGATGACAAACCAGCAGGATTGACCAGAATTCCATCAACTTCATCGGCAATCGCTGTGAACGCGCCGCCTAAGCCGCGAGCGCGTGCGTTTGTAAATTGGTCATCAAAGGCGGCGTTGAGCGGGTTTGAAGCGATTATGAGCATGATGATAACAAACGGGCATTGTATGAGTTTCAATTGATTCATGGGCGTCAAGGCAATTATTTCTTCACTTCAACATTCGCCAGCTTTTCCAACGCGGATACAAGTGCCTGCGTCCCCTTCTCCGCATTCCCATCGGCTTCGACAGAATGGAAGAGTTGGTGAACCAAAGAGGCACCGGGCAGGGATATGCCCAAATCCTGCGCAGCTTCCATTACCAGACGCAAATCTTTTTGCTGGTGTTTCACCATAAAACCTGGCTCAAAATCTCGTTCGAGTATCTTCGGTGCCAAATTTGTCATCATCCACGAGCCAGCCGCGCCAGCACTGACAGCTTTGTGCATTTTTTCCAGGTCAACGTCCGATTTAGCCGCTAACGTAAGCGATTCGCATACGGCTAAAATATTCAGAACACAGGCGATTTGATTGCAGAGTTTGACCGTTTGACCTGAGCCGCTTGGGCCGATGTGGATGATATTTTTGCCCAATACTTCAAGTATCGGCAGACATTCTTTGAAAGCTTCTTCCGGTCCGCCCACCATGATGGAAAGTGTTCCTGCCTTTGCGCCTGTATCCCCTCCGCTAACGGGCGCATCCAACATCATAACGCCCTTTTTTGCCAACTCTGCTGACATCTCGCGTGTCACCTTAGGGGACATCGTTGTCATATCAATCAGCATCATACCCGGGCTAGCGCCCTCTATGACGCCGTCAGCCTCTAAAACCACCTGCTGGACATCCGGCGAGTCAACCACCATCGTAATCACAACATCGGATTTCTCCGCTACCTCTTTTGGCGAACCAGCACCCGCCGCTCCGTAACTTACCACCTCGTCAATCCCCGGCTGGCTGCGATTCCACACCGTCAGCGGATAACCCGCATTTATCAAATTCCGACACATTGGTCGCCCCATTATTCCTAATCCGATAAATCCTAATTTTTTCATCTTTTCGCGGCAGAAACCCATGACTGAAATTCAGTCGGGGAGAAATGCCGCTCTCCTTTCTTTTTATGGAAGTGTGGAGATTATCGCCACTCACTCTGAGCAACGCAAGGCTCTCCACAAACCTCGACTGACTCTACGAATCAATCAGAGTCCATTAGCTTATCTTTCGACTCGGATAATACCTTTCTTTTAATTTTATCCATTCTGTATCTGTAATCCAGATAACTTTGCTCGTACGCTAACAGCGGGTTCTTTTGAATCAACGTTTCAAGCAGTTTATCGAGAAAGAGAAACCATGCTGAATAAAAATCAAAAGCTGATATAGCTTGCGGTTCTGTAGGTAGGCGTCTAAATCGCTTTCCAGATGTTTCAACATCTTTGAATTCAGCAAAAATTGTCTCGTCATCTCGCCTAAACCAAAGGGATAAATTGGTACCCTGTTCAAAGAAGTATAACTCAACGGACTCTTTCCCATCTTGCAACAGGAACTCTAAGACATCAGGAATATCATCAAAAATAGTAGTTAGGTCAGGATTATACTCGAATGGCAATTCTAATCCGTTAATAAAAATCGACCAGTAGTGATTGTTGTTAGCAGCGAATTCCCAGAGAACAAATTGTAATTTTGATAATCCAGAAACTCCGTATTGCCCATCAAATGGCCAATTTTTCGCGTACCCCTTGCATTGAATGTCAAAGGTTTGTAACATCCGGTCCCCTCCCTTTGCTAATCTACAATAAATGTTGCCCTGCCCCGATGAATTAAATATTCAGCATACCGGTCAGTTATTGGATAGCTTGTTCTGACGGTTCCATTCAGTTTTCTTACCACCAGAACTTTAGTCACATTTTCAGTGATAGTACCATCGGGTTGAACAACCCGCCCAATTCCATCAGTCTTGTCAAACTGTACGATATATACGCCAGCAGGGGTATTCGGTACTCTTTTTTCAGCTTCAACAATGAACATATCGTCATAAAATTGACCCTGCGGGTCCTCAGTGCCGTGTGCTCTATCCTTGAGCGATTGTAGTGATACTTTCTCGCCATGTTGCAACTGCGAATGCCCATAAGCTGGCACTGATTCCGGCTTGCCCCATTGAATTGGATTATTTTCCATCATGATGATTCCGGAAAAGCTCAACTGCCAATATTTTATCACCTTTCACTATCTTTGTCAAGTGTGATTTTACATCGGCGGAATCGCAAGTGGCATATCAATCACAGATACCTTATCAGTCTTGAGGACTTTTTCCAACGCCTCTGGCAATTCTTCATGCGAATCTATCTTCAGTCCTTCGGCACCAAACGCTTCAGCAAATTGGGCAAAATCGGAAGGGCTGGTATGCTCATAAGCTACTGCCCTGCCGAAACGCCGTATTTGATGGCGTTTGATTGCCTCAAATCCCTGGCTGTTGCAGATGACGACTTTGATGTTGACGTTGTGTTGTACTGCGGTTGCCAAATCCGATGCCGTATACATGAACGCGCCGTCTCCTGCGATAGCTACGACAGGTTTGTCGGGACAAGCGAGCTTTGCGCCGATAGCTGCTGGCATTCCAAAACCTAACGTGCCGTTTGGAAAATGAAAGGTATTCGGTTCTAAGATTTCGTACCACCGGCAACCCCACAGCCCTATCAGACTATCCGAAGTGACGATAGTTTCGGGTGGCAAAGCCTTTCGCAAAAGTTTCAACGTTTCCAAACCACGCGGCGCTATTGCCATGTCACGCTGGTATGCTTCCTTTTTAAAGGACTCTATCAACGCTCGTGGAAAAACATCCTGCCTTCCTCCCAGGCTTTCCACTTCATCACACAATTGTTGTAAAACCTTTTTGGTATGTCCTGCGATAGCGAGCCTGGACGATTTATCCGCTGTAATAGCATTCTCGTCTATGCTGATGCGAATAACCTCGCCCCCAAATGCTCCTCCGAGTGTGGCTGCCGCTTCGACACAGAGGGCGATGTCGATACCCCCCATAACTTTGTCGCAAACCTCTCCGGCGATGGGCGCATCCCAACCTGCGCCGAGATACAGGGGGGTGTTTTCGCGTACTGCGCCCTTGCCCTTCCTTGTCGTGAAATACGGCGCGCCGAGCAATTCCGCCAACTTGAGGAGTTCTTCGCCTGCGTTCAAACGCGCCACCCGTTGCCCAACATAGATAAACGGACGTTCCGCCCAGACGAGCAATTTAGCGGCTTCGGCAATCTGTTTTTCGTCAGCCTGCTTGCCTTCAAAATCTTCTCTTTTTGGAACGTTAATATCGTCCACCTGTCCTAAAACGCTTGATAAATCCAGTACAGTCGGCCCGGGCAAGGCAGTTGCCATCTTACAGATAGCCTCGGAGACTGCCTTTGGAATCTCCGTTGCCCGCCCGATGCGCTGGTTCCAGACGCTTACATGCTCGACAAAAGCCTGCGGATTTGAACCGGTGATGTGAAGCACAGGCGATGAACTGGCTTTTGCTTGAGCAAGCGGTGTCATTGCGTTCATGAAACCATTTCCGGAGATTGTCACTGCGACGCCAACGTGCCGCGACGCACGCGCATAACCGTCCGCCATGAACGTAGCGCCCTGTTCATGCCGCGTCACAATAGCGCGCATATCAGGGTGTTCATGAAGAGCGTCGAAAAGGTTTAAATTTTCTCCCCCGGGTACTCCGAAAAAAACATTTGTGTTTTCCGATTTCAACGCCCGGATAACAGCCTCTCCTCCTGTCATTCTTGGCATTTTTAGCCTCCTGTCTATGTCTGTTAATACTCCAACTTTTTATCCACCACATTCAACAACGGCTTCCCGGCGACCAATCGCTTTAAGTTTTCACACAACAGCGCCATGAGTCGGCGTCCGGAGTACGGTGATTGTCCTGCCATGTGGGGGGTGATGATGACGTTTTCCATCTGCCAGAGCGGGTTGCCTTTTGGCAGTGGCTCTGGGGTAGTCGTGTCGAGTCCTGCGCCTGCTATCTCTTTTGACTGCAACGCTTTTATCAGCGCCTCCTGGTCAACTATGCCGCCCCTTGCGATATTTATCAGATATGCGGTAGGTTTCATGTTCTTGAATTCTTCTTCCCCCATCATCTGTCTCGTTTGGTGAGTTAATGGACAGCAGATGGCAACGAAGTCAGATTTTCTGAGCATATCGTGAAGTTTGTCGGAGCGCCAAAGGTGTTCAACATAGTCTGGTTGTTGCGTCTGCGTTGGGTCAATTGCCAGGATGCGCAGCCCGAAAGCATGTGCGCGTTGGGCGACTTCTAAGCCGATTCCGCCCAAGCCGATGACCCCGAGAGTTTGTTCGGCTATCTCCGTGACGGGTAAGTTCGCTCGACTTTCCCAAATTTCATCCATTTGTCGTCTTATCAAAATGTTTATAGCACGGCTGAAACTCAAAATCAAAGCCATTACGTGTTCTGCTATGTGTATGCCGTAGAGTCCTTTGGCGTTGGTCAGGACTATATCACTTTCGACCAATTCATCAAAGAGATATCCTTCCACACCTGCGCTGGGAACCTGCACCCATCGCAATTTTTTTCCTGCCTTTATTAATTCTGGCGTTACAAAATTGTATGCGGCGTCTGCATCAACAATCTTTTCAAGAGCATCCTGCCGGTCGTTTGCTATGGCGATGTGAACGCTGGGCGCGGCTGCTTGTAGTTGTTCCAGCGCTTCTTTGTCCATCGGCGGTACTAAAAACTTCATGATGTTTCTCCTTGTATAATATGTAGGTCAAGATTCATATCTCGACTGTCGATTTCTGAAAATCAACCTACGGGGCTTCATATCGAAACCTCCTTATTATACCTTTTGAACCATAGGAAAGCAAGAGATAATTAAAGCCACCAGAAACCGAGTTTCTTGTGAAAAACAAAAAAATTGACACATATCAGCCCCCATTTTCGTATTATTAGGTAATAGAGCATTTTACGAGGAGATTTAAGGTGGTAACATCTGACAGTGAGCTTGTCAAAAAAACCTTAGGTATTAGTCTGTATCAGTTTAATCGTTATTAGTCTGATGTTCAACAATATCAGCGACGCCAGAATTGACCCTGAAACCTGTGTCGGGATGTGGCTGTTCGATGAAGGTAAAGGTGATACAGCTACAGATTCCTCTGGAAATAAAAATGACGGGACGCTCAAGAATGCTCCTAAGTGGGTGGATGGAAAATTCGGCAAGGCTTTGCCGTTTGATGGTGTGGCTACTTATGTTGATTGCGGGAATGAGGCGAGTTTGGATATTACTAAAGAAATTACGGTTGTGGCCTGGGTCCAATTTGATGGACTTGATTACAAAAACTCAACGGGAAAATTACTTTCTATTGCAGCAAAAGGTTATCCTGATGCTCTTGCACCACATGCAGGATGGTGGTTCTCCTATGACAATAGAAACAATGGTCAAGGTTTTCCATATACTTGTTTCGGTAATAAAAATGGTGGATGGGCAGGCGGTGGGAATACTTTTTCTGGATATGACTTTGTCTTTGACAATGGAGAGTGGTATCATTTAGCAATCACAGTCGGAAAATCAATTGCAGCATTGTATATAGATGGAACTCAACTTGGTGCCGATAAGCCATTATCAAATCTTGTCTTATCGGATACCAGCAGGAATCTCACTATAGGCAGTGCTGGTACCAGTTGGTATTTTGACGGCATTATCGACGAAGTTGCTGTTTTCAATGTAGCTCTGAGTGAGGATGATATTAAAACCATCATGACCAAAGGGCTAGAGAAGGCAACCGGAATAAGTGCTGTCGAGCCCACTGGCAAACTCGCTACCACCTGGGCAAACATCAAAAACTACTAACAAATCTATTCAAAACGAGGCAGGGGACAACTACCTTCCCTGCCTTCCCTTTTTCGCAACTCTCCATACTTTTCGAGGAGGTGGTTAATTGAAAACAACCATTAGATGTTGAACTTCGTCTAATAGCCGTTGAATAATTTCAGGAGGTAGTCAACTACCCCTCCTGAATCATAGATTCAGAAGGGGCTTGCTCATAGCCCCGAGGTTGACCAGCTTTAGTCTTTGACTACGTTAGGAACGAATAGTC
>CAZRLY010000229.1:0-10233 GCA_964601015.1 uncultured bacterium
CCCTGATAGGTGTCAATCGGGAATCCTCCGGAATCCTCAACGTAAACCGTAACTGGTGGTACCGCCTTGGCGGGTGCCATTGATGTAGAGCTTCACTTGTTTAGTCGCATCATCATAAGTGCCTGCGAGATGATACCACTGATTCACTCCATAAGAATCATTACCGTATTTGGTGGATAGCGCTCGGTATTGTGTTCCTCCATCATTGACAGCGAAGGCAAAACCGCCACCCTCATAGAGCGTCAGTTGATAAACATTATTGTCGTCAATACGTTTGAAGATAATTCTTGCCCATGTAAATGAATGAGGATAAACCCAAGCTTCTACGGTTTTATCTTCTTTGAGCTCCAAGCTATCGCCTGTGACTTCAACGTAATCATCCTTCCCATCAAACTGAAGGGTGTTTCCTGTGGGTCCACCGAATCCCCATTCCCATTTGACAATATTCCCAACATCCTCATCCTCCACAAAATCAGGGCGATTGCCTTCAAACTGGGCGGGAGAGAAATTGCCGCCTGCAATTCCGCAACGGTAGGGACCACCAGGACGCGCTGTTGGCACACCAGCTTCCAGTCTAACCGTTGTCTCTGCGTTGCCGGGCAAGGTAAGCCCTTCTAATGTGATAGCTGTTACCTTCAGCCTGACAATGCGCTCTCCATCCTTGGGCCATGTAGCTTCCAATGTGGGGTCCGTAGTTTTTCCCATAGGTACGAATTCCAGTGTGTCGCGCTTAGTTTTTTGCAGAATCCATTCATACTGGAATACAGCGCCGGGATAGCTGTTTGCGTTCGATACCGAACCCTTTAAGGTGATTGGTTTCTTAGGTTTGCCAACATAGGGACCGCCGGGATTTATTTCCAAAGTCGGGTAAATCTTGTAGTTAAACTGTTGTTTGCCACTTTCGATGCCGTAATTAGTTATGGCTTTACAGTAGATTCTCCCGTTCAGGTTTTGTTTATCCCATGTATGGTTTACTATCTGGCCCGGTGTTTGTTTTACAAGCTCTTTTTCCGCATCATCAAGCCAGATATACCTGTCGATTTTTTCATTGCCATTGAGTTCACCATCCGCTTGTAATTTTATCGGCTCTCCCACAACGCCGGCGTAAGTATTATCGTACCAATGAACATTTTCCGGTTTGGGAGGCTTGGCCTTGACAGTAGGACGGTTCCAGACTTTGACGGGAATCGCCACATGCGCCGTTGCAACGTCATTATCGTCAACCATGCGGCAGTAAAGGGTATATTCACCCGGGGATGACCATCGAAAGGACTTTCTGGCATCCGGAAAGGGGCCTTGCCAGCTTGACCCCGGCTGGGCTCCCGCAACCGTGCTTTGCCATTGGTAGCCTCGAATCTTTGCTCCTGGGAAAAGTGGATTGCCAGAACTGACGCCAAAGTAGACAGAATCATCAACGGCAATGTTGACTTTGCCGTTCGAACCTTTGGCAGGACTGACATGGGTAACAGTCGGTATGTCGTAAAACCTCGCTTGAGCTGTCACCCCCCCAGATCCGAAATGATTCGTAATCGTTATCGCAGAGGGTTTGTTGTAGTTTGAATTTCCGGAAGTTATCCCCTCAAATGCCACTGTAATTGTATTAGTTTCACCGGACAACAAACCATCACTTGTTGTTTGTCCTACTATTGTAAAACCAGCCGCCGGAGTAATTTTACATGTCAATTTACCACTGCCGGTATTTTTGAAACCGAAAGTTTGGGTCTGTTTTTTGTTATACGCTCTCGCTGTTTCGTTGGTAGCATAATATAGATTGCCAAAGTCCATGTAATAATTAATCCAACTGAACTCTGGCAGGGATATTTTGAGAAACAGGTCATCGAACATAATCCCTTGAAAAGCATACATATACATTCTAATATAGCGTGTTTTTCGCGGAATAGTTTTCGTAATACTGACGTTTTTGTGCTCCTTGGATACTCTTTCAGTATAGTACTTCGTGCGGAGTTCACTTCCACTTTCATCATAAAAAAACACCTGAAATTCCCCAGAGCTCCGGGGGTCTGGCCGTATCTCACCGCCTGCATGAACCTTTACTGTTCCCGTGTCGATATCGTCAGCATACTGAGTAACATCAATTTGTTGGCCTGTAAGAGAAGTTTGACCAGCCCCGAGATCTGCCCAGAAAGTGCCATTTCCGGGACCCCACACATATACCCTCATCCTTTTTCCTTCCTGGTACGGCCAGTGTTTCGGCTCATCCCAGGTGCCGTGGCGGATATATTCGCTCGCGTTGGGGTTTTTGAGGAGATTGCCTGTCCAGCGTTCAGCCATCGCGTCCGCTACGGTGAACACAATAATCAAAATGATAGCCATCGCCATTAGAGTTTTGATGATGTTAGTTTTACTTTTATTGTTCTTATGCATTTTTTTCCTCTTGGTATAATATTTTTGAAAACTACCTAAAATTTGTCGGCTCCCGAGACTAACTTAGGGAACCAATTGCTAATCATTTTAGCACTTCTTCAGCTTTATTGCAACAGAAAATTCTCTTTTTTTTTTTCATCTGGGCATACTTTCCCTTCAGCCAGTCTTCTACATTTTTGAATCATCCAGCTTCTTCGTTTCAGATCCTACACGCCATAAGTTCCCGTCACATTGGCAAGTATATGACCAAGCCGGGGATGGATGAATGGAAGTATTTCCCTCATCCAACCTTCCATCCTTCCGCTTGAAACAGCTATTCGTATGGCCTTAGGGCGTCAAAATTTTACAATCCCATATGTATCAACTTAAGGGATGAATATAGTTTTAATCGCTGGTCGAGTAGCCCGTAGCGCCGGTTGAGTAGACTCGGAACGAAGTGAAGAGTCGTATCAACCGGTCTCCGCTTCCAGCGGACCGGTGGTCCGACCGGCCGGAGGCCGGCGTTCGCTCCGTTAAGTTGATACGAATGGGCGTCAAAATTTTACAATCCCCAATGCTCATTTATATCCGCCTGATACGCTTCGATTTTGCCAGAAATCACGTCATCCACGTTTACAGCCTGCCCACAATGCGCCGATTCATAGATTGCATCACAGACAGCTTGTGCCGCGAAGCCGTCCCAGCCGGTTACTTCAGGTTCTTGATTATTTCTTACGGCGTCCAAAAAATCGTAGATTCCGAGTGCAACGGAATTTGTAATGCCGTGTGGGAACAATTTCTCTTTGGCGTCGGGGCTTAGGGAGTTGAGAAATTCTTCGCGCAGTTCATCCATACTGCGTGTAGAGCCGTCTTTGAGTTGGATGCCGTCTGAATCTATTGAGCCTTCACTGCCGTAGTAGATTCGCTGATGAATCTCTTTGCCGATAGCAGCGTGCGTCCAAACAAATCGCCCTATCACTCCGTTCTTGAAGGTCAAGACGCAAATAGCCGTATCCTCGACGTCTGACGGCACAGGGCGTTGAAGATTTTGCGTATCCAGATATCTCGTCGGTTCAAAATTCCGTGTTTCGGCATAAACTCTTTCCACATCGCCGAAGAAAGAACGCAGTACATCAATGTAGTGTACTTCGCCGTCGATAATCCAGCCGCCCCCTCCGTAGATTCGCTGGTGTCTCCAGGGAGTTCCCACGACAACGCCCAGAGAATAGCGAACCGTCTCGGCGAAGAGCATGCGCGGTTCTCCTATCAATTTTGCCTTATTTATAGCCCATTCGGTCGTCCGCGTTGCCACATCCCTGCGGGCGGGTTCAGCGGAAGCTAAGATTTTGCCGCTTTTCTCCGCTGCATCAAGCATCTTTCGCCCTGCCCTGACGGTAACTGCAAAAGGTTTCTCTACCACAGCGTTTACGCCTGCTTCTAAACAGGCTATCGTCGAGACGTGGTGGTTGGAATGGGTTGTTATTACATCAGCAGCGTCTATCTCTTCACTCTTGAGCATCTCTTCCAAATCAGTGTAAGTCGCCGGTACGGACTGAAACTCTCCAGCCCTGTTCGCCAAACTCTTTGCCCTTTCGCCGTCTATGTCGCACATTGCGACAATCTCAAAAAGCTCCGGGTCTTTTTCTTTGATTTCTCGATAGCCGTTCAGGTGGTGTGCTGCCATCATTCCACAGCCTACCACCGCAAATCTGATTGTCTGTGACATAATACTCATCCTCCTGTTAAATTTTTGCTATCCATGTTGCTATATCCGAAAACTCGGTTACAAAACATTCGTATTCTTCCTGAGAGATAATGCCCGCCTTTAGGGCTTCATTGACTAAATCGCCCGTACCTACTACGTCAAAATGAAAATGGTTGGCGAGCATGACTGCTACTTTTAAAGAAGCTTTATCATCCATTATCAACTTATCAGCGGCAAGTTCTATGGCAAGGGCAACTACAGCGGCATCCGCTTCGTGCATCTGCGCTACTCGGTTTTTTAGCCATTGTAACTCCGAACCGGTCAAACCTGTTCGCAAGAAGGCCACTCTTAAATTTAGGTGAACTGATTTTCGCTGAAGCCAACTTGAGCAAGCCTCCTGAATGTCAATAGCATCTTGGTATCCTGCCGCAACGCCCCTGGGAACTGCCTCTTGATAGACTTCTTCAGGTATGTAGACTTCATCAAAGGAATTTTGTAATGTCTTCAACAGTTTTGTCTTTGCCAAATAAATTAAGGGTGTAGTGTTAGACACCGCTATCATGTTTTAGCCTCCCGATTTGCAACGGCACCCCTTCCGAGATGAAGAAGTCAATAGTCTCCCACACCGATATTCCTAATAGTTCGGCAGCTTTATTTATGGTAATTTCCCCGTCTTTGTAAAGCCTTTTCACTTCATTTTTAGCCCACTCATCTAATAAATCAGATGTTACTGCGGAAATATCTTGTTTTTCTATTTCGATAACCTTGCTTAGAACTTCAAGTTTCTCATCAGGTATTTCCAAAACTAATCTATTCATTTTTATTGAGGCCTCTCAATTGCAAATGATATATTTGGAATAAGGGCATGTCTTTTCGGTAATTGTGTGCGCCAAAGAAACCCTTTAAAAACATTTTGACCTACGGTAGGTAATTAGTATCTGTTGATTTTCTAGTTAAATGGCATACCCACAACGCTCCCGTCGGATTGGCAAATCCGACGGACGCTGGCATGGATTTCGATTGGCGTCGTGGATTTGCCAATCCACGACGAGCAGGGACGACTTTTTCAACAGATACTAATTAGTATACCGCTATAATTATGTTTAGTCAATGAAAAAAGAAATATCAGCAGAGAAGTCTGCGCAATGACTAAAAAAACTCTTTTTCAATGTTTGCCAATGTGTTATACTAATTGCTGTGTTTATCACATTCCGCCCCCTAAAGGAGAGCATGTACTTGAGACGGTAGAAGGATGATGTAAATGATATAATTTTGTACGAAAAATGAACTTGATAAGCGCATGTTTAGCAGGCATAAACTGTAAATACGACGGCACTAACAGCGGGAGAAAATGTATCATAGAGCAAGTGCGGCGGGGGGATGCGATTGTCCTCTGTCCCGAACAATCAGGTGGATTGCCAACACCTCGCACACCAGCGGAGATAGCAGGCGGGACAGGTGAAGACGTCCTTGACGGAACCGCTAAAGTCCACGCAGCAGACGGTACCAACGTAACATCAGCCTTCATACGTGGCGCACGCACAACCCTCTACCTCGCAAGGCTGATAAACGCTCAAGAAATCATCCTGAAACAGAAAAGTCCTTCGTGTGGCTGTGGGGAGATATACGATGGAACTTTCACAAAGACGCTCAGAGATGGAAATGGAGTAACCGCCGCATTGTTACTCAGGGAAAAATTTATCGTAAGAGCCGTGTAATTTCAAAAACCGAGTAGGTTGGGTTGAGGAACGAAACCCAACGATAGACTGGTATGTAACAAAAATGGATGAAATATTCAAAGCACACCGTTTTCTAAGCAAAATCAATTTAGAGAAGGGCACGCCGCCCAACCAGTTCATATTGTACAATCACGTCAGCGACGTATACTACTACGGGCGGGACGGTTACAGTTTCCTCTCCATGCGCGACACTTTAGCTCAATATCTTTTGAGTTTGGGATATGAGATAATCGCATTTTACAGCATCTCAGCCGGGCTTACATTCGCTGAAGAGTCGATGCGCGGTCGATTTAGGGAGGTAACTGAAGAGCCTGTCAGTTCAGCATACAAGGGGCAGAACGGAGAACCGCGAACACCGGAGCGGGATGCGCTGTTGGAGGAAATACGACAACTCACAGGCTCGAATCTTGAAGCTGACTTAAATTACATTAGCAAATTGTTGCACCAGGAAAATAGAGGGGACAACATTGTCAAATCTGTGATTATTATCGAACGTGTGCAGAATCTTGTCTCACGTATGCCCACTGCGGAGGAACGCCCGGTAGTTGACCGCATCCAAGATTGGGCACAGATTAAAAACGGCAACGTCTCAATACTGATTGCCGATTGCGAAGATTTGACAAATCTGCCCGACGAAATTACAGGCAAACATCGAAGCGGCGTTGAGATTATCAACGTTGGGTTGCCAACCCAAAACGAAATTGACCAGTTATTTTTCAGCGCGGAAGTACGCCACAAACGCATCAACCCCACTCAAAAAGAACCGTTCATCAATCCTGACCAAAGAATTGACCTAATTCACCGGTTGAGTAGCTTTGACTGCATGAAAATTCTGAACTACTTCAAAGAATGCCATGTCCGCAACCTCCAACTCAACATGCGGGTTGTACGAGAATTGATGAGCCAGACAGGAGACATCTGGCAAAATTTATTGGAAGAGGAGAACCTTCAAGCTCTGAGCCAAAAGTCAAAAGAGAGGGTTCGAGGACAGGATTACGCCATAGACAAAATTATCAACACTTTGCGCGCGGTCAAGCGGAACGTAGAAGACCAAATTAACAGCGGGAGGATTGACGAAAAACCACTTGCTTTCTTCTTCTTCACCGGCCCGACCGGAGTGGGAAAAACGGAGGTATTTCGCGTGTTGTCCGAAGAGTTAAAATCAGTCCGTTCGCTCAAAATCAGCATGCCCGAATACAAAGAGGAACACGCCGTCTCACGCGTCTTTGGCGCACCTCCCGGCTACATCGGATACGGAAAGGGCGAGTTGGGACAATTCCTGTTCGACAACCCCGCCGCCATAGTGTTGTTTGACGAATTTGAAAAGGCGCATGCTAAAATCTGGCAGAACTTTTTAACCATGTTGGAAGGCAGCCTTACCACAGGCGACGGCGTCAAAATTGACTTGAGCCAGACAATCCTCTTTTTCACAAGCAACGCAGGTTCCAGTGATTTGGCGCGCATCGAACCCGACATGAGCGGCGCACAACAGGAAAATATCCGTCGGAAAAACAGCGAAACGGTACGCAACGCGCTCAGGGCTTCGGGCGCAACGCCGGAGTTGATTGGCAGGCTCATCGAAGCGATAACGCCCTTCAATAACATAACGCCAGAAGTAGCGCTGGAAATCATTCATCTGAATTTGAAAAAAATCGCCGACAGGTTGAACACAGACGGGCAAACCATCGAATTCGACCAAACCGTCGTGGATTATCTGCTTGACTTTTACGAAAGGGAAAAAACATCCGGCGCACGCGCCATAGCCAACCACGTCACAGGCACTCTGTACAGCGAGATTTTAGCACGTCAGTTAAATGAGACGCCCACGAGTAACATCACCGTATACAAAGACTCAGAGGGAATGACGCAGATTACCGACGATGTTGGGCTACAAAAATTAGCTCGCAATCCAGAGTCAAAATATGTAAAAACAACCGATGCAACAGCGGAGAAAGCCGAACCTGTGCGCGTCCAGGCAACAGAGTCGAAGGAGAATATAAAAAAAGAGGCCATCAGACAACTCGGCGAAGCTGTCGCTATGATACTGCTCTACACGGGCGCAAATGCTTACAGCGGCAACGCTACCGGTGTCATCGTATCTCCCGAAGGCTACATTTTGACAAATCGACACGTAGTGTCTGGAGCGACCAAATTCATCGTCCGCCTGCCAAAAGGCGAGCAGGAATTTGACATGATAATTCACGGAGTAGACAAATATTATGATTTGGCGTTGCTGAAACCGATGAAACCGGTGGGGACGGCTTTGCCATTCATCGAGTTTGGCAACTCCGGACAGATAGAGCAAGGAGATGAAATTTTGGTTCTGGGCTATCCGCATTTAGTTTCAGACGGCAACCGTACTAATTACGACAGTCCTGCTTCCTCCGACGGAAGCATCAGCTTGATACGCGACGCCGAAGGCACATTTCAGTTGGATTGTTCTCTCAACCCGGGCAACAGCGGCGGCCCGCTTATTTCGCTGGCAAACGGCGAAGTAATCGGATTGGTCTTCGCCAAACACCGTGACAGCGAAGGTATGGGATATGCCATCAAAAGCCAGATCGCTTATGAGTTCTTAAAAACGATGGGGATTTTGTGAGAATGAAGTAGAGCGTGTTGCCAGTTTGCTGAAAAAATCAAGGCGTCGTTTTTTGACCGAAGCAGGAGTAGAACCATGGTGGAGTATAAAGGTTATTTAGCTAAAACAGAATTTGATGATGAAGCTAACATTTTTCACGGAGAAGTCATCAACATACGAGATGTAATAACGTTTCAGGGAAAATCGGTTGATGAACTCCGTAAAGCATTTGAAGATTCCGTAGAAGATTATCTTGCTTTTTGTGTCGAACGAGGGGAAGAACCAGAGCAACCATTTTCAGGACGATTCACAGTACGCCTATCACCGGAGCAACACCGTCAAGTCATCTTAGCCGCAGAGAAGACGGGAAAAGGCGTAGAGATGTGGGTAGCAGAAGCACTTGCTCAAGCAGCAACTTCAAGCGCCCAATCAATAGCCAGGTAGATTATAAACCTATCTTGAATTCTACAAAGGAATTGTGACGGAAACGATAGAAAGATGACTATGGATATTAAACCGCTCAGAAACGAAGCAGATTATGAAGCCGCGCTTGAAGAAATTGACCGCCTCTGAGGAGCGTCCTATGGCTCACCAGAAGGTGACAAGCTGGATGTATTAGTAACGCTCGTAGAGGCATACGAGGAGAAACATTATCCCATTCCTCCTCCGGACCCAATCGAAGCTATCTTTCATTCTTCATCATGATAGGACATTAGATTCGGGTTGATTTTCAGCGTATCGCTGGTATAGATGCTTTCAAATTCTCGGAACTGATGGTGGTAAAACGAAGAACGATAACGAATTTGAAAGAATTAAAATTTCTACTTGACATGAGGATGATAAGGTGTTAAAATAAAATTAGGTCAATTTTCCAAAATCAACATGAAGGATGCTACGGGAATTTCGACCTAAAATAGAAAAAAGGAGGTGTGTATAAGTGAGAAAGAAGTTGCTTGAGCTTTGTACGATGGCTTCGGTATTTTGCGGGTTTTTGGTGTTTCTTCTTCTGATTTTGAAGTCGTAAAGAAAAATGGCACTGAAGCAGCCATTTTCCCCGCGCCAATTATATATCTGCCGACTCTAATTAATGCTGCTCCCCCAGTGAAATTTACCCATGACTTCGAGACGGGTGATTTGACAGGTTGGGAGAAAACTGGTACTTCGTTTGATTTTCAGCCTACGTTCGGCGACAACCCTACGGCTCGCGCTCGTGGACAGCCTTCTCAGCACCAGGGAGAGTGGTGGATAGGTTGCTATGAGAAATATCAGGGGAAGGGAGGCGAAGTTGCTGGCGCTATCCAGGGAGATGCCCCCCTGGGTACTTTGACTTCCATTGAGTTTAAGATAATTGGTGATACCATCAATTTCCTCATCGGTGCCGGAAACCACCCTTGGGTTGAGCCGAATGGCACCGGTTCCACTTGCGTCAATCTCGAAATCAACGGAGAAATGGTTAAAACCATGACAGGGGCGAATACTGAGACAATGGCGCGGAGGGAGTGGGACGTTTCCGACTTGAAAAACAAAAGAGCCGTTATCAAGATATATGACGAAAATAGCGGCGGTTGGGGACATCCCAATTTTGACGATGTCTGGCAAGCCCGCAATGGGAAAAATATCCCCTGGGAAAGCCAGGCTATTGACGCTTTTGGTAGGCTTCCTACAACTTTGGGTAAAATTAAGAGTAAATAGGAGGCGTTTTGTCAATCACTACAAATTGGCGTTTTCTCCAACTTTGTAAATACTTGTATTACCAGAAGGGAGAAAAAATGAGATTTTACACTTTGATAGCTTTCGTCCTGATATTAGGACTGGCTTTTATTTCAACAGTCCTTGCGGACGATTTC
>CAZRLY010000230.1:0-10193 GCA_964601015.1 uncultured bacterium
TTGCGTCGTTTCATCACCACACTTGAAAGAGGGAGCTTTCACGACGCAAAAAAAATGTAAACTGTGAGAGAAGTTTTGACTAACTTCTACCCATACATATCAAGTTAGGTAATTTTCAATATCACAAGTGGTTTTGACCGCACAAGGTTGTCACCGGTCTAAAGACTCGAGCTAAAGTCTACGGTGTTGGTGTGTTGATAAGAGACACCAGCACCGATACTTTATTTTTATCTTTAGCTCGGTGTTAGCTTTCCCCAAAACCTAACTATTCAGCCTTAAATTGATGCACATGGGCTTGACTGACTATTATGCCGTTTGGCGATAGTTGGTCTATTTAATCTGATTCCATCGCCACATATCCTTATTTGCCAATGGAAATTCTGACTCATTGCTCGGCCCGGCTGTGTCCCAGGTGTAAAGTCTCCCGTTACTGCATGCAACCAGTATTTCATTGTAGCCATCATCATCAAAGTCGCATACCACGGGATTGCCCACACAGTCGGGGAGCGTCGTTTGCCAAATCAACTTCCCCCTGCTGTTGATGACGTAAATGTCGCCCCAGACGGGCTGATTCGGAATCCGGCCGTATCCGCTGGGCATTCCTGTACCCACGATAATCTCCGGTGCGCCATCGTTATCCAGATGAGCGATTACGGCGTCGGTGCTGAGGTAGATGCGAGGAACTGACGTCCGCCATTTTTGAGAACCGTCGGCAAGGTTAAAGCAAATGACCTGCGGGAGGATGTTATCTCCGCCATCACGGCCTGTTGTGATACCCACGCCCTCCAAGATACCATCGCTATCAATATCAGCCACGGCAATTCCACGCCCCCCAAAGTCGGCTTTATACTTGACCTTTCCATCATTTTCAAAACACCATAACCGTGCCATGTGGACAGGGCCGCGGCCGCAAAGGTCAATTTCAGGTTTCAGAATCTCAAGATAACCGTCGTTATCTACGTCCGCCAGAATTGTAGGCGTTGAACCGGCATCACCCTCCATCCTATCGTACCGCGGCTTTTGTGGTTTACGTCTTTTTGTAAACCACCGAACGAAGTGAGCATAATAAGCTGCCATCATTGCGCAAAGCAATCATTGAAGAGGTGGAATCCGGGTTGGCATATTCCGTACCGAAGATGATTTCCACCAAGCCGTCGTTGTCAATATCCCCGATGGCGCTGCGTCCCCAACAAACGGAAACGTTATCAGAATAGCGCCACTTTTCTTCTCCCGTCGTAGCATCGCAACAGACTACCCAATGATGTATTCCACCAACGGCGTAGATTAATTCCTTCACGCCATCACCATCAATATCATAGTCAATGAAATCTCCATTGCCCATCCATGGCAAATCGGTACGTTGCCAGACGAGTGAGCCGTCAAGCGCTCGGACAACCTTCAATTGCCAGTTGTCGTCCGCTTTTGTCCAATAGGCTATCTGCTTGTCACCATCTCCGTAGATATCCACAAAAGCCACCCAGGGCGATAGTGCATACTTCTCTTTGATGAACCAAACGACATTTCCATCTTTATCCCAAAGGTACAATCCCCCGCCTTTATCCGGGGGGTGGGCGCTGCCGGGACAGGCGATGTAGATGTTACCACCAACACGCCCTACCGACGGTGCATACGTTGCTTGTAAAGGCGGTTCCATTTGATAAGTCCATTTGGATGTTATGAAACACGTTTTCGACATATTGGTCACACCTCAACATATTTCTCGTACTCGTCCTCAATGTCAAAAGAGGATGCGTCACCACTATGTACTAAAACTCTATACGTCAATTTCAGTGAATAGCCTGCTTTTATCGTGTAGGCTTCATCGTAAGAAAAAGACGTAGAGATAAATCCGAAACCCTTGTCCAGTGTGTAGAATGTCGTCGGAAATCTGGGGTTGTTCGGATTATCAAATATTGTTACGCCGACTGCTTTTCCATCCAATATCCCGGACAAATCCGCCCAGCGCGCTCTCTTTCCTTTAGCGGCATCTTCTCCGACATCGCCTTCTGAATTGGTAATTCTGCGGTTTTGCATATCCGAAGCACGATAACATAATCCGTGATAAGCCGGCGGTGTTCCCATGGCTATATCAATGTCCACCGCGCAAAACAGAGAACTGATGTCCAATATTCTAACTTTAGGGCTTGGCGCGTGGATTTTGACCCATCTTATCTCCTCAAGAAACTTCTTGTCCCCTGGCGCTAACCAATCACATTTTTCCGTAAACTCAACGTAATCCTCTTTCTCTTCACGATGAACGAATTCCTTATGGGTTATCCGCCCGCGTACTTCCGGCCCAAATACCTCTTCTGCCCAGAAGTTTATTTCGTTCACATTTCCCCAAGAGACGCACAAACCGCGATGATGAACATGGTCAAACGGACTATCGGCGGTTACAACCTGTCCATCAGGAGCGTAAATGGGATGAAAATAAGACTTATATAGTTTCGGATTATAGTTGTACCTCAACCAATCTATGTCAAGGTATTTGCCTTTCACATCTTTTGCGTTCAATATTCGTCTCCTTTTTGATATATTAACGTGAGTTCGGTTTAACAATACAGTTGCGATAAAGGTTAGTTCTCCCGATTGGGGGCAAACAGAATATCACGAATTACACGAATTGGACAAATTCCACGAATTCTTTTTAATTTTGTAATTCGCTTAATTCGTGCCATTCGTGTTCTAATCTTTCCACAGCTTTTGTGGTTTACTTTTTTTTGTAAACCACCGAGCGAAGCGAGCATATTTGCGGTGGACACTGAATTTTTACCCCAAATTCACGTTATATTAACATACATCACGATTCAGGTCAAGACGATTCCTATGAAACTTGTCCCCTAAAAAGGATTTTTTTTAAAGATGGTAAACTGGCATGAACCAATTTTTTTTATTTCCAATCTAACGAAAAGACAATTTTGTGCATCTTATAAGGTAGAATCTCAAGTGGAAAGCAGGCAAACTCATGGATAACTACAGCGATGAGACGCTGGTATGGCAAGTGCTTAACGGTGACGAGAACGCCTATGGTTTTCTGTTGGACCGGTACAAGGGTGCTGTCCACGCCATCGCATATCACAAATTGGGCAATTTTCAAGATGCTGAAGATATTACGCAGGAAGTCTTTCTTAGAGCTTACCAAAAGCTATCGACATTGAAAGAGCCTGCGCGTTTCTCAGGATGGCTGTATTGTATAGCATCAAACTGCTGTAAGATGTTCCTGCGCAAAAGGAAGAAGGAACGGGAATTGACCATTCCGCTCGAAAATGTCAGCCACGGTCATTTTGAAAAGGATGCCCTTGAGTATTACGAAAAAGAGAGGATAAATGGTAAACTCCACGATGCTATGCTCGCGCTTGCCGAAACAGACAGGCTTGTTTTGACGCTCTACTACATGGGCGGTGAATCCTGCAAAGAGATAGGAAAATTTATCGGCGCATCGGAAAATGCGGTTCGTAACCGACTATACCATGCGCGGAAACATCTTAAAAAGGAGATGATTAACACAATGGAACAGGTAGTCAAACCAAACCAATTGGAAGCCAGTTTTACAATCAGATTGATAGAAAAATTACGTCACATAAAACCGATTGTTCCCACAAAGCCCTATCTGCCGTGGATTCTTTCCGCTGGAACAGCCATTATCATAACACTGTTATTTGGCGTCGGTTTTATTTCGCAAATCGCTTCGATTCCACCTTTTAGCTTGAGCGGAACAGAGGAAACAATACCAACTGAACTGCTCTTTCTTCCGCAGGAAGCTGACAGTCCGGTTCCGCCTACGCCAGTTGCGCAGACGATGCAAGCGGAGAGCAAAGGTGATAAAAGTCTAATATTCAGCGGACTTGGCGCTTCAGCAAAGAACAGTGAAGAGCTTGACAAGGTGTCTGTCAGCGGAACGGTTTATCAAGCCGATGGACAAACTCCCTTTGTTGGAGCGTTTGTATACTATGAAAGACGCGCCCGAAACTATAAATTATCTGAGCCTATCAGGATAGATGTAAATGGGCATTATCAATTTGACATGCCACCTGCGTATGGGTTCCCAGTTATAATTTATGCCGCTTCCCCGAATATGGAGACGGATTTCTTTTGGGCAGGGGAAGTCGTTGAAAAGGACACCGTTTTACAACAAGATTTTGTCCTGCACCCTGCGTCAAGTATATCAGGAAAGGTACTTGGAGTTGAGAACGCCAACAGTATGTATCTCAGATGCCAGACTGAAGAATATACGGTTAGCGGAAGGTGTAAAATTCAGCCTGACGGAACTTACCGTTTTGTCCTGACGGAGTGGAAACTCGAAAGCGGCGGAATCAAAAACGTTCAATCCCTACCTCAGAAATCTTCCCTGGGTTGGAATAGCAGAGAGGATTGGCTAAACAAACGTATTCCCGATTTAGGCCCCTTTATCATCACAGCTCGCGTCGATGGTTACGAGCCTGTGACGATTGACCCACCTATACTTGTAGCGCGCGGGAAAAATAGGCAGAATGTCGATATTCGACCAACGAAGCGCACTGGGAGTGTTTCCGGGCGTGTTATTGATAAGGATGGCAACCCCGTTGATAAAATTCGTCTGCATATACATGAAAGTGGTTCTGGATTATTTGGTCGGATAGAGACGATTAGCAAAGCTGATGGAAGTTTCCTCTTTGACGATGTGCCAGCGGGAGCATACTATCACATCGGAGTATTCAAGATGCCCGGCAAAACGAGTGACATGCGATTCCCAGAATGGATGAAGCCCGATGAACACGGGAGAATTCCCATTCAGGTTGAAAGCGGCGTCACGGTAGAAGGAATCGAAGTCATCGTCAAACCGACGGTGCGCGTGAGAGGACGAATATTTGAAGAGAATGGCAAAACGCTTGTCGCTAACACCAAGCTAAAGTTGAAATGGCGAGGTACTGGTGGCAGTGGAAACACAGATTATGTTACGGATGAACAGGGAGGTTATGAATTTGAATGGGAAGGTATGCAAAGCCTGACAGTTATCATGTATTACGTGGAAGTAACGCGGGAGATTAAGGCTGAACCGGGTTCGCTACTTGATGGCGTAGATTTTGTAATGAAGGAACCTGAACCTAAAAAACTCACCCGCGCCGAGAAGCGTGCGCAGAAGATAGCAAGGGAACTTCTGGAAAAACTCTCGAAAGCTATCAATAAAAAGGACGCGTCCCTGGTAAAAGAGTGCCTCACGGAGAACGCTTTTAAAAAGGGTGAAAAGGATATGTATTCCTTCTTCGGGGAAGCGGAAGAAGCCAGCCTAATAGTGCTGAATATTGAGATTCTTGAAGTTGACAAAGAGGAGTTTAAATTTAAGGCGGATGTCATTTCTGAGTGGAAGCATGCGGAGACTGGAAAGTTGGAAAGTAGCAGATACGATGCAGTAGGTAAAGCAGTGAAGGTAAAAGGGAAATGGAAGCTTGAAATGGAGTAAATCATATCCATATCCTTTGGGGGCAGTCGTTTCAACTTTTTTTTGTGAAATACCGCTTCGCCCCTCCACTTCGTTACGGGCGGTGTTGGTCAACTGAGCATCAAATCTCATCTTTCAAATCCCTCCAGTTGACCAACCGCCTGGCTTGAATGCTTTAAATTAAAAATTCATCTGAATCCAGACAAAAAACTCGCTATTGCCGAAGATACCATTTGCGTCCTGTTTGTCGTTGGGATTGTACTCCCCGCCCTTTTTTCCGCCGAAGATGTTTGCGCCGACGATAATTTCGACATCGGTGAAAGGCAGATAATTGAACGTCGGCAGAAGGATAAAACTCCCGTCGTCCGCATTCAGTATGAACGCCGGGCGGATGGACGCAAAATCGTTGATTTGGTATCGGCAAAGCATGTAAAGATAATTGCGAGAAAGGTTTGCCCGTTCGCGCTTGATGAGTTTGGCAAATGCCTCTTCATTTAGCTCTTCAAATCCACTGCTGTCGTGGAAGAACTCTAAAGCTAAGTAAATTCCATTTCCAAAGCCGAAAGTATAATCCAGTCCACATTCGACTTTGTAAAAGTCATCATCAGTAGCTCTATCAGCACCATACTTTAGTATGTTGACCGCTCCTTCCAGCCAGTATCCGACTTTCAATTCCCCCTTCAGGTCAAATCCGTAAATCCGCTGTTTCGTCCCATCCTTTGTAGCACTCACCGCAACATCAACGCCAAATGGCACAGCACTTGCTTTCAAGGAAACTCTGGCGTCATCAACAGTGTCGCCAAACGCCAATACCGTTGCAATGCTGGACGTGTCAGAAAGCGGAATGTACGCATGCAGCGCGCTGACGCCCTCTCTCTCGCCTTTCGGGTCAAAAGGGTCAATTTCGTTGTAAACGTCCGTAGGATTCCACAGCAACCCGTTTCCCCAGGCAATCCGTTGTTTTCCCAAGGTCAAATCAAATTTAGAAAAATACAGTTTCAAATATGCCCTGTCAACGTCTAACTGCGGAGTTAGTAGAGATTCGAGTTGCAAGTCCTCCTGTTTTGGAAGTTCTTTTGCGAACAAATTCAACGCCAATTCAAAATCCGTTTCATCCGAAGGCGAGGCTGAGAACTTTAAGCGACATTTATGCGCATCCTGTGTACGCAGTTCTTGGGATGTAGAAACAGCCGAGAACTGATTGCGGTAGTAGCCGTTGATGTCAACATCTGCCGGGACAACGCCGGCTGAAAATACAATTATGAGACTAAGAGCGAATGTTTTCCAATTCATGATTTTTATGATAGGCAGCGGATTTATCATATTGTGAAGAGTAAAAAGTAAAGAGTAAAGCGTTATACTTTTTATCGTATTTACTCCGCGTAATTTTGTTAATCTGCGGTTTTGCGTTGGTCTTCGGCAATAGCGCCGTCTTTAAGCAGAATCAATCTTTTCGCGTATTCCATAACCATCTTGTCATGGGTGGAAAAAACAAAAGTCGTTCCTCGTTTTTCGTTCAATTCGAGCATAAGTCGCAGGATATTTTCCCCCGTTTGAGAATCCAGATTCGCTGTTGGTTCGTCCGCCAGCACCAGAATCGGCTCTTTCACCAAAGCCCTGGCTACAGCCACGCGCTGTTGCTGTCCCCCTGAAAGCTCGTTTGGACGTCTTCCCTTCATCTCCGCCAAACCCACCTCCTCTAAGATGGCATCCACCAACTCCGTCCTTTGCGCAGAATTTAATTTGCCAGTCAGGATAAGCGGAAATTCCACGTTTTCAAAAGCGGTCAAAACAGGGATAATGTTGAACGATTGAAAGACAAAACCGATGTTTTTTCGACGCAAGTCTGCCAACTGGTTTTTGGAGAAAGTTGCTGTGGGAGTTCCGTTGATATGTATATCTCCAGTTGTGGGCTTATCCAGACAACCTATCAAATTCAATAAGGTAGTTTTGCCAGAACCTGACGGGCCCGCAAAGGATAAAAATTCCCCCGATTCAATCTCCAAATCTATATCCCGCAGGGCATGTACTTCAATCTTGCCTGTCTTATATATTTTGTTTACGTTGCTTAATTCTACAATGGACATCTATCTTCCTCCTGTCGATAGCGATGTGCCTACCACACGCCCGGCAGCAAACGGTAGCGTACCCGCTGAACACCGTAAGCCCCGATTATCGGCTTTGTCCCAAAGCCAATAGCAATCCTATCACAGCACCAAAAAAGACGCTGATGTAGGGATTGCACCAGATAGCTCAAGTTGCGCCAGCGCCGGCTGTAATTTTTTTGTAAGCGATATTGATTAGCAGCCCAATACCGCCGCCAAGCAATATGCCCAAAAGAACTTTGAGAATCATCTCAACACCTCCCTTCACCCATCCCCGCTTGACCTAATTAGTATCTGTTGAAAAAGTCGTCCCTGCTCGTCGTGGATTGGCAAATCCACGACGCCAATCGAAATCCATGCCAGCGTCCGTCGGATTTGCCAATCCGACGGGAGCGTTGTGGGTATGCCATTTAACTAGAAAATCAACAGATACTAATTAGTAAGGAGTGCAAAAATCAACGGAGTGTATTTTGGCAATAATACGTTGCACTGATTATTGCACTCCTATAAGAGAAAATCAGCAGATCCTAATTATGTGGCTTCCCTTTTAGCTTTTTCCTTTTCCGCTTCCTTCCAGATGAAATATACCATGCACCCATCTCTAAATTTACAATGTAACTTGGGTACCTGACATTTTAGGCATTCCTCGCACAAATATCTATTCTGCCTCTGACAAAATCCTACGGCTTCCCTGTCAGGGTGGCGATAGCAGTACATTGCAATTCTCCTTGTGTTCTAATTCTCGTCCTTTCGCTTTCCGCTCAATATCGGCTAAACTAAGGTGTCAATAGTTTCTCCAAACCTCCCTACTGCCTTGTTACATTTACATTGACGGGTTCGTAGCGGCGTAAAAAGTCTCGCCATTGCTTCAAGCTATCGTGGAGGGACGGAGATGCTCCTCTACATCTGTATGCTTTTCCCAAAATTTATAAGTCGTCAAAACAAAAGTAACAGAGCACTACTGCTCTGTCAATTTTGGTTTGACGGGTTACACAATCGTAGGTCGGATATGGTTGGAAACCTATCCGACAATTAATGTGATAATAATAGTCGGGTAGTGTTGCCCACATACCCGACCTACCACAACCTATCAATGCAATCTTGACAGTGTACTACTTACCCGGATATGCTCTGTTTTCAATTTTAGCGATAAATTTTTCTGCTTCGATTGCCGCCGCTGCACCTGTTCCTGCGGAGGTTATCGCCTGTCGGAAAATTTGGTCTTGAACATCCCCGGCGGCAAAAACGCCGCTGACACTGGCGTGCTGTCGCTTGTCAGTGACGATATATCCCTGCTCGTTCAACTCAATTTGTCCTTTGAATATTTCAGTGTTTGGGATATGCCCGACGAAGATGAAGATGCCTTCAGTGGGATAAACCGTTTGTTCTTCGGTTTTGACGTTTTTGAGCAACACGGAGGTAACTTTAGTTCCATCGCCTTGAATCTCTTCCACTATGGAATCCCAGATGAAATCTATTTTGTCGTTTTTAAACGCCTGTTCCTGGAGTATTTCGCTGGCTCGCAATCGGTCGCGGCGGTGTATTATATGGATTTCAGAAGCAAATTTGGTCAAAAACAGCGCTTCTTCGATGGCTGAGTCGCCCCCTCCTACCAACACAATCGAGCGATTCTGGAAGAAAAATCCGTCGCAAGTAGCGCAGTAGGAAACGCCTCTGCCGGTATATTCCGTTTCTCCCTTGGCGTTCAATTTGCGGGGCGATGAACCGGTACATATAATAACCGATTTTGCCGAATACTCTTTACTATACGTTTTAAGCCAAAATGGGTGGCGAGCAAAGTTTACCTCGCTTACCACATCATATTCTATTTCGGAGCCGAAGTGTTCCGCCTGTTGCCGCATGGTATTTATCAACTCCGCTGAATTCTCACCATTGAAGCCCGGATAGTTGTCAATCTCGGTTGTTAGCGAAAGTTGTCCGCCGATTTCATTGCCAGCGATGATTAGTGGTTCGAGTTTCGCCCTTGCGCCGTAGAGCGCGGCGGCAAAACCGGATGGGCCGGCACCGATGATGACTAAATTGCGTTCTTCTATAACATCGTCAGTCTCCTCTGTTTTGGTGCCGTACATCTTATCCAGTTCACCAGAAGCGCGAAGTTCTTCCAGAGCATCGTCATCGCCGATATGTTTGCCGTCGATAAAAATCTGCGGCACATCGCGTCGTCCTGTCAGTTCTTCTATTTCATCCCTAAGGTTCTCGTTGCCGTGAATATTAACTTCATCATATTCGATGTTCTTGCTTTCAAAGATATTTTTTGCCTTTTGACAATATGGGCAAAAATCTGTGGTGTACATTTTTACTCTTGCCATTAGTATTCCCCCCTCCTTTGATTTCATCTGTTGTTGGGACACACTGCCCCTTCCCGAAGAGCTCACGTAGAACCTGCATTACACGCCGCTACCTTGTCTTTTCCGAAAGACGCAAAGACTGAAAATACCTTTTTAGGTTCTGACTCACCGCACTCCGGACAAGCGAGTCCTTCGTTATTAGCATTTATGCTTTGCAATACTTCAAATTTTGATTTACATTTTTTGCATTTGTATTCATAGATTGGCATATCTTTACCTCCTGAATTGTGATTCTATATTCAGTGCTCCGCAAATGCTCCCGTTGGTGTGTCGTGGATTTAGCAATCCACGACGAGCGCA
>CAZRLY010000231.1:0-10182 GCA_964601015.1 uncultured bacterium
AACTCGTATCCTAATGAATGTTTGTTTGACATTAATTATAACATATGAGCTTTCGTTTGGCTAAAATAGTTTGTGATGAATCCGGTGACTATGACAAAGCAGGTGAAATGTACAAGCAAGAAATGGAAGCAAGACGCTCGCATCTTAAAGAGACTAAAAGCAAATGGTTACGAAGGATTTGGCTTACAATCCTCAAATGCACCTGCAATTACGGCGAATCCCCGGTACGGTTTATCGCATGGGTTGTTAGTATTTCGCTATTCTTTACACTCGCTTACTATCCTAGTACATGTGGGCGTAAGTTCTTAACCTCCCTTTGTTTGAGTGGATATGTGGACGATAAAGAGCGCTGGGGCATTGGGGAGATGGGGCAAAAGCTCCAATGTTCTCTTTTGCTCCAACGCTCCAACGCTCCAATGCTCTCTTTTACTCGCCTACTCCCCTAAATCGAGAGATGGGTCAAAAATTTGCGCGCACGTGTACTAGTCCGATCGGTTTTATTATGCTAAATGGCGTTGAATGGCAAGGTGGCTTATTAAGTTTGAGTAATTTTATCACGGCATTGCATTTTAGCGCTATAACTTTTGCTACATTAGGATACGGAAATATCTATCCTGTCGGGATAGTGGCCCAGATCGTGACTATCGTAGAGGTTATATCAGGGTACATCATGTTTGGAGTTTTACTGACATTAGTTGTCAGAAAAATGACTAGACCGTGAAGCCCATTCCAATCAGGCTTAAAGTCAAGGGAGCTAACATTGGAACTGGTAAATCGAAGGAGGGATATTATGATTGAATCAGTTGCTTACGAGATAATCAAAAATGAAGGGATTAAGGAAGGAGTCCAGCAAGGATTACAACACGGACTTCAGCAAGGGGTGCAGCAGGGGCTTCAGCAAGGACTCAGGGAAGCAGTAGAGAGTCTGTTGAGGGTGAAGTTTGGTGTAGAAGGAACAAAACTGATGGAGAGACTAAACGAAGATGAGACTGTGGCGAAACTCAGGGCGATTAAAAACACCATTGAGGTAGCTCAGAATATCAAAGAATTTGAAGAAATGTTTGACTAATTTGGAAAATGTCAGTATCAAAGGAGTGAAAAATAATGAAAAGAACAACCCGTTCCATGTTAATTTATTTAGTAGTTATTGGTTTTTTTTCAAGCGGATTCGTCGGCGTAGCCATTGCTCGTAAGTTAGGTACGTGCGGGCCGCCGCCGCCTGCGAAGCCGCATTATCGCAAAGCCGCCGAAGGTTTTCCGCCTTTGCCCCTGCCCGTTGTGCCGCTTCGCCGCACGGAGAAGAAACGTCCGCCTAAACCACCCAAATTGATTGGCAAGTTAGAATACGGCGACACTCAGGATTGGAATACTGATCCGGGCGATGTGGACAATCTTTTGCGCAAAGCGAAAGGGCAAATGGGCATTTCATATCGGCGTGAGTCTATCAACGTAGGAAAGATAGTAAGACGTTACGCCGCCGGCATTGACGAGAAAACTCCGATTCTCTACATCAGCGGACACGATGCCTTTAGTTTCACAAAGGAACAACGCGAGGCGTTGCGTAAATACGTTGTTGGCGGTGGTTTTTTAGTAGGCGATGCTTGTTGCGGTGCGCCGGAGTTTGCCGCATCGTTCAGAGCAGAGATGGCGAATATGTTCCCCAAACGCCCGCTGAAGCTACTGCCGCTTGACCACCCAATTTACTCGTCATTCTACAAAATCAACGCGGTGGACTATTTGGGTTCAATCGAAAGTCCATTGGATATGAACCCAACTGCTTCAAGAGCCGATAGATATACTGATGTGCCAAAGCTGAAAGGCATCAACATCGGTTGTCGTACATCCGTAGTTTTCAGCGAATTTGATTTGAGTTGCGGTTGGGATGGACATACACACCCACACGGCGCGCGTGTTGTGCCGAAGGACGCTGTACGTTTAGGACTTAACATGATAGCCTACGCGCTCGCCACCCGCCGGCTTGGAAAATTCCTTGCCGTGACGCATACCATCGAAGGGCCGAACGTCCGCCCGCGTGAGCAGTTCGTATTGGCACAGATACGGCATCAGGGAGATTGGGATCCAACTTATAACGGCACAGCAAATCTGCTCAAAGAGATAGTCAGCAACACCAGCGGCTACGTCAGATTTGAGCGGAAAGACATCAACCTGATTGACCCGGATTTATTCAACTACCCGTTTCTGTATTTGACGGGACATTTTGACCCAAAATTCACCAACGAGGAGATAAAACGACTACGAACCTATTTGACAAGCGGTGGATTCCTGTTGGCGGAAAGTTGCTGCGGTAGAAAAGAATTTGACGCCAACTTCCGAGCTATCATGAAAAAAGTTTTCCCCGAACTGGGACTGGAAGAACTCGACAGGGAACACCCTGTGTTCTCCGCCTTCTACGATGTCAACTCGCTACACTATAACATGAGCGAAGGCGAATACGCACCCTCCTTAGAGGGACTCTCCGCCGATGGCCATCTCGTCGTAGTATACAGCCGTTACGGGCTTGGCGCAGGCTGGCAAAAAATGCACTGCCCCTACAGCAAGTGCATCGCAAGCGACGATAGTTTGAAATTAACGACGAATATCATCGTGTACGCGATGCAGAATTAGTAAAAAGTAAATGGCTATCTTAAAAATTACTCTTTACTTTTTAACTCTTCATATGAAAGGAAACAAAAAGAAAGGACGACATGAGAAACTGAAACAGGAAGTCATAAATCTCGCCGCTGAGTTAATGTATTTCGGCGGCGTCAAAGAATATCTGACAGCCAAACGCATGGCGGCAAAACAACTCGGAATCAACATATTCCCATCGAATACCGAGATTCGAGATGCAATTGACAGACTGGCTGATTTGCATGAACCCAACCGTGGCGAAAATCTTGAGCAGATGCGCAGAACGGCGTTAGAGGTGATGGAGATTCTCTCTTCCTTTCACCCGCGACTCATCGGAAGCGTACTCTCAGGTACTATCACATCCACAAGCGATATTGATTTGCATGTGTTCGCAGAAGAATACGAGGAGGTTATGCGCGTCTTAGGCGAACACGGTTTGGAATATGAGTTTGAAATTGTGACTACCCGGAAAAACAATGAGATTGTGGATTTTCCGCATTTCTATATCGAAAAAAATGATTACACTGTTGAACTGAGCGTATACGAGCCGATGCAAATGCGCAAGCGACAACGAAGTTCCATCACCGGAAAACCGATGGAATACTCTGGAATTGCGAAGTTGCGGAAGATGTTGAATGAGAAAACTTGACAATGCCAGTACATTTGTAGGGTATTGATAACGAGAGCGCGCAGACGGAAGGGAAGGATGGCAGAACAGGAGAATTATTGGAAAGGAGGGTACAGTTATGACATCTCCAGCGATTGCTACCGTAGTCAAAATGTTGGAAGCCTTACCCGAAACCACACAAAACCAAGTCGTAGAACATCTGCGGGAATATATTGTAGAAATAAAAATTTCTTATGAAAAATATAAAAATAAACAAGAAAGACCGCTTGGTATCCTAAAAGGCAAAGCGATTTATAAAATAAAAGGTGACTTTAAAATTACAGATGAGGAACTGCTAAATCTATGAAATATCTCCTTGATACTCATATTCTCCTTTGGGTACTATTTGAGGATGAAAAGCTATCTGAAGAGGTGAGAGACGCTATTAGAAATCCAGATAATGAAATATATGTAAGTACAATAACCTATTGGGAAATATCACTAAAATATTCCATTGGTAAAATAGAACTTGATAAAATAACTCCTGAGGAATTACCAGAAAAGGCAAGAGAAATAGGTATCAAAACCTTAGACATATCAGAATATGAGGTATCAACATTTTATAAACTTCCTAAAATAAAGCACAAGGACCCATTTGATAGATTGATAATTTGGCAAGCCATCAATAGAAATATTACTTTGATTTCAAAAGATAAAGAAATAAGCGATTATCAGAAATTTGGGTTAAAAATTTTATGGAAATAAAATGGAGTTTCTAGATGTGGAATGTGAAGGAAAAAACATTGACAACCAAAAATTTGCAAGGTGTTGAAAGGAGGGAAGGGAAGCCAGTTACTGGTTCGTTGGATTTCCCTTTATATTGATGCCAGATAGAGACATTGAAGCAATTGAATCTTTAAGACAAGCTAAAACTATCCTCATGGAAGAGATTGCCAAGCGAATCATAGGACAGGAACAAATCGTGGAGGACATGTTGACGGTGATGTTTTCACAGGGGCATTGTTTGGTTATCGGTGTGCCTGGTTTAGCTAAAACGCTCATGATACGCACTATCGCAACCGTCATGAATTTAGGTTTCAGCCGGGTTCAATTCACGCCGGATTTGATGCCTTCCGACATCACAGGCACAGAAATAATTGAGGATACAAGCACAGGAAAACGAGAATTTCGGTTCATTCCCGGACCAATTTTTGCTAACATAGTGCTTGCCGACGAAATCAACCGCACCCCTCCCAAAACGCAGAGCGCGCTCTTGCAGGCAATGCAGGAATATACCGTCACGGTAGCCGGCAAAACCTACGAGTTACCAAAACCATTCTTTGTATTAGCAACTCAAAATCCCATCGAACAGGAAGGCACCTACCCACTGCCTGAAGCGCAACTCGATAGGTTTATGTACAGCATTTACATCACCTATCCCACGCCCGACGAAGAACTCAAGATTGCAAAAACTACTACATCCGAGTTTGAGCCTGATTTGCAAAAGGTTATCACAGGCGATGAGATACTCGAATTGCAACGGATAGTTCGTCGCATCCCGATTTCTGATTATGTGGCGCAGTACGCTGTAAATCTCACGCGGAGTACCCGCCCGGTTGACGAAATTGCGCCTGAATTCGTGAAAGAATTCGTCGAGTGGGGGGCTGGGCCGCGAGCTGTGCAGTATCTCATCCTGGGTGCAAAAGCCCGCAGCATCTTGCGCGGCGACATGAATGTGTCAATTGACGACATCAGAAGTGTAGCCCATTTAGTGTTGCGACATCGCATCATCACAAACTTTAACGCAGAAGCCGAAGGCAAGGACTCCACGGACATCGTTAATATGTTGTTGGAGTCGGTGTCAGAACCTGAACTGGAGTAATTGTCCAAGTGGCAGTACCTATCGTTATCTTGAGTTGGCGTGGGCAGGCATCATATCCGAGGAGTAAGCATCCACTCAGAGCGCAGTGGGAAAAGGCGGCTCGCGGCGGTTTGGCTGGCAAGGAGTATCCCTGGGGGAATACTGTCACCCACGACAATGCAAACTATTATGGCAAAGGTGGACGCGACCAATGGAGCGAAACTTCCCCCGTCGGCAGTTTTCCCACCAACGGCTATGGATTGTTTGATATGGCTGGCAATGTTTGGGAATGGTGCGCTGACGAATTCGATCCAGACTACTACAACGAAAGTCCTGAAAACAACCCGACTGGACCTGGTACTCCCGTATTATTTGTTAATAATGACTTCATAAAAGCTCGGCGACACCATCCCAGTCGCTCTCGTGGCAACAAAACGGGAAATGGCTATTCTCCAAAGATGTGCTTGTATTCAAAGGACACTATCTGCTTCCGGAGGGGGTAGAGGGGGAGCGCAAGGTTGAGTTCAAGGATGTACGCATCCCAATCCCAGTTATTCACGGCGATTGAGAGGAATAAATCTTGTAGCCGAATTCGCCAGGAATTCGGGCTGCCCCCGAACTTTGGCAAGTTCGGCTACCTACAATGGTCCTATCCACAATGGGAGGTATCCAAATGGAATTACCAAAAGGCAATATCGGAAAATATTCCATCAGCAGACTCATCTGCGGTGGTAATCCTTTCAGCTATGTCGCACACAGCGACGACTTAATATACGTCAGCCGACTTTTCAAAGCATATCAAACTCATGATAAAGTCGTAGAAACGCTCATGCTCTGTACCGATTTGGGTATCAACACCTTTCTCGGCAGAACAGACGACAACATTGTCGAAATATTGGGAAAATACGAGAAAGCAGCAGGAAGCCGAATTCAGTGGATAGCCCAAACCGCTCCGGAACGAACGCCCATTCCTGACAACATCAAATTCGCAGCGGACAACGGCGCTATCGCCTGCTTCATTCATGGCGGGACTGCTGGCAGGCTTTTCTCTGAGGGGAAAGTCGATGAAATCCTCCAGTATGTGGAGGTGATAAAAGAGAATGGACTTGTGGCTGGTGTCGGTGCCCATAATCCGGACGCGATAAGAACCGTCGAAGAAGCTGGAGCGGAGACGGATTTTTACTTTTTAACCATCAATAATGTGGACTACCAGTGCGACAACCCGCAATTGGCGGGTGAGACGATGAAATCAATCGACAAGCCGTTCATCGGATTCAAGGTTCTTGGCGGAGGGAGGACGCACCCAAAAGACGGGTTTCCCTTCGCCGTCCAATCCGGTGCTGATTTCATAGCAGTTGGTATGTTCGATTTTCAGGTAGCCGAAAACGTTGAAATAGCCGGGAAGGTGTTTCAATGATTGGGCGAAAGGAGGAGAGGGGGAAGAAGGCAAAGCCCGTCCGTTGGCTGTTCCCCCAAAATAGAAATGAAAAGGATAAATTTAACTTGCTTAATCTGTTTGTCATTCATCAGTTTTTTCGTATGTGTTGCGCCAGGCAATGCTGAAGTTATCGGATATTGGAATTTTGACGACAAAAATGATTTGAGCAAAGACAGTTCAGGCAAAGGAAACCACGGAGAACCACAGGTAAATGCCCAGTGGACGGAAAATGGTAAATTCAGCGGCGGGCTTCTCCTTGACGGAAAGTCATGGATTGAAGTGCCGCACAACGATACCCTGAACGTGAAAAATCAAGTCACGCTTATGTGTTGGGTGATTTTTGACGAAGTCGGTAATTTTTATCAAACCTTGATTTGGAAAAACGCACCTTTCCAAAAGGATCCAAAATTTTGGGCGTCTTACTCTCTGAGATTATGGCGAAGTGGGATGAATCAGGGCGGTTTTGGATTCGACGCCAATACAACAAAAGACAGAACTATCACGCTACCAGGTGACCCGGACTATCCTGAAGCAGAGAAGTGGTATCACGTTGCCGCTGTCGCCGATGGAAAAGAGGTCAAAATTTATACCAACGGCAAAGAGAAAGCGAAAGTGCCCCAAAACGGCGATTTTAAATCGTCCACTGAGCCGCTCACCATCGGTTTTGACCTGCGCGACCCAGTTGCAATCAAGGAATACGTCAAAGGCATTATCGACGAAGCCGCCGTCTTCAGCCACGCCCTTACACAAGCAGAGATTCAGCAAGCAATGAGCAGTGGCGTTCAGACTGTTTTGTCTGTAAAACCCGCTGGCAAACTTGCTACTACATGGGCATCCATCAAAAACTAAAAAGGGTGCCAAAGTTGTAAAAAGCCGGGCATCCAGAACGTCTGGTTGTCTGGCTTTCTTAAAGAAAATACAAAATTTTTATTGACCTGAATGAGAAAATATGTTAAAATCTAAGACAAAGAATTTGAAAGAGGAGAAAATTAGCAGATGATAGGAATATTCCACAGGCAAAAATACATAATCAGAATACTCATGTTTGGTGTCGTAGTGGTGTTTCTTATAGGTATATTTGGTTGGGGGCTTGGGAGTACGCCGCTATTTAAGAAAACCGACGTAGCGCTCAAAGTGAATGGAGATAAAGTTATGCGGCAACAGTTCCAGGACGCCGTTCGCAGTACGGTAGAGCAGAAACGCCGCCAACAGGGAGATAGGTTTCAGAGCCAGAACATAGATTTTGAGCAGGAGACTGTTGACGCATTAGTTGACCAATTATTGATTTCCCAGCAAGCAGACGCCTTCAAACTCAACATCAGCGGACAGGAAATTGATAAACAGATACGAGAAAATCCGCTCATGCTTCAATACTACCAGCTTTCGTACCAAATGGGAAATGCGGCCGGTTTCCGTAAACGGATTCAGGAGTCTGTGAGCATAGACAGGCTACGGAAAATAATCGAAAACCTGGCTCTTGTAACGGATGCGGAAATCGAAGAGGAATACAGGTTACAAAACGAGAAGGTTAAGCTCAAATACATCGAATTTTCAAGCCGTGAGTTCAAAAAGAAGGTTACGCCTACTGATGAGCAAGCCCTTGAGCATTTCAATAAGAACAAGGAAAAATACCGAAAAGCTGACCAGGTAGATATAGAATATTTGAAAGTTGACCCGAAACAACTGGAAAAACATATCGAAATCAGCGATGAAAGCATCGAAAATTACTACAATACCTACAAGGACAAGGAATTTAGCGAAGAGGAACAGGTAAAAGCAAGCCACATTTTACTCAAAGTAGAAAGCAATGCCACAGAGGAAGAAAAAGCTGAAGAGGAAAAAGTTAAGGTCAAAAAAGAAGCCGAAAAGGTACTCGAAAAAGCTAAGGCTGAAGGTGCAGATTTCGCTGCTCTGGCGAAGGAATTTTCAGAAGACACGGGCTCAAAAGATAAAGGGGGCGACTTAGGATTCTTCGGACGAGGGAAGATGGTGAAAGAATTTGAAGATGCCGCTTTTAATCTCAAAAAAGGCGAAATCAGCGATTTGGTGGAAACTTCTTACGGCTATCACATCATAAAGGTAGAAGATAAAAAGGAGGGCTATACCAAACCCTTAGAGATTGTGAAAAGCCAGATTAAAACAAAACTGCTTAAAAAACAGGCAATAAATAAAGCTGACGATTCGGCTAAGGATGTGCAATTCGATGCTGTGGTTTATGGACTTGAAGAGACTGCGAAGAACGAAAAGTATAAAGAAGCCTCTCTAAAATATGTTAAAAGGACGGGCTTTTTCTCCAAAGATGATAGCAGTATCCCGAATATTGGCTCCTCTTGGCAGCATAAGGATTTGGTGGAAGAGGTTTTTCAGTTGCCCAAAGAAGGTGTTAGTGATGTGATTAAGGTCAAAAACTACCAGGGTGAAATTCAATCTTTCTTTGTTATCAGGGTGCTTGACAAAAAGGTATCCCACATCCCTGCATTGGAGAGACTCAATTCACTCAAAGCCGAATCTGAAAAAGCGACAAAGGAATTGGCAACTTTGGAAAAAGAAGAAAAACCTGAAGAAGACATCAAGGCTAAACGAGAACAGATGGATAAAATCAAGTCTGAACTGGAAGAACTTGAGGATGTCAAGAATGATGTCACCAATGATATCAAAGATGAAGAAGGAAAAAATTTAGCTTTTGAAGCCGCACAAGATTTCATGAAAAAGTGGGCGGACGTGAAAGACACAGAGGAATTAGCGCTCATTAAATTCGCTAAAGAAAATGAACCACCGGAGAAGGCGACAAAAGAGGAGCTAATTGAGTTTGCTATAAAAAAAATCACGGAAGATGAAATCAATAGATATTTGCCAAGCGGTAGTTCTGGCAGTGCCTCAAAAGATAGAGTTAAGTCAGAAGTGCAAAGGTTCGCGGAAAAATACAACCCCGCTGACAATGCAAAAGATGTGGCAGAATCGGTGGCGGATAAGTTCGTGTCAAAGTACAAGATTGCGGACAAAATCACAGGAGAGAAACTTTCCAAGTTGATGAAGCAAGAGTTCGCAAAAAAATACAGGTTGAAGCTAAAGGAAGAGTTGCTCAAAAAACACCTGAAGGAAACCTCTCCCTTTACTCTCTCAACCGGTGGATACGTCTCAGGCATAGGAACAGCACACGAAGTGATGATTACCGCGTTCAATATGGAAGAGGACGAGATAAGAGCTGCTTTTAAAGGCAGCAACGGAACATACATCATTCAATTGGTTGAACGTGAAGATTTTGACCCGAATAAACTGCAAGAGGACAAAGAAGAACTGGTCAAAATTCGCAGCCGACTGCTTCGACAGAAGAAATCGCAAATATTCGAGGATTGGTTTAACAACGTCAAAAGCAGAGCTAAAATCGTTGTGAATCGGACATCGCCTTTTTAACATCAAGGCGAACGGTACAAAATTTTTCCCACCTGCATCTACCCCGACTGATTTCCGCAATCAGTCGGGGATAGTTGATTGCAAATTTGCTAAATTGAGTTTCGGTTCATCTATCAAATTAGCCTCCACTCATTTTATGATGACCAACCGCCGCATAGCCGAAAATCCTCCCGCTTTTCGGCGAGATTAACATTGCCTCTGGCATGTAATTCGCTTTATCAGCTACGATAA
>CAZRLY010000232.1:0-10134 GCA_964601015.1 uncultured bacterium
GTTTGCAGGAAAATTGCTTCGCCGCCCGCTGTTCTAATACTTTTGACAGTCTCAGTGCCGGTGGCTTTCAAGTCTACGACGGCGACTAAAGCACCCTCTTTTGCGAATAAGGAAGCCGTCGCAGCTCCGATGCCGGATGCGGCACCTGTAATAATGGCAACTTTGTCTTTTAACCGCATTGTTTTTTCTCCTGTCATTTATAAAACTCGCTTTTCAGATGACCAGTAACAGTATCAATGCAAATACACTGTCGTAAACATTAACTCTATTTTGGAAAATTACCTTTTGAGCTTGCCCCAGGTTACCGCCAACTTGCCCATTGGAGCGACAGCGGTTCCGGGTATGCCTGGACCAATTATATTTAAAGAGTCATATCGGGCATGGCTGTCCCACATTCTAAACCCTATCCGTCCCCAAGAGTAGGTATTTTTTTGGTCTGAGAGTTTGAACATTAGTTTATCATCAAGGTAGCAATTGAATTCACTTCCAACTACCTCCAGCTTAAACTTGTACCAGGTATCGGGTTCAATTTCTATCTTCTCTTGCCCTTGCATATTACCCGCTACCCATCCTTCGGCTTGTTTTTGATTGAAGCCGCGGGGCCAGTTATCAATTCTATATAAGTAATATTTGCGGTCATTTGGTTCTGCTATTTGCCATCTGAAAACTACGCCTGCATCTTCTGTATCATCAAGAATTTTGGCTTTAAATTCGACGGTGTAGTCCTTCCATTCCTCTTTCCAGACTTGGTCAGCCAGCACTATCATTACACCAGGCTGTCCTGCCTGCGGCCCTTTACCATCAAGTTCACCATCTATAATTGACCACGTTCCTTGAATTACCTTCCAATCATCAAGTTGCTTTTCATCGTCAAAATCATAGAACAGCGCCCATGAAGTCACTGAGAATGTAAACGCCAAAATCAACGTGATAAAAAATAAGCGTTTCACTGAAATTTATCCTCCTTTGTAAAATTTGCTATCTGAGTGGTGCTGTTGGTGGTATTCAATAGTCAATCTTTTGAACCAATCATTCCTGCCTCAATCATCGAAATCAGCGGAGAATCTTCAATGTCAAGCGGCAAATAGATCCTTTCGCGTCGCCGGCTGGACTCATAAGTAGCGAAGATTAACTCAGTGGCCTGCAATGCCTTCCGTCCGCTAAGGACTGGTTCGCGTCCTGTCTTGAGACAGTCGATTAAGTCAAAGACACCAAGCGTGGTATCCCCGCCTTCTGGGACAACTCCGCTCAAGTCAGCCGCCTCCCAGCCTGTGTTCTCTTTGCACATGTATCTAACCGGCGGGGAAGAGGGGGCACCTAATTCGATTATTCCATCTGAGCCAATCAGACGATGCCAACTCCTGCCTCCTATGTCGCCTCCAGTAACGAGCAAGCCGTGAACACCGTTTTTCCACTTGAAGTAGGACAGCCCGTGATTTTCGATAGGAACGCCGAAAACACTGCCTTCTTGTTCGCAATGGATTTGTCCCATCACCCATTCGGCTGGTTCGTCGTTGTTGAAGAAGAACATCATGTCGAACCGGTGCGTCCCCATGTCTATCATGTTGCCGCAGTACCCCTCCAGCCGATGCAATTGCCCGATAGTACCGTCGTTTGCCAGTTGCTTCGCCTTGACACATGGGGCAGTGAACCGTAATTGATGGCAAAACGTGAGCTGGACGTTATTGTCCATGCACGTTTGATATTGGGTTTTGGCTTCGCCCCACGTCGGTGCCATCGGTTTTTCACAATGGATGGCTTTCACTCCGCTTAAAGCAGCGGCGACAATCATTTCCGTGTGCAACGTCGTCCAAGTACAAACTGAGACGATGTCCAACTCCTCTTTGTCCAACATCTCTTTGTAGTCGGAATATACATTGGACACATTATGTCTTTGGCCTAAGGCTTCAGCCTTTTCAGTAATTGGGTCAGCGCAGGCTACCAATTTAGCCTCTTCCGAAGCAGCGTAACCAGCGGCATGAGCGCCGCCACGTCCGCCACAACCGATAACTCCTACTTTGAAAAGTTCCATAATTTTTTCTCCTTTTTGATTGTAAGTAAGTTTTCAAGAAGAATTTAAAAAAGCATAAGAGCATTTCTAAAACTTACTTAGCCTGTTTTCAACACCACTTGAAATCTTATCGTCACATTTTGGGACGCTCGGAGCGAAGCGGAGAGGCGAAGCGGCTTTTCAGAGAACACAAAGAGGCAAAGGACGCAAAGGAAAATCCCAAGGGACCTTTTTCTCCGCTTCTTTGCGACCTTTGCGTCCCCAAAATTTTGTGTTTCATCTGTGGCTAATAATGAAAATTCTGATATCTAAACGCCATTAAACTAGAAAATCAGCAGATACTAATTAAATTTTCAGAGGTGTTGAAAATGAGCTTAGTCTACTAAACCTACAAGTTCCGGTTCACCGATAGTCTTAAACTTCACTTCCACACGGTGTTGTGTTTCTTCATCGCAGTAGAAACGGATTCGTTGCGTTCCCGCTGAAATCTTTGGCAATGTAGAATCAGCTTTCACGCTTTGAAGCAGATTCCAATTGACATCGTAAACATGCCCTTCTCCCTCACCTGCGCAGACCAAATATTGTTGTGGGAGTAGCCGAACTGGAAACGTAACTTGATGAAAATGTACCTCAAAAGAAGGGTTGACCACAGCCTCTTCCTGTGATGCCTCTGCACCCGGCAGGACGCGCAAGATAAAGTTCAATGGCTGTTCGGTGAAAGTGTTCTCAAATTCCCATTCCTCTTCAACTGGTTCACCGGGTTGCCGTTCTTCCCAACAATATGAGAAGGGTTGCGAGATGGCTACAGGATAGAGTTCCCAGCGTCCATTTTCGAGCGGTTCCAAGCGAAATTCACCGTCCGGGTTTCTCAAGCGTTCGCGTTGTTCCTCTGAAAATGCTCCAGCGAGTCGTGCCTTTTCCCACTCACGGGTAGTGGTCAGAATGGCTTCCGTCTGTCCATTCTCCTTGAGAGCCGACAAACTGGTGGATAACGCAAATCCAGCGTCAAAGCCAGCGCACTTTGACAACATCCACTCAATATCATCGCAGTTGGTCGCTTCAATTTCACTTGAAGCAAGCCGGAGTTGAAACCAACCGAGCATTCGCGGAAATAGGTTTCGGCTGAAGTATTCTTGATTGCGAAAACGGTAGGAAGGCATGCCTTCGCGCATCGCTTTGCCCCACGGCTCTCCCCAGTTCATCCGCGTATGAATATGCCAGAGATAGTGTAAAAGCCGGCTCGCATCGTTAATCACTTCGGCATTCCACCCGTCAAAACACTGTTGCACAAAACGGTTGTGCGCGTAGATTCCATGCCCCGTCCTCTCACATCCTTCCAGCCCATCAAACGAAATCTGTCGAAGCCCTGTTTTGTTGAACAGTTCCACAAGCCGCTCTGCCATTTCATCCTGCATTTGGAGGTTCGGAAAAAAGACTTTGTAAGGATGGTCAACTAACTTGCCGATGTCAGCTTTCGCCGAATGTGCGGACGGTTTTGTGCCAAACGCCCCGCGCTTACAACCTTTGAGCGTCCATGGTTCCGTTTCGGAAACTGCGCCGTATTGGACCAATTCCTCACCGAGAATGGCAGTTGAGAGCCACTGTTGTTCTCTGAAAGGGGTTGGTTCGGCGATGCCGATTTCCGTTGATGTCTCGTCAATTGCCGCTGTAAGATGACTCGAACCTATCCGCATCAGCCTCCGGTCAGGAATGGGCATAACATAAAGGTCATTTGTAGTGATGAAGTTGCTGAGTGTGTGAATACCCACCCGAATACCAACCCTCGCTGCTTGCTGGACGCAACGCTTCAAACTCTCGTCGCCGTCTGGAAAATCCCCAGGAGAAAGGTCGAAATGTCCCCAATTTTTAAATGGGCCGGCATGATAGATATATTTGAAGCCCGCCTTCTGAGTATACGCCAAAAGTTCATCCAGATTATGCTCACCGAAATTGGTAATCAAATAAGAGAGTCTCGCGGTCAACGAGGTTTTGCCCCATTCGCCGTCCAGCATCGGGTGTGGCAAGCCTTCCGCTATTTCAATCTGCCCAATCGTTTCCAGCGCACTCTCCGCAGGACATCCAAAAAGCGCAATCTTTGAACCGATGGCGTTTCCATCGCCCTCTCTGGCATACGCTTGCACAACGCTGCCAAAGTCAGTTTGCGCTGCCGCTTGGGTTTCTCCTCCGACTCCGAGTTCCTCGTATTCCTTTGGACTACCGCCAATCGTCTGGATGTTCAACGTCTGAATTCCAAACGCGAATTGGTTATCCCGCACAACGCCGACTGTCTCGCCAATGGTCAAACTAATTGTTGTTGGGTAAGCCCCCCACATAATCAACGTCGCATCTGCGCCTTGAATCTCCTTGAGTTCAAAGGTCAAATGCGTTGGCTTGATGCATACTTTGATTGTCGCAGCGATGTTGTTTGAACCGTAGCCCAGTTCCAACAGATGGGTTTCCGCGTCATAGCTCATCGCCGTTGGGTACTCAACAGTCTCGCCAATCGCAAGTTGAAGTAGCGGAGCAGATTGACCTGAAGCAAGATACTCCTTATCGCGTGCAATGTCGTAAATGCTGGTAATCTGCCCACTGGAACTCAGGTCAAGACGGAGATGATTTGCTCTAAAACTTTGGATTTTGTTCTGTGCTGAGTTTAACTGACTCAATCTTATTTCCTCCTCGTTAGGGTAAGTGATAACACATCCTACGTTCCTCTATACCAAAATAAGTTTACAATCAGCATATACAAAACGATTAAGTTGCAGTACACAAAATATCTAAATCGCCTGAGATGTTGGCATGTAGTATAGAGTCCTTTTCCTCCGAACACGGCAATCGCTGGTAAAAGCGATAAGAAGAAAAATGCCTTGATTGTAGAATAAAAAGGCACTTCCATTGTAAATGACAACAGTGAGATTATCGTAAGCGCACTAACTATAACGAGGGCTAAATCGGGGTTCGAGCGCCACGAGCGAAATATACTTCGTATTGATTGGAAGAATCCAAGCAAGATTGCCATAGTAGGCAGAAATGCAAGGTAAATTATTATCATTCCATGCTTGTTGGATTTATCAGCGTTGAGAAAATTGCCATGTGAATCTCCCCATAAGCTGCCGTACTGCCCATCCCAAAACGATGCCCAACGACTGCGTTCTGGGATATGGAAAAACACTGAACCGAATCGCATATAAAAGCCGAGAGTACGGTACCCGTGAATCTGTTCGTAATGATATGTAGATGTTTCGTCCCAGTTGGCGATAAACGGGTCAAAAAACATCACGAAATTGCGTACATACAACCAGCCGCAGATTGCAACAACAACAACCAGAAAAATTAAAAAATAGAGTAACTCCTGTCTTCGATGTAATTTGTCAAGCATTCTAATGCCAAACACAATCGCCGCTGTGATGAATATGAACAACGCCGTATATTTTGACAATAATGCCAGCCCGATAGCAACCGCCATGATGAGATAATGTTTAAGCAAAATGCGTTCTGTAAAGCCATATTTAATCAACAGAACAATTGAAAGAGAAATAATACCTCCTGCGAAGATTTCGTTGCTGATAAGCGGATTCATGTAGAAACACATTGGCATCAGCCCTACCAGACTAAAACCCATAGTTTGGATAGCTCTATGTTGGGGAAATAATCTTCGCAAAACCCAGAGCGCAAACAACGCGTTTGCTATTCCGCTAAAGGTAGAAAAAAATTGTACTGCTTTAAGTGAGGAAGGTTCTGCAAGTTGACCACCGAAGATTTTATAGATGAAGGCTGATAGGAAATAATAGAGTGGAGGTTGAAACATCTCCCAACCTTCTGTAGCGACTGGAGTACGCCATTTAGATGCCATGTATTTTATGTATTCTACATGTCCCCCCCAATCAAAACAGGCTCGGGTATACTTGTAATTCATGGTATTATGTATGTTCACAATCAGCATGAGTATCGTGATAAGAATCAATAGATAGTCATTTTTAACAAAAGTCACTGTTCGGACAATTAATCGTTGTTTGCTTGATGAACGTTGGGTATATGGATGGTCAAATTGGACATCTTTTCTATCCCTGAAGAAAATACGAAATGGATTCAAGGCAATCAGTATGATGAAACAATATGCGCCAAACAACATCATGTAGATGGGATAATTCTTTGATTTCTGAATTGGTCCCGGTTTACTTTCAAGACGTACCCCTTCCTTCAACGCAACAACTGGCGTTGACCAGTTTTCAGCCTTGAGGTCAAGAGTTACCCGCCATTTCCTGTTTGTGTCTAAGTCGCTCTTCTTAGCTTCGACTAACAGAGCAGCAGGGCCCGTCTGATTTGTAACATCAACGACTATTATATTCTCCCCGACTTTAAGATGAGGAGCAATGTTGTAAGCAATTGAAAACTTCCAATTGTGTCCTTGTGGAGTGTTGCCAATGGGCGTTTGATTCACACTGATGCTGAATTTTCGCATTGCTCGGATATTCAACTGGCATCTGGACGGAATTTTGTCGATGGTGAATTGCCTGCGAAACCGAGCAGTACCTGAGATTGAACTGCCTGGATGTAAAATCCAATCTGCTTGTAATGAAGGGAAAAGAAATTCTACGTTCTCACTGTATCTTGCCTGGTAGAACAGAAAAACAAATGGTAATAAACATAATAAAAAAACTATTAATTTTTTCCAGTCTTTCAGTGTTTTAACTTTGCTCGGAAGCATGTCAAGAAATACCAACCTTCTCATTGCATTTTTACCTTCAGCAATAAAACACTATTATGGCACCGCTACAAAGAGCGCAATTCCCAATCCAGTGTTATTCCTTCGCTTTTAGTGAACCCAAACCTCTCATAAAAAGGAACCATCTCTTTTCCCGTCCGCAAGAACACCTCCTCAACCTGTTCCAATCGGGAAAGCAGATGCTTCATTACCTGGGTTCCAATTCCCTTCCCACGATAGGATTCATCTACTACCACATCATCAATGAGGGCTCGGTAGATGCCATCGCTCAACACGCGTGCAAAACCAACGAGACGGTTATAGTCCCAAACACCGAGAGTTAAGAAACTGTTTTCCAGCATCTTCTCAATACCTAAGATATCACGATTATTTGCCCAACCTGTTTGCTTTAACAAACGCTGCACATCTTGAGGAGTTAGCGGGCGGTCAAAAAAATAATTGATGTTCATTTGCTTCACCTATATCAACATTATGCGAATTATAGCATTTTTTTTTGGTCATGCCAATGAAAATTTTCTCTCGGAAAGATAGAGTATTTCTGCGAAGACCAACGCTGGCACATAAACAGTCGCGTTTCCTAACTCAACCGAATCTAAGATGGATTTTGCTGTTGGTCCCAATTTGCGTCGTTCTATACGCAGAATGAGCCCCATTGTGTCCATAACAAATTCACTCAAGGGGGTAGAGTTGGTCATAGCCTTCAAGCTCCTTTTCCAAATGGGCTTCTTCGTTATAGCTCAATTGCCTTAACTCTGCCCTAAGCAAGGCATTGTGTAACTCCTCTTCAAAGGCTTCTGGCTGCACCACCCGTTTTCGCACGAAAAAAACAAAATCTGCAATTTCAGCAAGGATTTCCAGTGGCAGTCCTTTAATACCTTCGGTAATGAGTTGTTGATAGGTTTGTGTCGTCATTTGATTTCCTCCAACATTACTACGCTTCAACGTTTGAATATGTACCCAAGTTTTTTCTCAATAATCGGTCAATTTTCATGATTGCTGCGGCACTGCACCCGGGTCAAAATTTTCTTTCCTTCCCTCCTGCCAGCAAATATTTGCCACTGGCTTAATGATATTCAAAACCTCTTCAAGTAGTTCGCTGTCCAGAGGAGTTTCCAGAATTTTCAGGTTTCGTGTCAGATGGCGTACCTTGCTCATTCCGACAAGGGTGGTACTCACATATTCATGAGCCAGGGCAAATTGCATGGCAAGTTCGGAAATGTCGGCGTTTTTGCTCCGGCAATACTGAGCGGCCCTTCGTGCCACGTCAAGCACTCTCTTCGGAGCCGGGTGCCACGCCGGCGCACCCTTTTCCGTCAGGAGCCTCATGTTCAAGGGCGAAGCATTAATCAAACCGGTGTTCTTCTCTCTGGTTAGAGGTGTCAGTACCTCGTCCATGGAGGTATCCATTAAATTATAACGGCAGTAGGTAAGAACCGTATCCACTTCGGCTCTCTCAGCAACATCCCTCAACAGATGCAACGGATATGCAGTAATTCCGACAAACCTTATTTTGCCCTCTCTTTTCAGTTGATGCATTGCTGGCAAAGTTTCGTTGATAATCTGCTCGCGGGGGGCGAACTCAATGTCATGCGCCTGATATACGTCGATATAGTCGGTTTTCAACCGCCGCAGGCTTTCCTCTACCGAACGGCGAATCCTCGTTGCCGAGAAATCAAACTCTTCCGCATTTGCCCTTTTGTAACGCCCTACCTTAGTGGCAAGGATGATAGAATGACGCCGTCCGGTGAGAGCCTGACCAAGTCGGGTTTCTGCTAACGTTCCACCATAATAGGGTGCCACGTCAAAATAGTTGATACCGTTGTCGATGGCATAGCATACCACACGCTCCCCTTCCGCTGGCTCAATAGGGCCGTATTCCTCGCCAAGAGGAGCCGCACCAAAGCTAATTGCTGAAACCTTGAATCCGGTTTTACATAGTTCTTTGTAGCGCATCTCCGTTACTCCAATCAGCCGAGTTTCAAACCACATCCCCCAATGTTTTGGTCATCATCTAATTTTACCACAACTTAACCCTTTGGGACAAGCGCGAAATACAAAAATAATTTCCTTGACATGAGTATGATAGAATAGTAACATAACGTGAATTCGGGATAAGAATCTGTTCTAAAGATTAGAACACGAATGACACGAATTGGACGAATTACACAGATTAATTTATGGGACACGGATTAAAAGAAAAAAAAAAGAGGTGAACTTATGTCTGAATTTGAGCCACGTGGTGTTGGTGGAAAAACAATTGTCACTTTCGTGTGCGGCATGCTGTGTTTGCTATTCAGGCACTCGTTTTTCTTTATAGCGGGGATTGTGGCGGTTTTTGTAGGGCTGGCAGAAAGACGTGCTATCAATCGTCAACGAGCCAACCAAACCGGGAATACAGTGTCGCCTATGAGGAATACAATGGTGGTTCTGGGGATTGTATGCGCAGGAATTGGCATGTTCATCACCTTGATATCCCCTACGCGCAAAGCAAGACAGCGAACTGTCTATCGCAAACCGCGCACAACTCATCGCCCTCCGACGCAACGCATACGCAGAGTGCAACGTCCGGCAGAATCCCGTCGAACGACAAAACCCAAACATCCAGTTCCACCGGGCGCTGAATCGTTTGGCAAATCTGCCTTGAATCCCGTCTGGAACTGGATTGACCCGAATTCAGATTGCAATTATCGTCTTAGGGCTTACGGTGTACTAACCATCAATGTGCCACGGGGAGAAAATGAGTTGTATGCCGGCGAGAATTACGATGCGCCGCGCTTACTGCGCCCTGCGACAGGAGACTTCGCTATCGAAACCGCCGTGCGCGTACGTGCCGATGACAATTTCGAGGGGGCAGGTTTATTGGTATGGCAGGAGGCGGGAACTCTGGTGCGTTTCGAGTACTCCTACACCGCCATCGGTGTAGAGTATCGCGGCTGGCGACTCAGGTTTGGCGTTGAAGAAGGGGGTGTTTACAGGCATGTGGCATCCAATGAGTTTGCTGCATCCCCTGTGTCGTTGCGTCTCAAACGTCAGGGGCAGACAATTACCGCTGAATACTGGACAGGCTACAAATGGCAAACTCACGCCACAACCAAGATAGCACTCGCCGATACCGTGCATGTCGGAATTCATGTCGCCAAGTCTGTTGATGACCGAACGCCTGTCTATGCCACCTTTGAATATTTCAAATTAGATTCTCAGAAATAAATTGCGCTTTTGTCCACAATTGTACTTTGCCAAATTTTATTTGACGACTTGATTATTACTATGTAGCGGAGGCTCTCTGTCCCTCCAAGTTGAAAGCGATGGCGAGACGGAGGGACGCCGCTACGAACCCATCAATTGAACAACAAATTCCCTTTTTCGTATCATTCTTTTTTAGAAAACGCATATTAAT
>CAZRLY010000233.1:0-10131 GCA_964601015.1 uncultured bacterium
AAAAAGAGCAGACAGGGCAAGCCCTTTCTGCTTTGAGCGTTCGTGTTCATAAATGCCCTCACTGTGGGCTTGTTCTTGACCGTGATATTAATGCCGCTAAGAATGTCTTAGCACGGGCGTTGAATGCAACTTAACAAAACTTTAGGGCTCGGATAGAGCCTTCAGGGGCGCTCGTTTTCCATCGGGTTAAGCGTTCCCTGAGAAGCCCCCTGATTTATCAGGGGGAGTTGTCACAAGGTTTCAATCTGAGTTATCAGCATTACTGATAAACACATTATCTCTAACAATGCACCCCTGGCTTGAGAACATAATCACTTTCATCTATCCCGCCCGGTGTCGTTGTTGTGACAAACAAATGGGCGTCGGAAGAGTACATTACATCTGCGACGAATGTTGGAAGGACATCGAACTCATCATCATGCCGTATTGCGACATTTGTGGCAGACTAATGATACCAAATGCTATGCTGGCCCGCGCTGACGGCACATACAACTGTCGCTGGTGTTTGAGAAACCCGCCTGAGTTTTCCAAAACTCGTTCTATTGCCTACTACGATAACGCAATAAGGGAAGCTATTATTCTGTTCAAGAGAAAGAAAATTATGGCAAAACACCTTGCCGAATTAGTGGCGGAACACGCTCCAGCATTGTTTGACTTTTCCGATTACGATTATCTTGTGCCTGTGCCGTTACACAAAAGACGATACAGAGAGCGTGGGTATAACCAGGCGGAACTTCTCGCTCGCAGTTTAGAGAAGCTTACCCAGATTCCCGTACTTGCGAATAACCTCACCAGGATTAAATATACGGAACAACAAAGAAAATTTAAATCTCGCAAAGAGAAACGAGAAAATGTCGAGGGTGTTTTTAAAGTGCGACACCCTGAAGAGATAAAAGATGCAACCATTCTTCTAATAGATGATGTTTTGACAACAGGCGCTACTGTCTCAGAGATAGCGCGCACATTGTTAAACGCAGGCGCTAACCGAGTTGATGTTTTTACCATAGCTCGGGCTGGGCAGAGAAGAAGTTAATATGTTTCAAAATAGCTCGAATTAAAATTCCAGCAAAAAGCACCTTGATAAAATCCAATGTATATGATAACATTAATAGCCATAGACAACACCGTCAAGGAGTAAAAATGGGTAAACTTAGCATCACAGATTTGGATTTAAAAGGCAAACGGGTTTTGGTTCGGGTTGATTTCAACGTCCCTTTAGATGGGCAAAGGATTACCGATGATACCCGTATCGCAGCCGCCTTACCGACGATAACATACATAATAGGGCAGGGTGGGAAGGTTATTCTGGCTTCGCACTTAGGTAGGCCGAAAGGAAAATGCGTTCCAGAATTGAGCTTATCGCCCGTATCTGAACGTCTCAATAAACTTTTGGGAAAGGAAGTCAAACAAACACCCAATTGCATAGGCGCAGATGTGAAAGCTTTAGTAGATGATATGGCAGAAGGTGATGTGATACTCTTAGAGAATCTGCGTTTCCACCCCGGAGAGGAAAAAAATGACTGTGATTTTGCAAAGGAGTTGGCATCGTTAGCGGATGTATATGTGAACGACGCTTTTGGTGCGGCGCATCGGGCACATGCTTCCACGGTTGGCGTTACGAAATACATCAAACAAAATGCAGCGGGATTTCTGATGCAGAAGGAACTTGAGTACCTTGGCAAACTTGTCAAAAATCCAGAACGCCCGTTTCTGGCTATCCTCGGCGGCAAAAAGGTTTCTGAGAAAATCGGTGTAATTATCAATCTCCTGAATGTAGCAGATATGATTATCATCGGTGGGGGGATGACGTATACTTTTTTTAAGGCCGAGTGTAAATCAATCGGCTGTTCCATAGTTGAAGAAGACAAACTGGACTTAGCCCGCGAAATACTCAAAAAAGCGTTGGATAAAAAAACACCGATGTATTTACCAATTGACCACGTAGTAGTGGATGATTTTTCTGCCGATGCCAATGCTATGACGGTGAAACGGGGTTGTATTCCAGAAGGTTGGGAAGGAGTGGACATTGGAGTCGCTACGGTGGACAAATTCAGCTTTGTCATCAAACAAGCCAAAACCATCTTCTGGAACGGCCCACTTGGTGTATTTGAATTTGACAAATTCGCCAAAGGCACAAACGCCATCGCCAAACTTGTTGCAGAATCAGGAGCAACTACTGTCATCGGCGGCGGTGACTGCGTTGCTGCTGCACATAAAGCAGGCGTAGCTGACAAAATCACCCACATTTCCACAGGCGGAGGCGCATCGCTGGAATTCTTAGAAGGAAAGGAATTGCCAGGTGTAGCCGTTCTGAGTGATAAATGCTAAAGTTAATTATATCAGGGGGCTTGGCTACCCTACCATGATGTAGAAACTCTGAGTCAACAACCCCTCCTGATTCACCGATGAAGCCCGACGCCTTCGGCTTACGGCGAATCAGAAGGGGCTTGCTGAGTTATTCATCAAGCCCCGGGTTAGACCAGTTCCCTTTATCTTCGATGAAGGAGCAGTTACCTGTTGCATTACACCTTTGGGTGTTCTTCCAGCCTGAAGCTCTGTAGCTTAGTGCTAAACAGTTCTGTGGGGTAGGATTTCTAAACCGAGCATCATCAAAGCAATCTGGTAGGTTGCCACCGACTATTAAGATGAATGTCACAGAAGTTATCAGGGTTGTAGATAGTATTCCTTTACCAATCTCCAGTATTATTGTTGAAGATGTTCAGGTGGATGTTAGGAGATTAAGTAATCCTAACGTCAGATGCAAGGTAAAACCCTAATGTACCAGGAGTTAGAACAAATTGCGTCGTTGTCTACTGTATTCGGTTATCAAACGGCGGCATTTAGAAAAGCATCCGATTATCCCAAAGAGCACTGCCTAGATGCTTTGTGTATTGCGAACTTAGAAACTGGTGAATTTATTGAACCGGATAAGGAAAATCATTACGAAATCTGGTTTAGAGCTAAACAAACCCGACGTATTTTTAACACTCAACCATCAAAGGGTGGGATGATAAAGCAGTGGCAAAAATACGAAGGATTAGCGAGTAACGGCGAAAATTGTATTTTAGTGGATAAGCGAGATAAAAATTTTGTTTTACCTGATGGCTACATCCTTTATAAAAAGGGAGATATCATTTCCATCAATGGTTGTAAAACTGAAATAGCCTCTATCAACGGCAAAGGCAAAGGATTTTATTATTGGATGTATCAGCAAAACGGAGATAGAAAGTATGCGAGTATTTCGCACAAGAAAGTCAGGCTTGTAGAATATGCTAAAACAATCAACTATATTTCTGGTTCTGTCGCATTCATCCCCTCCTGATTATCCCAATCAGAAGGGGACTTCTGCTAAAAAAGCCAAAGAGGAATTGTCCGACGAAGAAAAGGCAATAGACGAGAAATTAGGTGCCTTGGCTAAGGAAATCTTAGCTCTAACGCCAGAGGAACTTGAAACTCTGGAGATTATGTTAGACCAAGAACTAATGGCTGAACTACTCATCAGAAGCGAAGAAGCAAGGGAACATCCTGAAACCTTACTTACTTTTGAGGAGGTTTTCGGTGAATCAATAGAAGATGTTCAACGTGAAATTGACGAACGCGGCGAAAAAAGACTTGAACAAGTTGTCGCCGCGAGTTAGAACAACAGTCAGAAACGCCATTGTTGGAATAGCAAATAACCCTTACGTCGGCAAAAAGCTCCGGGGTAATTTATCCCGATTTCGCACCACCAGAGTTTCCTATCGGGCGATGACTTATCGCATTGCTTACGAGATTTTTGAAGGTGTAGTCCTCGTAGAAATAATAATGGTTGGCAAAAGAGAGGGGTTTTACAGGAGACTTGAGCGAAGATTGAGAGGGAGATGATACATAAATGAGAACATCAATAGGGGAAGGAAGGGGACTTTACCTTCCGACTTCCGAAAGGGGGATGGCGACTTCATAGGTTTCACTGTCGCCAAATTTCATGATAATAACAGGTTTTCTTCTATTCTTATTCGTAATTACATGCATTCTTCTTACCGTTGTAATCCTTCTGCAATCCAGCAAAGGAGAAGGTTTAGCAAGTGGAGCGTTTGGAGGAACAGGTATGCAATCCATTTTCGGCGGACGGGGCGCTGGAACGTTCCTATCCAAATTAACAACGTGGTTAGCTATAGCATTCATTGTCTTAGCCTTGATATTGGCGAAGTTCTACGGCGGTTCGTCAGCGATAAATCCAGAGGAACTCCAAAAGGAGCAGTCTCAATCTGCTATCTCCGAAACAACTGAGCCCTTGGAGACAACGCCTGAAGGTGAAACTCTTGAGGCTGAAACTAAAACAGAAGCTGAAGGTACAAAGTCTGAAGGTGTCAAGGAACCAACGAAGACAGAGACACCAGCAGAAAAATCAGCAACACCGGATGAGACAAAAGGGGGCCCGTAATAGGGCAAACCGGAACGCGGAGTGAAATGCTCAAGTTTTCCCGCCGTAAAATTGGGTAACTGGGCGCTTTTTCAGTTGCCCAATTACCCGCTTCCAAAGAGTGCCTGCCCAGTCGCCAATTACCCTACAGGGAAAATAATGTGCGAGAAACAAGATATGCCCCAAATGGAGTGGGTGGTACATCCGCTTAAAGAAAATCTTCTAAAGTCAACCTGTCTTATCCTTTTTTTACTTCTGCTTTGTGTCGCTATCTATTTAGCCTTTCAAGTTCCTTTCTATGCGTTTCTTTCAGCGGTGATTCTATTCAGTTCACTAAATACCTTTTTTTTACCAGTCAGATACGCTCTTTACACCGACAAGGTGACAATTTATTTCCCCTTTAGCAAGCGTTCCAAACCCTGGACAGACTTCAAAAGTTATTACATAGACAAAAAAGGAATACTCCTGAGTCCCTTCCCCAAGCCATCCCGCCTGGAAAATTTTCGCGGTATGTACATGAGATGTGGTAAGAACAAAGCAGAAATTGTTGATGTTATCAAAAAGCAGATGGGTGACGATAATGCTTTATGATAGTCTTTTGATAGACGATATACCTGATGAAGAGCAAGTACAGATTTTAGAAAAAGTCGCCAGCGAAATCGTAAGAAGAAAACTGACAGCGCCGGCTATTTTTTTCCTAGAAATGAGCAAACCATTCAATTTTCTCGGCAGTCAAATGTTAATCGGATTGGAGCCTTTCATTCGCAGCTTATTTAACATACGTGACTATCGAAAATTCGCGCTTATCATCGAACGCGATTCAAACGTTGAGCGATTGATAAGGCTCATAGAAAACTTTAATAACGCGGAAAACGTTAAAAAATAAATACGGAGGGGCAAAACATGGAATATACCGTTATCATTCATACTGCCGAGGAGGGCGGTTATTGGGCAGAGACGCCTGCTCTGCCTGGATGTTTTTCACAGGGAGAAACGGTTGAGGAAACACTTGAAAACATAAAGGAAGCTATCGAATTGCATATTGAGTGCCTCCAAAAAGAAAAACAAGAGATACCAACAGACTCAGGTTTTATCATCAGCAGAATACCAATTGCTGTCGAGCCAATATTGTAAAAGGGTATTGGAAGGGGGATTTGGGAAACCAAGGGGAAGTCCTATAGGTTTCCCCTATCTAAATGGAAAAAGGTGACATAAAATCAATTTTAGCCACCGATTGTGGCAGTACGACTACGAAAGCTATCTTGATAGAAAAACGCAACGACGAATTTCGCTTGATAGTCCGCGGGGAAGCGCCCACAACAGTAGAAGCGCCCGTGGAAGATGTAACCAGGGGCGTGATAAATGCAATCACTGAAGTGGAAGAATTAACTGGACGTAAACTTTTGGAAAATGGGCAAATCATCAAACCAGAGCAGAACGGCGAAGGTGCCGATATTTACATTTCGACAAGTAGCGCAGGAGGGGGCTTGCAGATGATGGTAGCAGGGGTTGTGCGTAACATGACAGCGGAGAGCGCTCAACGAGCGGCGTTGGGTGCCGGCGCTATCGTCATGGATGTGATTGCGTCAAACGATGGGCGATTGCCTCACGAAAAAATCGAGCGCATAAGACATCTGCGCCCTGACATGATGTTGCTATCAGGGGGAGTTGACGGCGGAACAACGTCTCACGTAGCGGAACTCGCAGAAATCATAGCAGCGGCAGAGCCAAAACCACGGTTGGGCATAAGCTATCAACTGCCCGTCATCTACGCGGGAAACAAGGACGCTAAGGACATCGTAAGTGCTCGCCTGAAGGATAAAATGTCACTGGAGATTGTGGACAACCTTCGACCGGTTTTGGAACGAGAAAACCCGATGCCCGCACGACTCAAAATTCAAGACCAATTTTTGGAACACGTTATGGCACACGCACCCGGATACAAAACGCTCATCTCGTGGACGGACGCTGATATAATGCCCACACCAGGCGCAGTCGGTTCAATCATTCAAACTATCGCAGAGGAACGAGGAATTCAAGTAATCGGCGTCGATATTGGCGGAGCGACAACCGATGTCTTTTCAGTTTTTAAGAACCCCGACGGCGAAGATATATTCAACCGCACCGTCAGCGCGAATCTGGGCATGAGCTACAGTATCTCCAATGTCCTTGCCGAAGCTGGATTGGACAACATATTACGCTGGCTGCCGTTTGACATAGACGAAAAACGCCTGCGCAACCGCATAAAAAACAAGATGATACGTCCTACTACAATCCCACAAACTCTTGAAGAGTTGATAGTCGAACAAGCCATCGCCAGAGAAGCGTTGCGACTTGCCTTTGAACAACACAAATCGCTTGCCGTCGGATTGAGGGGGATACAAGTACAGCGTACCATCTCAGATGCTTTTACTCAGGAAGCAACCGGAGCAACGCTGGTGGACATGATGAAACTTGACTTAGTTGTCGGCAGCGGAGGTGTGCTCTCCCATGCACCGCGCAGAAACCAAACCACAATGATGTTGATAGACGCATTCCAACCAGAGGGAATCACCCGCCTCGCAGTCGATAGCATCTTCATGATGCCCCAGTTGGGCGTATTAGCGCAGGTACACAAAACCGCCGCAACACAGGTATTCGACCGCGACTGTTTAATCCATCTTGGCACAGTAATCGCTCCTGTCGGCAAGTCAGACGAGGGGAAACCTTGTCTATCAATTCAGGCGGATTTGCCAGATGGACAAAAACTAAACGAAGACATCCCCTTTGGCCAACTCCGTTTGTTAAAGCTCAAAGTTGGCGAAAAAGCTAAAGTTCGTTTGTCCCCCGCCCGCAAATTCGACATCGGCGGTGGCAATGGAAATAGCGTCGAAACTGAGGTATCAGGCGGGGTTACAGGGCTTATCGTGGATACGCGCGGTCGGCCGTTGGAGATGAAAAATGGAGAGGATAAACTGAAAAAGTGGATGCGTGCGCTTGAGTTGTATCCGGGGTATTAGTGGTTGAAAACTCGAAAATGAACGAGCAGCAAATTAAAATTTTGACCGAATCAGGAGGTTAAAATATGGCTATAAAAGTAAGAATCCCAGTTCCATTACGCAGATTAACCAATAATCAAGCCGTAGTTGAAGCGTCAGGAGAAACCATTATTGATGTCATTGAGAACCTGGACATAGATTATCCGGGTATCAAAGAACGGCTATGCAATGAAAAAGGCGACATCAGAAGATTTGTAAACGTCTACGTCAACATGGAGGATATCAGATACCTTGATGGAAAAGAAAGCAAGGTTAGGGATGGAGACGAAATATCCTTGGTGCCTGCTGTGGCCGGTGGGTAGACGGAAGTAAAAAGGAGTAGATAATGTTTGCACTTACCGCAAGTGAAAAAAAACGCTATCATCGTCAGATGATAATTTCGGGTTGGGGTGAGGAGGGGCAGGCGAAATTAAAGGGTACAACGATAGGCGTCGTCGGCGCTGGCGGACTCGGCTCCCCCATTTTGATGTATTTAGCGGTTGCTGGATTCGGGAAGATAATCGTGGCTGATAAGGACAAAATTGAATTGAGCAACCTGAACAGGCAGGTTTTGCACTGGGATAAGGACATCGGTAGAAACAAGGCTGATTCCGTGCGAGAAAAGTTGCAGGAGATGAATGCAGATGTGGAGATTGTCACCTACACTGAAGAAGTCAATGAGGAAAACATTGATAGAATATTTGCAGACGCAGATGCACTGGTAGACGCATTGGATAATTTTCCCAGTCGGTTTTTGATTAACGAGTTTGCAGTCAAACGCAACATCCCCCTTTTTCACGGCGCGGTATGGGGGTTGGAAGGGAGAGCTACCACGATTATCCCAGGGGAAACAGCCTGTTTTCGCTGCATCTATTCTGAAGCCCCACCCAAAGAAGTTTTTCCGGTAGTCGGTGTCAGTCCTGCTTTAATCGCTACAATACAAGTGACTGAGGCGATAAAATATTTTACGGGGATTGGGGAACTGCTGGCAGGCCAATTGCTCATTTACGATGGCGAATCAATGATGTTGTCAAAGGTGCGATTGAGAAGGAACCCGGATTGTCCAGTATGCGGCGGGATTTAGATATACTAAATTGGGTTTTGTGAATTTAGGAATCTACCCATCTTGCTGTTATCCCTGAGAATAAAGAATAAAGAGTAATATGCACAAATCTGATTTGCGTTCAATATGGTAATTGGAAAGGAGAATAAATTATGGAAAAAATTAGAGAACTAGCCAATTTATTGCAGGTAGGGATAGAGGATTATGAAGAGCAAAGTAATTTACTACAACAGGAGCGACTCAAGTTTATGAAGTTGTCCTTGACAGATGACTTTGGCGATACTGAGGGAGCTTCGGAGGATTCATGGTTGATACACCTCAAGAATATAGAGGAAACCCTGCATACCAGGCGACAAGCCATTCGGCAGGCTATCAGGGATTGCGCCGCACAGATTAGACAAGAGGAGGGAGCGGAAACAACTACACCGGAGGCGGCTAAGAGGGAGCAGGTGGAAGAAACTCCAAAACAAGCAGCGGTAGAAGAAGTGAAGAAAGGAGAAGTGGATGAGCCGTAGGATAGCATTCAAATTGGGGGCTATTTCGGATGAAATAAACAGTGATGTGGAACCAGCCCTGAAGGTGATGAAAGAATTCGACATGGAATACGTCGAATTTAATACAGCATGGGGAAAAGAGGTTATACATTGGACGGATGACGAGGTTAAAAAGGTGATTCAACTCATCAAAACTTACGATTTCAAGGTGTCGATGGTAAGTTCGCTGTTTCTGAAGGTATGTAGGATAGACAACGTGGAGAAGGGCAAGGTAGCTGACAGCTCGCAATTTCGGGAACATATCAAAATGTTAAAAAGGTCAATTGAGATAGCGGAAGCTTGCGGAGCGAAGTTGGTGCGTACCTACTCTTTCAGGCATCCGAGCATGGTGGGGTTGGGAAACCCATCACCGATTTTGCCCGCTGGTGGCAGGATAGACGGCGACACGATGGATAAAATCAGAGAAGGTATGCTCATCGCCTGCGACGTTGTAAAAGCAGCCTCAATGACGCTCGGCTTTGAAAACGTCCGTTCCTGCTACGGCAACAGTGGACAGAACACCCGCGAGATTGTAGATGCCGTCAATTCCCCCGTCCTGAAGGTTGTGTGGGACGCAGCGAACTCGTATGTATCCAGTGCCACGGCTTACCCTGAAGGTTACGAAGCAGTCAAACCGTTTATCGTACATTTGCATCTCAAAGACGCTAAAATCCTAAATAAGGAAACCGGTTTGACAAGTTGGGAGGCAATCGGCGCAGGCGAGGTAGATTACGTCGGACAGATGAGGGCGTTGATAGAAGATGGCTATGATGGGTTGGCTTCCCTCGAAACGCATTGGCATCCTAAAGGAATGTCGCGGGAGGAATCAAGTCGAATCTCGTTTACGGGATTGATGGAGATAATAAACAAAGTGACGGAGCAACTATAGAACGACAGATTGTCAGACGCGGGTACCCACTTTCCACAAGTCTTGTCCTTATCGCCCTAACGCGGCAGTAAACATGACGTCGGGTTTCCCGCTCTCACTTTGTAGCGAAGGAGACTTTTGATTTTTCGCGTCCATAGGAGGGATAATAATGGGCTTGAAATTTGGCGACGTTGAAATAGAGCAGATTATTGAAAATGAGTTAAAAATTACTGTACTTGAATGCTTGT
>CAZRLY010000234.1:0-6300 GCA_964601015.1 uncultured bacterium
TAGGTTTACAGACTGAAATAGCTTCTATCAATGGCAAAGGATTTTATTATTGGAGGTATCAATCTGACGGCAGTAGAAAGTATGCGTCTATCTCGCACAAGAAAGTCAAGCTTGTAGAATATGCGCAAACAATCAACTATATGGATAATGATGTCGCAAAAAGTGCAGGCAAAGCCTACACTTTTTTCATCCCCTCCTGATTATCCCGTAGCGAAGCGGAGGGGCGAAGCGATCTTTTCCTAATCAGAAGGGGACTTCTGCGACAAAAGAGTTAAATCTCAGGAGGCTAAATTGCCCAACCAAACACTAAAAAGTCTTTTCGATAACATTCCACCCGGAAATGCGTCTATTCTTTGGCATGACATCATAATCAGCATCGTCATCGCCTTCATTCTCGGGGTTGTCATCTCATGGGTTTACAAACGCACCCACAGGGGATATTCTTATTCCAACTCTTTTGTCAGCACACTCACAATTTTGTCTATGGTTACCGCTTTTGTAATGATGGTTATCGGGAACAACATCGCCAGGGCATTTAGTTTAGTCGGGGCATTGTCCATTATCCGCTTCCGAACCGCCGTGAAGGACACCAGAGACACTGCCTTTGTTTTCCTCTCGTTAGCTATTGGGATGGCAGTTGGAACAGGAAGCCGTCAAATTGCCATTATAGGTACAGTGGTTATCTGCTTTATCATACTCCTCATGTACATATTTAGTAGTTTGGGTTTCTCAAGGGGCAGGAATTTCCTGCTAAAGTTTCGCGTCAGGGTGTCGCCAGATAATGAAAATATCCACCAGAATGTCTTCGACAGATATTTAAGGAAGAACACCTTAATCAATTCGATGATAGTCCAGGAGGGGTTAAGCATGGAACTTGCCTTTAGCGTCAGATTCAAAAATCAAGGGGAACAACAGCAATTCCTCCGAGAACTGAGCGCATTAGAAGGCGTTGAACATACCATGTTGACTCTTGCTGAGGAAGATTTGGATTAGCCAGAGGAGCTAACAATATGATAGCAAAAAAAATCTTGATAACGCTTGCGGTGGCATTCACCGCAGTTTCAGTTATTGTTTCGGTAGCCGTCTGGCAGGACAATGCAGGCGCGCAACCACCGCGCTTTGAAGATGACAGACCAATTTTCAGAAGCCCTGAAGTACCCGCAATCTGCACAGCTACTTACGGCGTGAATCACTATATATTCGTTGTAAAGGGCAACACAATCTACAAGTTTGATGCTGATTTGAAACTGATAAATAAAGCACGCCTTGAAGAGGAACGCCGATTTCGCCCTGATGAACGGGAAACCCCGTTTCCACCTTCAAGAAAACGGTGACTGGATTGAAGATTGACTCCACGCCCGTAGCTTTGAAAAAACCGCTTCGCCACGAGGGAAGTTGAACAAACTACGCTAAACGATTTTGATTATTAGCCCGCTTACTTTCACTGCACAAGTCCACAACTAACTGTTCCAAAATTATTTGAGGCGTGGATTGGCTGCTTTTCAATTGAATGTTTGCTTCCAGTAGTCGCTCCATTGCGCTGACCAATTCCTCTTGCGTATAGTTAATGACATTTCTAAAAGTGATGAGTGCGGGATAGGTGCTCTTCTGTTTTAGCAGGTTTAGTTTGTCCGATGCTGGCAATTGGGCAACTATTTCTGCGGGTATCTTTCGGTATTCTTCGGCGAATTTTGCATAGTCGTTGAAACTGCCGCCTAAATGTCCTCTCAACACCTGTTGTTGAAGTAGTAACTTAGCCTGTAGTAGTAGTCTAATCTGTCGGGTTATCATCGTGTGTATTTTTAGCGGTGGCTCACCGTTTTGAAGGTTGCTTAAGAGGCTTTTGAGTGATTGCCTCAAGTCGCGTTTTGCAATGGCGTTTGTCAGGGCAAAAACGTTGTCAAAGCTACTCCTTGATACGAGCCTATCAATATCCTCTTCGGTAATTTGCTTCTTATCCCCGATAAAAGTAATCAGCTTTTCCAATTCGTCGAAGATGAGACGCATATCGTCGCCCGCTTTATTTTGCAAGGAAAGATACGCACTCTTCGCAATGCTTTTGCCGGATTCCTGGAGTTTGCGATTTACCATCCTGTAAATTTGGTCTTCTTCCAACGAACGCCCATAACCCGCCCTTTGAGGCGTCAAATCAACCGTTTCGCCAACTTTATCAATCGCTTTGAACAATTTGCTGCGTTTATCCACTGAACCCAATAAGGTAAGTATCAAAACACTGCTATCTGGAAGAGAACCTGAAAGCCAGTCAATAAATCGCATAATCTCGTCCGCCCCGGCAGAAGTGGGACGAATATTGACATTAGCGGTGATGTCTTTTAGATTCGAGAGGAACCCCACCTCTTCTGGCAAAAGCGCATCTTTGTTTTCCTCGACAAATCCGCGAACAGCATTTTTTGCCTCGTAGTCGTATTCCACCAACCTGTCGGTAGGTAGTTCCAGGGACTTAGCGAGGAGCGTCATCATCTTTGTCAAATTATCGGTTTCGTAGGACTCGATAGCGTTTCTCAGAATATCAAGTGCGGACGAACCCTTATTTCTCTTAAAAAAGGTAGGTTCCTTTACGACGATAACCCTCCTATCGCTCATCACCGGATAAGTCTCAGCGCTGGTGATTACCTCTTCGATGGAAACGTCCACTCCATTGTATATCTCTAAGTTAAAGTCGCGTGTTTCTCCAGGTACTAAAAGCTCAATCATCCGCGGCAGCGTTTCGTCGATAAGAAACTCTTCCTCCCCATAAAGCAGATAGATTGGGGATATGTTATTTTCTGCGATTTGTGTCAGTATGTTTGGTTGTTTTTTTTGCGTTTGTTTCATCGCCCCCCCCTTTCTTTTTGTGTAGGGTTCTACCCCTAGCCACTTTACCCCGTCTGATTTGGAGACGACTTTAAGTCGGCTTCAAAAGAACGCTGGTCAGAAACCAGGCGTTTTCAAAAAACTTGGTTTCTAATTTTATACTATCATAACTTTTTGTGAAAAACAAGTTTTTTTATCGGACTTTTTTGCTTTTTTGTTGTCTAATATAGCAAAACTTTTTCTGAAAGAGGAATAGCAAATTGAATGATTACCGAAATTTGCAGTCAAAAACCATCACAGTTTCTCCACCAACACTATCATCCTTTTGGAAACCACCTCATAATCGCTTCCATCGAATCCGCCGAAGACTTGCTTAACCCGAAATCCTGCTGACTTGAGCATCCTATGAAGTTCCGTAAAAGTGTAAATGCGAAGAGTTGATGAACGTTCTTTTCTCTTCCCGCTTTTATCCATCAAGAACCATCTGGTTCTGATTCTACCAGTGAGAATGTCGAAATCACATTCTTCTGATATCGAACTGCCATCGGACAATTCGTTAGAATGACTATGTGAAAAATTTCTCATCAAACGCTCATGGTTCGGAAGGTCAATCAGAAACTTGCCCCCCGCTTTCAAAGCCTTAGCCACAGCTTGGATGACTTTCTCATCTTCCTCATCCTCTTCCAAATACCCGAAGGCAGTGAAGATGTTCACAACGGCGTCGAATTCCCCCTCAAAGGGAATACACCGCATGTCGGAATGGACAAACCCTAGGGAAAGATTTTGCTCCTTTGCCTGCTTTCGAGCGTGGCGAAGGAGTGTTTCTGAAAGGTCAAGCCCTACCACCTGATAGCCTCTTCTTGCAAATTCCAACGCATGCCGCCCTTGTCCACAGCAAAGGTCAAGAATATGCCCTCCATGCGGCAAAGCGAGCGTCTGAAGGATAAAATCCACCTCTCCTTGCGTTCGCTCCGGTGTGGTTATAGAGCCCCAAAACTTCAAATAATCATCATCAAAGAATGTATGATACCAGCCCGTTGTCATCTTGATAACACCTCACTTTTTCATCTTATACCGTTTTCAGTTGAAAATACAAAGTTTATTATTCAAAAATACCTAAACCTTTCTCAGTTGGAAAGCTATTGACCAGGGAATCCTTAACAGATGCTTCACATAGTACGCCGAAAGTTCTTGCATACCCAATTCGCTTACTGACGGTTCTTCTAAATTAGTCACACTGAAACCGTTTTTCCGAAAGGTTTGATAATAGTCCGTCAAGGTATGGTGGAAGCCTATGAACGGCGTTTTGAAATCACCCCAGGACTCCTCAAATCGACCGCGCAGAAAATAGTTGTCCACGACACGTCCGACGCGTTCCTCCCGTCGCTGAGTGTCTAATGGTGTGCTTACCCACCACCATCCGGGGATGCTGAAGCAGGGATGGGAGACTACCACGACAGCGACTCCGCTGGGCTTTATAACCCTGGAAAATTCCTGCACCGCGCCTTCGTAATCCCGGCAATCCATCAGCACGTAATTGGAAACAATTGCGTCAAAACTTTCATTCTGAAGGTAGGGCATCGAGCTTATCGTCCCGTGATGATAGATAACGCCCAGCGGTTCCTTGCGTTCGTATTCCAAGGCAATCTCATAAAAACGCAGGGAGTTTTCCACTCCTACCATCTTTGCTCCGCGTTTTGCCAAAAGCCGACATAAATATCCTGTGCCGCTGCCCGCATCTAAAATTGTGAGCCCTTCAACATTACCTAAAAATTTAAAAAGCACCCGGTCACTTTGGTATTTCCTATTCCGGTCGCCGTATTCATCGTATTTTCTATCCCAATCTTCGGCTTTCGTATCCCACGAGACGCCAATCTCTTCGTCTGTGATGGCATCCTCTTCAATCGGCACGAAGAAAGGTTTCACTGTTTGCGCCCTATCAAGGAAAAGTTCCCTTGATAGCCCCACTTTCTCTTTTTCCCACTCCGGTCTCTGAACATACGGATGTTCCCCCGTATATTCCAGATAATCCAGCGCCGGATGCCAATTTTCACAATATGGACACTGATATTCCCAGTAATATTCCCATGCCCAGAAGTTCTCTATCACTTCGCGAACATCCCTGGCACAGAAGCGACAAATGAAAGAGCGTATGCGAGGGCAGAAAAAGGTCGCGTGGAAATGATGTGGCTTTTTACAGATTGAACAAACGTATCGCCAATGTCGTGAACACCTGGGGCAATCGCTTCCGATGTCAAACAAAGCCTCCCGTGGCTGATAGAGCAGTTCTTTTTGAGCAATCTTTCTACAATACCAGCAAACCATAAACTACCTCCTAATATGTAGGTCAAGATTCACATCTCGACTGTCGGTTTGGATATGTCGTTCCGCTCCTACTCAACCCAAGCCTCCGCTACGCTACGGGCGTGGGTCAATCTTCAATCCATTCACCTCTTGCGGCAAAGATAATGTGTTCAGTGTTTCTCTTACTGTTCTTCTCACAACCCTTGATGTGTCAGACTGGAGAGGACGTAACGCTGCTAAGTCATCAGGATTGCCGATACGAGCAAGAGCGCGCACGGCGTTCTGGCGGACTTTAACATCTGTATCAGTCAGTGCGTTTTTCAATGCGTCGCGCGCTTCTGGGGGGGAAATATCACGCAACGCCTCGCATGCGCGACGACGGAGATTTGCGTCAGAACTGTTAAGCGCGTCGATAAGTATGGGTGCTGAAGCTTGTCCCATATATGCAAGGGCTTTAACGGCGACAAAGCGCGTCTTCTTATCAGCCGATTTCAGTTGTTGGCCAAGCAGTGGCAGAGCAAGAGTCTCTCCCATTGCTATTAAGCGAGCAATGTTAAGTGAGGGGAGCACTGTGCGGAAACCTTCACCTGCTCGCAGCCTTTTAAGTCCATCAAGGGCGCGTTGCGCAAGCATGGACGATGGGGGTTGTTCGCTCTTTGCAGCCGTTTCTAAGAAGGGAACGGCACCCTCTCCCATTTCCAGAAGAGCGCTAAGTGCGTTGATGCGGAGATTTTCATCCGCGTCGGACATGAGTTCTATCAACCTGGGAGCAGCAAGACGGGCTATTTCCCCCATTACGAGTAGAGCAGCGTTCTGCAATTCTGTATCGTTGCCTCGCACAAAATACATTAGCATCTCAATACCCGATTCGCCCTGCGCTTCGACCCAATTTCTCAATGTCCACAATGCTTCCCGATTGAGTTGCCCTGCATCAGCTTTCGTAACGAGTTGCAACAAACGCGCTATGCCGCGCTCCCCACTCTCACTGAGTAGGTCAAAAGCAGCTTGACGGACATACTCGTCATCGTCAGTTATTAGTTTCTCAGCCACAGATACCATACGCTCATCGTCGATATTCGCTCGTATCGCTTCAAGGGCAAACCAGCGCACGACTTTATCCTCATCGTTCGTTGCTTTCAGTAATTTGCCGATGGCGTTTGTGCCGCATATCATCAGCCTCCA
>CAZRLY010000234.1:6400-10120 GCA_964601015.1 uncultured bacterium
ACGTCCCACCAGTTTGGAACCGGCGCGGCTAAATGGACTGTTGCCATCCATGGACGGAATCTCTTATAATCAGCAAACACAAGCGGAATAGCCGCCAATCCTACATATCGGTGTACTGTATAGGGTGCGCTGTATGCGGCGTGAGTTCCCATTTTCTGCCAGTTGCGCAAATAATTACTGCGCGTTATCACAAATTCTCCCACCTTGTTTATGGTATCACTCCATCTTTCCCGGTCTGGGCGTTCGCGAAGACTTTCCGGCATCGCTTCAGCAGGAAGGATAAAATGTAAACTTCGATGTCCACTGAACTTCGCCCGATAGTGGATGCCAAAATCATTGAGCACCTGTATCCCACCATACAATTCACTGAAAGACTGACACCATCCGTAATCAAGTTCGACTACCGAATCCCATCCGATGATATGTCGCTCGCCCGTTTGCGGGTTATGCTTGTACGCTCCACTGCTCCACGAAACGGTAAACCACGGATACGGTTCGAGTCGGCTTGCATGTTGTGTGAAAAATTGTTGTAGGAAATTCTTGAGTTCAACGACATCTTTGGGTTGAAGAGGGGTATGTACATCCTTACCGCCAGATTCACGGTGGATAAAGGTGACATCTCGCACTTGCGTAACATGAAAGATTTCAGGCAGGATATCGGCACGCAAGTAATAATCAACAACCTCTGGAATGGTTGGATGACTGCCCAAGGTAGGAAATACTGATGTTTGCATAACTACCTCCCAAATAAAAAGCCGGCAGGAGTTGCAAGCTAAGGAGCTTCGTTTCCGCCGTGCAATTCCCAGGGCACGTGCAACTCTCTACCGGCTTGGGCGGGGTTAATATTCTTGCGACCGGGCAAGTCAAGCGACTTGTATGTTCGGCGCTAAACGACCACCCAGCCAAGAAGAATGCGAAACAGGTCAAACGGCCTACAGGGCGCGTTGTCAGCGCGCCGTTCCGCATTTCAACCCCGCCCTAATAAAGTTAAACCCATTTCAAGGTGGAAAATTCATGGTAATTTTTAAAAATTATTGGCTCATGTCAAAAATAAGTGCAAAGAGGGAAAAAAAACCGAGTTTCTCCGAGAAACTCGGTTTATTCTGCACGAGTTCTTAACTTGAGCTAAATTATTTTGTTGTTCAGTTTTCTTTCTCAAGAATGACATAAATTCTCCGGGAAACCTCCCTGAATCCCAACTTTTGCGCAATGCGAAGTGAGACGCAGTTATCTTCGCCGGCACTCCAAACGGGTATCTGTCCTGCCTCTTGCACGCGCTGCGCGACAATGGAAGCCGTAGCAGTCGCAAATCCGCGCCCCCGCCACTCCTCAAGCGTAAAGACACCAATATCTGAGTGATGTTTCGTTCGCGCATAAGTATGGGCAATGGCGACAACGTCACCCGATACGATAGCGCATGCCACAACCCCATCTAATAACAAGCCGCGTATGCTCCCAAAACCGCCACCTTGAAGTTCGGCAGGTGCCGATTCCAACAGCTTGATGTCAGCGAGTGTCAATAGACGCACCGCTTCGTCACGGAAATTCAATACTGGTTCGGATAGCACATGGTAGACATCACCGTAGTATCGAACCTGTACTCCCCTCTTCTCCTTGATGATGTTTCCAAGGGGAACTGCGCACTCTGAAGGCACATTGACACAATCCCACCCCTCGACCGATTCCAGCAAATCCCACAACACTTCAGGGGTAGAACCGAAGCCAGCCGGCTCCGTAGAACAAAAATTATCTTGTATGATGGCTCCAGCGAAACAAGAGGGTACCTCTGCCACATAAGCTCTACATAAACCACGTCTCAACAGATGTGTTGAAATAACGGTTTCAGGCGTATCGCCAAGTGCATCCGCCAGAATATGGCAGCCGTCTAAGTCAAGCGGCTGATAAGAACGTATTGATTGCATTGCAAACCTCCTAATTTTTTACATTTGGGTTCGTAGTGAAAGAAAAAATAACATTTTTGGTTTACATGAGTGTGAAAAATTGGTAAACTTTTAGTCGCTTTCTAAGAAACCGATAATATTGAGAGGAGAATACACGATGAAGAATTCATTGTATAGCGTCGTCATCATCGGCACCGGTCGGATGGGCGGGCTTATTGAAGATGAACTTCCGATTAACCAATTTCACAGTCCTTATGGACACTTCAGCGCTTACGCTGCTATCGAACAGACAGAGGTGGTAGCCGTAGCGAATCGCGGGGAGAAACGCCTGAAGAGATTTACCGAACGTTTCGGCGTCACCAACACTTACCTCGACTACCGCGAGATGATAGAGAAAGAGAAACCGGACATCGTGAGCGTGACTACTCCGTCGTTCGCACGCGCTGAACCAATTATTTTCGCCGCTGAACACGGAGTGCGAGGCATATACGCCGAAAAGGGGTTATGTGCTTCGCTGGCAGAGGCTGACCGCATCGTTGCCGCTTGCAAAGGAAACAACGTGGCATTCAACTGGGGAGCTATGCGCCGACACCACAACGGCTATGTTCGGCTGCGTGAAGCCATCGTTCGCGGTGACATCGGAGAACCCCGTTATGCCATAATGTACTCATATACTGACCTAATTAAGCACCATCCTCACACGTTGGATTTGGTATCTATGTTACTGGTTGACCCGGTTCCTATCTGGGTGGAGGGACGTTTGGCGGAGAGGGGCGCATCTCAACAGCCATCCCGCTCGTTTCCCGACTTTGACCCGGCCGCACACCGTTTTGTGCCGCCGCCAGGGGAAGAGATAGCGGACCCGATGGTAGGGTTCTTCCGGGTTGGATATGAAAACGGCGCTGAAGCAGTTTTTTTACCCATGTCCGGGAGATTCGACATTGACGTACACGGCACAGGAGGACGAGTATACGCTTGGGATAACGGCGGGGCTTTGTGTGTGCGTGGTAGTGCGAAGGGAAGTTCGGAAGTCGAAGAGAAGATTATCAAGCCTACCGGCGAAAGTCCCACGATTTGTACTATTCGGAACATTATCCGAGAGATAGAAACAGGAGAGCGCACTGCCGGAAATATTGACGTGACAATGCAAGCTGTGGAGGTGCAATTTGGTATCGCACACTCGCACTTGCAGAGCGGCGCACGTATATCATTACCTGTCGTTGACCGCAGCCTTTACATACCCGGCGGTTAAGTAACACCGTTTTAAGAAAACAATGCAATATCATTTGTACTGCTCATTTATAAAACAGGTATTGGGGTGATGGAGAGATGGGGTAATGGGGTAAAAACTTGTGAAATCTAACGTTTTTACCCCAACACCCCAACACCCACTTTTCCCTAAATACGGGGGTTTATCCGAAGATAATATTGCATTAATTATTTAAGTTGGTATAACATCAACGGTTCCCCCATAGGAAATTTTAAAGTCGATGAATGAGGAAAAAGACTCAACAACAAAGGAGATGGAAAAATGCGTTTAATCATTATTGGCTGTGAATACACTGGTAAATCAACCTTAATAGGTAGTTTGGGGAAGTGGGGCAGAGAGCAAGGCGTCCATTTTCACTAAGACAATGTGGCGATTGGTCAATTGAAGCGGCATCAAATATCTTTCGTACAATCTGAAATAGCGCAACCCTTGTTAGGTGTCCGCCCTTCTGTGACATGAACAGCGGCTAAAGCTCTGGTTGTCATTTTTCCTCCCCATATTCAATAACAGTAGCGATAGCAATCACGATTTCTTCCATCAGAGTTTCTG
>CAZRLY010000235.1:0-10028 GCA_964601015.1 uncultured bacterium
AGTTGTTAATGTATGGCAAGAATTTTCCACACTTTTAATAAACGTTTATGATACTTCAACCTCAGTTCAAACTCATTTTTGTGTGCGTTCTTTGCTGATATGTTGTCTTCATTTCGCAGTATCAGATGCCGGTACGTCGCATCAAGTTGCCAACCCTGAATAGGCTCATACAACACCCGAATACCAGTGGTGTGTTTCTTTTCCACAATTCCCGTGGGATACGGTGTCCCTTCGTATTTTTCCCCTTTATATCTGTCTTCAACCGTAGCCTCGCCCTGTCGTTGAAATTCGTAACTTAACAGAAAAAGCGTATCCACGTTCAACGGGTAATTGAGTTCCACATACAGAGCGTCAGCGTCCGTATTGAGCCAGTGTCCGATGGCAGAACCGAAGTGTGTATATTGGTTTTCTCCTGCCAGATGGGTATATGTCCAGCGGCCTATCCGAGCATATTCCGCGCGCATGTCAACTGTCTCTGTCTTGAGTGGGTGTATACCCTCACGAAAGACAAATTTTAAGAAGTCACTCAAATGCAGGCCCCACAGTAGTCCGATAGCATTTGGGTCTTCAGGATTTTTATACGGATGAAAATCGTCTATCAGCATCTCCCCATAGATGCGCGCGCCAGCGACGGGAATAAAAGCGAAGTCACAGGTAAACATGAAATTATCGTCCACACCCATATCTTCTATATACATATTGTATTGGCTTGCAAAGATGGGCAGGACAGGGTTCATGTATTGCCATTCGGCATTCCGCATTTCACCGCCGTATAGTATGGTTTCTGAGATGCCAAGTTCCAGTCTGTCGTTGACTTGCCAATCAAAACGGTGTCCCGCAAAGTAGCGACTTGCAAGATACCTGTATCCATCTTTTCTCTCCACCCACATTTTGTCCAACACTGCCGCAAAACTTGTGCCTTTGATATTTCGATATTTGCCCTTCAATAAAATCAGGTCAAATGGCGGCGAATTGTCAGAAACTCCCAACGCCCCGCGATAACCCGGCCCCCAGAAAACCTTGTCTCTTCCGACTACCAATTCAAACTTCGATATTGGAAAACTTATGTACGCTCTTGTAAAATCTGCTACATAATCTTCCTGCCAAGGTTTTAGTCGCTTAGAAGCGGTTTCGCCCACTTGCTCGTAAAAACCGTTTTGGCTAATCTGAAGTTCGTCGTACAGGATAAATCTTTTGGGCAGTTCGTATCCAAACGCGCCCTCGAAAGCAGGAATAACTCTGGAACAAAAGGAGGACGATGAAACACATAATTTGTGTTCAGGCGATGAACGCAACTGTGGCGCTGCTCTTAGACGCAATCTCTCAGGAACAGGTTTTCCGCTGATTACTGTTAGCTCTTCGGAGAATTCCGTCTCCAATTTTGTAAGGAATTTGACGTGGATAGGCTTGGGCTTGACAGTTCCCGATGCTATCCGAGCTTGAGCTTTCGCAATCATCTCGGCTATCTCCAACCGACTGAAAGGACGGCTACTCGAATGAATGCCACCCGTGATACCGTCTGTTTCCAATTTCTCCAGCGCATATCCTACCCATTCGGAAAAGACATAGGGTGCTTTAGGTTTGGCATGACACCAGAGGATTGCGGTTGTACAAATCAAAATCATTAAGATAGTAAGTTTGGGGATTTGCATTTTCATCATTTTCTTCACCACTCCGCCTGGATTCCCAAAGTGGGTACAATGGGAAGCAGATTTTCAGCACCTATTTCGCATTCCAATTCTCCCGCTTTACCGGTATTTTGGCTCAGAGCGTATTCATGGACGTTAGAGCGGTTGTAGAGGTTTAATATTTGTAGGTACCATGTCAAACGCCAATTTTTGAAATTATGTATTCTGCTGATTCGGACGTCAAGGCTGTGATATGCTGGAAGACGCTCCGTGTTCGGTGTGCTTCCAAAATGTTTCTGACAAATATCACCATTTTTTTCGGCGTAGATGCTGGTATACGGATTGCCCGTATGAAAACGCCATGATGTGTTGAGATGCAAATTTCGCAGGGGCAACCCGATGCGGTCATCCGACAGGGCAAAATTAGCATTGAGCAGAAGTGAATGTCGTTGGTCAAAATCTCGTGGGAACTCTAAACTACCTGCTTGCTCTTTGGCGATTGCGTAAGCATACCCCGCATACCAAGAGATTCTCGCACTTAGCGTCTGATGCAAAGAGACTTCAAATCCCTTCGCCCAACCTTTTTCAGGCTGAATCAGTATTTGAGACTTCCTGCCGTAGTCTCTGATGACGCCGGCGAGGTTATCAAGTTGCTTGTAGTATGCTTCCGCCCTGAAAAGCAGATTCCGACTGGGAACGTATTCGCCGCCGATGACGTAGTGAGTAGCTCGTTGAGGTTCTCCCAATTTCGTAACGCCCGCCTCAACGGGCAGATTAAGCATTGTTATAGGTTGATGGTATATTCCCCAGGCACCACGTAGAATGAGTTTATCACCCGCTTTGGCTGCCAGGGCTATTCTGGGGCTTAACGCAAATTGGTCGCTATAATCTTGATAAATCGCCCGTACTCCTACATTGGCAGCGAGGAATTCTTGAATCTGCCACTCGTCCTGCAAGAAGCCGTTCATGTCCCAACCTTCAGGCTGCGCTTTTAGAAGCCCGAAAGAAGCCGTTGCAAGCCGGTTTGTATTGGCGGGATTTTCTTGGTATTCGTAATCCGCCGTTCCAAAACGCCATTGAAAACCTGTTTTTACAGTGTGAGCGGAAAGGGGCTTCAACGTCAGATTCCCTTTGACACCAAAATATGAGAGTTCCCGGTCATCTTTTCCCTCAACGCCATCTTTTTTGGATTGTTCCGCGCCTCCGCCAAAAAGATAGAGCCTGGAAAACGCCTTCTCACCAAAGTCATGCCGCCACTTGCCCCAAAAGAACCCGTTGGTATATTCAGATTCTAAGTCATTCTCTTCGCCCTCTTCATCCATCAAATTGGAATCCAACGCTAACATAGCGTTGACTGCCACTTTATCCTGCGAAGTTGGAGAATAGGTAACCTTGCCAAACAGGTCAAAATACTTGGGGTTCATCTCCTCATCTGAATCCATCAGCGCGAGGATGACGTCAATATATCCGCGCCGGGCTAAAAACAGCCATGAACCTCTATTTGAAATTGGTCCTTCAAGACTGAGATGCGTATTTACTAAGTCAATTCCGACATTCCCTCTGAAGCCTTTTCTGTTTCCCTCCCGCGCAGAGATGTCAAAAACACCTGACATCCTATCTCCGTATTCCGCAGGAAATCCGCCCATCAGCAGTTCCGCCTTCTGCACAACCCCGAGGTCAATTATGGAGATTGCTCCGCCGAAATCTTGAAGATGGTAAGGTTCGTAAAGTTCCATGCCATCCAGCATAACCACAGTTTCGTCCTTATCCCCGCCGCGAATCTGAAAGCGCGCGCTGAAGTCACTCGCCGTCACGCCCGGAAAAACATGCGCTGCACGGTAGATGTCGTTATCTATCAGCGGGAATTTGTCTATTTCCGTTTTGGTCAGAAAATGTTGTAGTAACGTTCCTTCCGCTATTGTCAATTTTCCAGGGGTAACGGTGATTTCCTCCATTTTAATCGCTTCAGAGTCGTTAGAGTCATTTTCCGCAACGGCAAAAATGACAGTGAAGGAACAACTGAGAAGAACCATCAACCACAAAATCATTAACGTAGATGTCCAGAACCGAAATAGCTTTTTACATTTCATCTGTAACTTACCTCATTTTTAGCATTACATTTTTTATTATATTGAAGTTGAACACAGATGTCAAGCATTTTGGTTGCGGAAAAGATAAACATTATTTCAACACCCCATCTCACTAAGGTTGCTTATTTTTGTCAGCGGTTGTATAAAACTTAACTGTGTCGATGTTGCCTCTGCCTGTAGTGCTTTTTTGTATAATCCGAATCGCATCGGCATGAGCTACAGCGGAAATTTCAAAGGGGAGTGTAATTGCCTTTTTAATCTTTTTTATCTGCTTCCAGTTGTTTTTCGCGACACGAGCGTATATTTCTATATTTTGGATAGTTCCTGTCCCCAGGATAACAATCTTCCTGACGTCTTTTTTCTCAGAAATTGAAAACTCAAGCCCATAAAACGTCTGTCTTCTTTTTACCTCTTCATCTATCGGAATATACTCCTGCTCAGTGAAAAGAGCAGCGCAACCGATGTTCAACAAACATAAAATGATGATATATATGTGAAATTTTTTCACAGCTTTCCTCCATCTTATTAAAATCTATTATCCAAACTGACGATGAAATTGATGCCGGCCCCATTGACACCTGAACCGTGTTCGCGATACCTTCGGTTCAAGATGTTTTCGATGCCAACTGTCAGGCGATTGTATTTGCTCAGACGAACGCCGCAACGCAGATTTAGCGTGAACCAGCCGGGCGTACCTGCGTCCACTGCTCGTCCGTTTTCATCGAATGTGACAGCCTCTACATCTCTGGTAAACCCTGGGATACGCGGGTCGCGAATGTCGCCTTTAGATAGGCGGTTCTGTTTGACCGCGCCGCGAAGGGAAAATTCGCCGAAGAATTTGTCTTTTCTTTCCTCAAAACGGATTCCCAGTGTCCCATTCAAGGGCGGTTCACGTCGGATGCGGGATTCCCACGGTTTACTTGGGTTTGGCTCTTTCCCTGCAAGAACGGTTACTTCGCCATGCGTAAAGGTCAAATTTCCGAAAATTGACCATTCATCGGCGATTGACGCCAACCCGTCGATTTCAACCCCCTGAATCTGAGCTTCGTCGATATTGTCCCGCACGAATACATCCAGTTCCGGATATGCAGCCTTGATGTCAGCATACAACTTGGGTAACGTCTGTCCCTCGTAGGCTTCTTCGACGGGTACGCGCGTAACCAAGTCTTTAATCTGACTGAAGTAGTAGATGACAGAGCCTGAGAAATATTTTGAGCGTGCTTTGAAACCGCCTTCGACAGTCAGCCCCTTCTCAGGTTCCAAATCGGGGCTGGGTGCGTCCACGCCTTCGTTGGTGACTTCGACTGCGGTGGTGTCGTTCAGCGAGGGCGTTCTGAAAGAGGTGGCGATATTGCCGACGAAGTTCAACTCGTCCAACAACCCTACCACAACGCCTGCACTGCCCGTGAGCGCAGAGCCAGAATCTTCAAAGACACCAAATTTTTCATCGCGCGAACTCAAGTCAGCTTTGGTCGAAAAGAGGGTATATCGCCCGCCCAGCGTCACTTCCAGCCTGTCGAGAATCTGAATCTCATCCTGTGCGAACAAATTCACATCCCAAAATTTAGAGCCATCGGGAAAACGCCCCCAATTTTCGTTCACCTTTTCCGCTTTTGTTTCCAAATTGGTCTTAATTGTTTGGCTTGAAAGGGTGTCAAAATAAAACTCGCCGCCGGCTGTGATGCGCTGTCTTTCAGCGGAAAGCGATGTCCCCTGAACGCCGACACCAAGAGTGTTCACAATGTCCAACCGCTCCCTTTGTTCGGTGTTGCCCGTTTTGACCTCCTTACGCCCCTCCTTTTGGCGATGATAAGAGACAGCCGCTCGCAGTTCGTCTAAAAACGGGACGAACTTCTTGCCGATATAGTTGGCATAAGCCAAATCTCGATTTTGCGGCGCAAACGAATAGCCCTCAAATTCCTTCGTCGAAATTTTATCATAGCGCGGCACATCTGGCTGACGTACGAGTTGATAGGCGAGATTGACCGCTTGATTGCCAGAAAGCCGACAGGACAGTTTTGCATCGCCTGAGTATTCGCGCCAACCAACCGGAGATTCGACGTCAACCAGCCACGCATCTGTCTCTGTCTCGAATGGGTGTATACCCTCGTGAGAGACAAATTCAGGGATGTTGGTCGGTTTTCTACTGGTCAAATAGAATTTGCGGTTTTTCAAGTGTACGTCGTAGCCGCGTCCGGGGCGCAAGTCTTCGACATCTTTTATCCCGCCACCTGCGACGAAGCCCAACCAGCCGTAGCTTCCACTCACTTCCAGCCGTCCGGTTTTCTCCCTGTCCGCGCTCGCAAATTTGCCAAACAGACGTGGTTTGATTATCCATTCCTTGACACCAGAAGCGCAAACGTCTTTTGTGAACACACTGATGACGCCGCCCATTGCCCCACTGCCATACAACACCGAACCCGGCCCGCGCAACACTTCCACCCGCTGTAAACTATCGGGACTGATAGTCCCCAGATATTGATTTGGGCCGGAACGGAAGGTGGAGTTGTTCAGCCGAACGCCGTCAACCTGAATGTACGTCTGATAGCCCGTCAACCCGCGCAGGATAGGCGAACCCTGTCCGTGCGTCGTCTTTTGCGTAAAAACGCCCGCTATCTCGCGTAAAATCAGGGGGGTGGTTTGCGCGCTCATCCGTTCCATCTTTTTTTGGTCAACCACGGAAATGGCATTCGGCGTTCGGAAGGTGTCCTTCTCAATGCGAGTAGCAGTAACGGCGATCTCTTTGAGGTGGACAGGTTTTTCTGTTTCCTCCGCTTCAGCGAAAGTGACGCTTGAAAAGATCGCCAAAAAAACAATGAGTAAACAGGATAAATTCAGCCAAATTGAAAATTGATTAATCATAAGTATTCTCCTCGCGTGTTTTCCAATATTCGGGACGGGGCCATTCTGTCGGGTTCAGAAACCGAGTTTTTCGGAAAAACTCGGTTTCTATGTACCCTGAACCATCCAATGACTCACCCGTTCCTCAAGGAGGCTGTTATGCCCTGCCAAGCGCAAAGCAATTTCCATGCCTCTCTTTCGTAACGGTACATCTGTTTCAGAATTAATCACCTGAGAACACACGCTCCCCCTCTGGCTACTTCGTTCCATATTTCATTTGTAAAAAGTCGAAGTTCCCTTGTTTTGGCTGCCCGGCTTCCATTTAACGCACTGAAGGCTTTTGTTCAAATTCTAATCGAATTGTCCATTTTTTGAACACTACTTCAGCTTTATTTCAAAAATCTGCTTGAATTTTCCGCCTAAAAAGCTATTATTCAATTAAAGTGCATACGCGGTGTCAGCGAAGGGAAGGGGGGGGATGGACAGGCTGTCCGATTTGGGAGGGTTCTAAACAGTGGGCGGCAGTGATTCTGGCGGGAACATTGAGAATAAGGTTCGGGAACCTGGTAGGGGTTATGCGGCTCGGCGAACGTCAGCCACAGGAAAAACAGCTTCCCTTTCAGTGAATGAATCCACTTTTGTGTGTCAGATACCGCCCGATACAAAAGCTCAAAGAACCCGTTTTATTGTCAATCAGATTCGAGTTTAAGTACACCATCTGTCGTCCCCAAGTACAACGTTGTGGGGAGGACATTCGCAATAGCTATTGACAAGCCAATGCGTATCGAAGACAAGGAAAACTTCCTTTGAGCGTCCAGGGATTATCCTCGCAGATTCATCCCAGAAGGGAAGGCTATTCATCTTATTGAAAATTACACGTGGGACACCCGGCTGAAGAGGATACTTACTTGTGGTGTTTTTATGCCTAAAAATCGTTAAAGTATCGAGTCCTCAAACAAAAACGGACCTTTTACCGTAAATTATCCGCAAGGTATACCCCTTGATGAAGCTTCGTTGATACTGTTGGCGAATTCGATTCCTTACCGCAGAGGCGCAGAGAACTCGGCGTTCCTCAGTGTTCTCCGCACCTCTGTGGTGGGCTTTTAACTTTGCAGTATGATTTCGCCAACAACATCTTCGTTAGAATTACCCCATGTTTTTATGAATGGCTATTCTACCTTTCGCCCCACTTGAACAACGGGTTGTGGGGCCGATAGAAAATCAATGACCACCTTGCGAGACGGCTTCCCATTCAGCTTGAAAGGCAGCACTTTGACTTGCTTGCCTTGGTATTCTACTACGATCGGATAGGATTGTGATGATGAGAACCAACGCACTTCTACGTTGCTTGTGCCGACATCTTTATACTCAGCTTTATTCACGTCAACGACACTCACTTTTGCACCTGGCGGGTTTGTTTCTACTTTCACCTTCCAGCCCGTCCAAAGTACTTCTTCGGCAACAGGTGGTTTCTTAGATTTGGGGTACGCGATTACACCAAGGCCAGAACAGGTCTTGCAATTGCGTTTGCGTGTGACTTTCCCTTTCCCACCACATGTGTTGCATTTGGACCTTTTACCTTCCTTATTGGTGCGTATGCCGGAACCTTCGCACCTGGAACACTGGCTGACTTCTTGAAAAAAGCCCTTTCCAGTGCATGCCTTGCATCGCTCCTTGTGTACCGCCTCCTTACTATAGGTGTATACGATTCTATCCTGCCGGCTGATCTCTTGCTTGGTAAGTTGAAATGTCCACTCGAAGTTTTCCTTCTGCTTGATATTGCCTGCCTGGTCGTAGAGAATCGGAACATCGTAGACACCAATGTACATTGATTTTGTTTCTTCCTTTGGCTTAGGTACATTTATCTCGAATTCCTTTTCAAAGCCCGGTATCACAAGTGCGGCTTTCCATTCAACGAGGCGTTTTTCTTGAATCGAAGTCTGAACGCCCTCAACAATCAAAACGATTGGCATCTCAATTAGCTTCAAGACGCGGTCTTGATTGTTCTTTATGCGAATCTTGAACTGGCATTCATCCGGCTTGATGCTATAGACAGGTGTTGCGACCGTTTCATATACGTCAAAGCCGGGAGTATTTGGATCCGCGTATGTGATGCTTGTTTTTTTAGCTTCCGTCCGTTTTGCGGAGAATGGAACCACTTCACAGGAAATGGTTACGCCTTCTTTTACGAGAAGTTGCTTCGTGCCGGGAAGTAGTTCGACTTTCGGCAGTTCGATTACAAATGTTTTATCTACTGGTGCCTTATGAGTATCGACATATGTTGTCTTGCGAATCATCTCCTTGGTTGGCCCACAACCAGAAAGAAAGAGAAACAAGACAAGAAATAGCAAAAGTATACTCACCATAAACTGATACTTCAAAATTTGCTGAAACATTGTTTGCCTCCTTTTTTATAACGAGTTGAAGAACGCTAACTTGATTTGCGTCCTCCAAGAAGTGAAAGAATGTAGGATTACATCCTCACACCACATTATACGCTAAATAGCCGTGTTTGTCAAGAAAAAAATGCGTTCAAGCATAGTTTTTCTGAAATTTAGGAAACATTAGATTGTGTTCATTTCGCCTTCTGAGTCTTACAATTTCTATGCAAAGGAGAGTCTCAGAGGTGCGAACCCAAACCCTTACTTACAAACTCGGTGTAAAGATAAGAATTCTGCGAGAGGCAGCAGGACTCACGCAAGAGCAATTAGCTGAGGCCGCAGGTATCAGTGTTAAATTCACGGGATATATTGAGCGTGGAGAGCGCTCCCCGTCTATCAAAACATTGGAAAAGATTGCGAAAGCGTTGAAGGTTGCTCCGAAGGAGTTATTCGATTTTGCCGACGATGAGGAAAAAGAGTTAGCATATCAAACTTTACTGATAGAACTGCGCAAATGTAGCCCTGATGATATTCGCACTCTCACTGAGGCTGTCAAACAACTAAGCACAGGCGGCCAAACATCTGATACTTTTAGCTTTGCACCTTCTGAAGAAGAGGGGAGTTTAATGAACTCAATAGATGCCTTGCCCCGATTAATAGGAACCAGGATTAGACAAATCCGGCTCAACCGTGGTTGGACTCAAGGAAACTTAGCGGAGAAAGCAGATATGGATTTTACTTCGATTGGCGCGGCTGAGAGGGGAGTTAGAAACCTTTCTTTGAAGAGTTTGGCAAGGGTAGCGGATGCACTGGGTGTGCCGATTGAAGAGTTGGTTAGTTTGCCAAGGGATACTCGGCAGGTAGATTTGGAGAAAGAGGCGGCTATACAGGAGTTACAAATCTTGGCAAAGGAAATGGATTCGGAACAGATTAAATTCGTGCTGGAAATTGTTAAGGCGGCTGGTGCTTATTTCAAGAGGGAAAATAAAGCGTAACCCAAATTTCTTCCCATCGTTGTCTTTCCGAAAATGTGGCTAAGTAGTCGGACATAATTATTTTCATATTCACCGCTCCCGGTCTGGATTTAG